>DASWST010000120.1:0-5966 GCA_036402515.1 Pseudonocardia sp.
GTGTGCAGCGCGGTGCCTGCCTCGGCCAGCGGGTAGCTCGCGGTGATCAGCCGCCGCAGGTCCAGCCGGCCGGCGTCGGCCAGCTCGGCGGCCGCGCGGAAGGCACCAGGGCCGTACCGGAAGCAACCCAGCACGTCGTACTCGTAGCGCTGCGCCATGATCAGGAACCCCTCAGGCACCGGCCGCCGGGCCGGGATGCCGACGAGCGCGATCCGGGCTCCGGCGCGCAGCGCGCCCAGGTCGGCCAGCACCTCGGGGGCACCCGAGCACTCCAGCAGCGCGTCCGCCCCGCCGCTCGCTCGACCGGCCGCCCCGCCGGTCCCTGTGCTGGTTGGCACGCTGTCGAAATACTCGTCGGCCAGCCCGTCAGCGCTGGCCAACCGGGCCGGCGCGGTGTCCACCATGCCGATCCAGCTCACCCCGGCCAGCCGGGCGGCGGCCGCCGCAAGCTGCCCGATCGGTCCGGCGCCGGTGATCAGCACCCGGTCGCCGAGACCCAGGCGGGCGCGGCGCACCGCCCAGGTGCCCACCGCGAGCGGCTCCACCAGCGCGGCGGTGCCGGCGTCCAGGTGTCGTACCGGGTGCACGTTGGCCCGGGGCATCACCACGCTCTGCCGCAGCGTGCCGTGGGTGGGCGGGGAGCCCAGGCAGGTGCCGTGCAGGCAGAGGTTGTAGCGCCCGGCGCGGCACATCGCGCACCGCCCGCAGACCACCGCCGGCTCGATCGCCACCCGCTGGCCGACCAGCTCCGGCTCCACCCCGGCCCCGACCTCGACCACCCGGCCGGCGCCTTCATGGCCGAGCACCAGCGGCGCGGTCACCACGTTCGGCCCGTTGCGCATGTCGGCGTAGTAGTGCAGGTCACTGCCGCACAGCCCGGTGGCCTCCAGCGCCACCCGGACCTGGTCGGGCCCCAGCTCGGCGCGGGAGACCAGCTCCACCCGGATGTCCTTGCGCGCGTGCAGCACCGCGGCCAGCTCGGTGCCCTCTTCGCCCGCGGTCACTGTGCTGGGGCCCGCCGGTGCGTTCACGCGGCGACCTCTGCCCCGGAGCGCGCGGGCAACGGCTCCACCCGCTTGATGCCGAGGGTGTAGGTGAGCGCGCCGATAATGCACAGCGCGCCGGAGAGCAGCAGGGCCAGCACGAACGAACCGGTGGCGCCGATCAGGAGACCGGTGACGATCGGCCCGAGCACCCCGGCCACGTTCGAGGCGAAGTTCTGGATGCCGGCCAGCGAGGACACCTGGTCGGCCTGCGGGGCGACGTCCGAGGGCAGCGTGGCGACCGAGGCGGCGGAGAAGGCCAGCGAGGCGTAGCTGATCGACAGCAGCGCCAGCGCCTGCCACGCCGCCGGCACCAACACCGCCAGCGCGATCACCGAGCTGAGCAGCATGCCGCAGGCCAGGCAGGTCTTGCGGGCCCGGTTAACTGGCCAGCCCCGGCGCACCAACCGGTCCGAGGTGAACCCGCCCAGCAGCGAGCCGCCGATCGCCACGATGCCCGGCAGCGCGCCGAAGATGCCCAGCTTGAGCAGGTCGAAGCCACGCTCCTTGACCAGGTAGGTGGGGAACCAGGTGATGAAGAAGTAGATCGCGTAGTTGAGGCAGAAAAAGCCGATCATCATCGCCCATACCGTGCGGTAGCCGAACAGCTGCCGCCAACGCACCTTCGTCCCGGTGGCGTCCGCCTTGGCGTCATCCAGCCGCGCGCCGCCGGCCTTGATGTACTCGAACTCCTCGCGGGACAGCTTTGGGTGCTTGTCCGGCTCGCGGTAGCCGCGCAGCCAGGCGAACACCCAGACGAAGGCGAGCAGCCCGGTGATGATGAACGACCAGCGCCAGCTGAGCAGCGCGATGATCGTGGTGACCACCGGCAGCGCGATCGCGGTACCGGCCCTGGCGCCGTTGTCCCAGATCGAGTTGGCCAGCGCCCGCTCGTGGCGGGGGAACCAGCGGGACACCGCCTTGGCGCAGCCCAGGTAGCCGGCCGCCTCGCCGACGCCGAGACCCAGCCGGGTGGCGATCAGCGAGCCGACGTTGTGCACGGCGGCGCCGAGCATGGTGAAGGTGCCCCAGATGGTGGCGCCGATGGCGAACATCGGCCGCACGCCGTACTTGTCGGTGAGCCCGCCGGCGGGCAGCTGTCCGAGTGCGTAGGTGATGAAGAAGGTGGACAGCACGAAGCCCTGGATCTCCGGGGGAATGTGCAGGTCCAGCGACATCTGGGGCAGCGCCACGCTCAGGTTGGCCCGGTCCACGTAGTTGATGGTGATGCCGAAGAAACACAGCGTGACGATTCCCCAGCGGGTGTTGTGGCCCCGCCCCCGTGGTCGGGGTGGCAGCGTCAGCGGTTCCTGTCGGGTCGACCGCGGTGCGCTCAAGGGCGCGCCTCCTGTTCTTCGAGTGCCTGCGGTGGGTCAGCCGGTGGCTCCTCGGTCCGTCGCGCCGCGGCCAGTGCCGCACGGATCTCGTCGAGGGTGGCGCGGGGCGCTCCGCCCCGGTGCCGGGTGGACAGCCCGGCGGCGACCACGGCCAGTGGCGCGGCCGCCGCGAGTGACTCCCCGAGCGCCAATCGGGCGGCCAGGGTGCCCAGCAGGATGTCGCCGGCCCCGGTGCTGTCCACCGGGGTGGGCATGCGCACCGCCGGGTGCTCGGTGGTCTGCCCGCCGTCGGTGAGCAGCAGCGGCGCGTCGCCCCGGGTCACCGCGACCGCGGCCCGGGTGAACTCGGCGAGCGCGGCCGCCACGGCGGTGGCTTCCTCGATGCCGAGCAGTGGGCCGGAGTCGCCCGGGCTGGAGAGCTTGACCAGTCGGCAGGCCGCCGCCACCGCGCGCAGTGCCCGGCGGGCCGATTCGGCGTCGGTGAGGTTGGGTCGGTAGTTCACGTCGTAGCAGGGCGCGCCGCCGGCTCCGGCCACCCTGGTCACCGCGGCCACGACGAGCTGGGCTGAGCTGGGGGAGATCGCCGCGGTGACCCCGCTGGTGATCAGCACCGGGGTGGCGTCCAGCACCCGGCCCCACCGCTCCAGGTCTGCCAGGGAGAGCGTGGTCGCCGCCGAGCCGGCGCGTTGGTAGCTGAACCGGGGCTGACCCTCGGCGTCCGGGGACACGGTGTAGGCGCCGGTGTGCTGCTCGCCCCGGCGCACCTGGCTGGCGTCCACGCCGCGGCGGACCAACTCGGCCAGGATGAGATCTCCGGCCGGATCGGTGCCCAGCACGCTGAGCAGCGCGACCCGGGCGCCGGCCAACGCGGCGGCGCAGGCGGCGTTGAACGCGTCCCCGGACACCGAATCGGGGGCGGTCTGCTGGCCCTCCGTGGTGCGGTGTCGCTCGACCATGGGCTCGCCGAGCACGACTACGTCATACCCCGTCACTGGCCGCCCACTTCTACGTCGCATTCCGGCGCGGCTTTCATGCTCAAAGCTTTCATTCTCAAGCAACGCCATTCACTTGGGATGAACTGGACGGTACGATGCGCCCGGACCATCGTCAACCGTGCGGCGGAGACCAGGCAGGGCCGCTGCCGGCGCTCCGCCCGGCGAGGTGGAGGGAGCGCTGTGACAGCCGGCGAACGGTCGGACGGCGCGGTGACCCGCGCGCTGCGGGTGCTCGAGGCGCTCGCGCCCGGTCCCCGCAAGCTCGCCGAGATCGCCGAGGGCGCCGGGGTGACCCGGACCAACGCGCACCGCATCCTGGGCGTGCTGGCCGACGCCGGATACGTCCAGCCGGTCGGCGGCGGCACCTATCGCCTGGCGCCCCGGTCCGCCGCCTTGGCAGCCGCGCTCGGGCTGGCCGCGCCCCGCGGTGTCGAGCAGGCGCTGCGTGAGCTGGGGGAGAAGGTGGCCGCCACCGTGCACCTGGCGCTGCGCAGCGGTTCCCAGGCGGTCTACGTGCACAAGATCGACGGCCCAGGACCGGTCCGGATGGCCTCCTCGGTGGGCATGCACATCCCGTTGCACTGCACCGCGATCGGCAAGGCGATCCTCGGTGCGCTGAACGACCAGCAGGTCCGGGAGGTGGTCGCGGACGCCGGTTTGCCCGGCCGGACCGGCAACACCATCACCGATCCCGCCGCGCTCAGCCGCGAGCTCGCCTGCATCCGAAGGCAGGGGTACGCGGTGGACGACGAGGAGAACGAGGAGGGCATCCGCTGTCTGGGCATGGCGCTACCACTCGACGGTGTGCCCGGCGGTGGGCTGTCTATCTCCACGCTGACCTACACCACGCCCAGGCAGCGGCTGATCGACTTTCAGTCGGCCCTGGCCGCAACCGTCGAGCAGGTCAGCGCGCTACTGGCCTGAGCGCGGGATTCAGCCCCGGGGCGCCCGGGCATGTGTGACGAACCGGTACCGGTCGGTGCGCATCCGGATGAACGCCACGTTGAACACCCGCCCGTCCGGGCTGGAGATGGTCTGGTCCATCGCCAGCAGCGCTGTTCCCTGCTCGACGTGCAGCAGCGCCGCCGACAGCGCGTCGGCCAGCACGCTGTCCATGACGAACTCGGACTCGCCGAGCACCACCCCGGCTTCGGCGAGCAGGGTGTACCAATCGATCCGGAACGGCACCTCCAACAGTCGGGCCGCCTCCGGGAACAGCACGTAGTTGGTTGCGATGGCGAAGGGCTCGCCGCCGATCTCCGAGACGTACTCCAACCGCAGGCACGGCGTGCCCGCCGCGACCTGCAGCCAGCCGGCCAGGCTGTCCGGGGTGGGGATCGTGGAGCGATCCAGCAGCCGAGGCCGAGTGCCCGCGGCGAACAGCGCGCTGTTCGCGGGCCGGAGCACGCCCAGGGCCTCCTCCATCTGCGCTCGGACCGGGGCTACCACCGCGTGCGTGCCCACGCCCTGGATCCGCTCGATCAGTCGCTCGGCGCGCAGCATGGCCAATGCCGCGCGGACCGCTGCCCGGGTGCTCCCGTGCCCGGTCATCAGGTCGGCCTCGCTGGGTAGCTGGCCGCCTGAATAGGCACCGGCGAGTACAGCCGAGCGGATCAGGTCCCGCAGTCGACGCACCTCGTGCGCCCGCTCCGGGCCGCGCCGGCGGGCCTCACGCTCGCTCATCGGCGCGCGGGGCCGTATGGACATGTTCACCAAGGGTGACGCTAGGAAGCAGTTGTTACCTGAACGTGACAGTGGCATCACCGTCCCGGGCCGGCTACCCGGCGACGGTCACGCCGCGACCTCGGTGGACAGTTCGGTGGGGTCAGACACCTGGTAGCCGTCGGCCAAGGAGACCACGGTGGCCAACCCGACCTCGCCCATCACCTCCAAGCCGAGCTCGTGCAGCCGTGGCGTCTTGGCCGCGCAAGCATCCCCGAGCAGGGTCACCGGGTAGTCCCGCATGAAGGCCGCGCGCACTGTGGACTCCACGCAGATGTTCGTGACCACCCCACAGATCTGCAGGTGGTTGACGCCCAGCCCGTGCAGCAGCGGGTCCAGCGAGGTCCACAGGAAGGCGTCGAACCGCACCTTGTCCACGGTCAGGTCGGCCGGCGTCCAGCCCAACTCGTCGACCACCCCGCCGTCCCAGCTGCCGGCTGCCAGTCCGTCGATCTTGGCCAGCTCACCGGACAGATTGGTCAGGTTCTGGCCTTCGTCCGCCCGACCTGGCCGGTACACGTGCCGGGTGAAGATCACCGGGAGGCCGGCCCGGCGAGCCTGCCCCACGGCGAGCACGCTCTGCCGCACCGCGCGGTCCACGTCGGCCAGCGCCATACCCAGCGCCGGCAGCGAGCCCTCCGGATGGCAGAAGCCGTTCTGCATGTCCACCACGATCAGCGCGGACTTGGTCGAGGACGGCGTCGAGCCTGCGGTCATCGGGACACCTCCGGGTCAGCGACGGACAGGGTGGTAATCGCTGCGTTCGGCGGACGCTAAGAACCGCGTGTTGCCAGCGCGTAACGGTTCTTGTTGCGCCCGGTTACGCCGGTTTCCCTCCGCAGTCGTGGCTCTGGCCGGCGGATATGCGG
>DASWST010000121.1:0-7117 GCA_036402515.1 Pseudonocardia sp.
TACTGGGAGGGCCGGGACCGCCGGACGGTGTGAAGGCGTTACGGCGTTATTTCGTTTTTCCGGGCCGCCGACTAGGGTTGCACTATGAAACTGAGCACCCCCGTGATGTACGGCGGCAACCCGGTCGAGACGGTGAACCAGATCGTTGCGATGGAGCAGGTGGGCCTGGATACAGTCTGGCTGGCGGAGGTCTACACCTTCGACGCGCCCACCTTGATGGGCTACATCGCGGCCAGGACGGAGCGCGTGGAGATCGGCTCGGGCATCCTGCCGATCTACAGCCGGACGCCGACACTCACCGCGATGACCGCCGCCGGGCTGGACTCGGTGTCCGGGGGCCGGGCGATCCTCGGGCTGGGCGCCTCCGGCCCGCAGGTGATCGAGGGCTGGCACGGGGTGCCCTACGACAAGCCGCTGGCCCGCACCAGGGAGATCGTGGAGATCTGCCGCTCGGTATGGCGCCGCGAGGTGGTCCAGCACCAGGGGATCTACAACCTGCCGCTGCCCAAGGACCAGGGCACCGGGCTCGGCAAGCCGCTCAAGCTGATCAACCACCCGGTGCGTGAGCGGATCCCGATCTGGCTGGCCGCCCTGGGTGACAAGAACGTGGAGATGGCCGCCGAGATCGCCGAGGGCTGGCTGCCGTTCGTGCTCTACCCGGAGAAGCTGGACGCCGTCTGGGGTGATGCGCTGCGCGCCGGCAAGGCCAAGCGGGCCCCTGAGCTGGGTGAGCTGCAGATGACCGGTGGCGGTTTCCTGGCCATCGAGGACGAGTTCACCGGCCACGCGACGGCCGCCGCGCGCGGGCTGGCCGCGCTGTACATCGGCGGCATGGGCGCCCGGGGCAAGAACTTCTACAACACGGTCTTCCAGCGCTACGGCTACCCGGACGTGGCGGCCCGGGTACAGGACCTCTACCTGGACGGCAACAAGGCCGAGGCGTCTGCCGCGCTGCCCGACGAGTTCATCTCGCACACCAACCTGATCGGGCCGCCGGAGTTCGTCAAGGAGCGGATCGCCGCGCTGCGCGAGGCCGGCGTGACCCACCTACACGTGACCCCGGTCGGCTCCGACCCGGTCAAGCTGCTCGCCCAGGTGAAGGAGTGGATCTCGAGCTGAGGCCCGCCCCGGTCCACCGCGCCTCGGCTGCCGCATTCGGCGACCGAGGCGCGCAGTCGTTACACTGGTCCGCTTACATCGCATGAATCGCTCATGGATGGAGGAAGCGCGGATCCGGCGTCGCTTCGAGGGTGGCGGCCTTCTCCGCGCGTCAGCGATGGGACAGCAGGAGCAATGCACCGTGGTCCCGATGCTGGTGGGCCTGCCGGCCGTCACCGCGCATGACGTGGCGCTCGACGCTCAGGTACTCGCCGTCGATCAGGATCCCGCACACAAGCCAACCGAATCAGGCGTGGTCACCGCCCAGCAACCCAGGCCGGGCAGCACCGTCTCGCCAGGTCACCGGGTGCACATCTGGGTCACCAAGCCGGGGGACGGCGGAGGCGGGGGTGGCGGCGGTTCGCCGGTACCCAGCAAACCCACGCCGCTCACCCCGGCCGGTACCAAGTAGGGCGGTCGACCCAGCCGGGCCCGCTCAGGCTCGGCCGGGCAGTCATGACCGGGCCGGCCGGTTACGCTTGCCCGCTCATGACCTCAGCCATGCCCCGTCCGAGGTGACCGGCCCGGACCGCTCGGCGACGAACACCGTCTCGGCACCGGGTATCCGGCTGAGCACCTCGTAGGGCCCGACCGCGTCCAGCGCGGTGAACTGGTCATAGAGCAGGATGGCGATCTGCATGACGCTCCTTGGGCAGCATGCTGATACCGGGTTGGAACCGGCGGCGGTACTCGGCCGGGCTGAGCGAGAGCACCCGTAGGAAGGCCCGCCGCATGGCCTCCGGTGTTCCGTATCCGCAGGCCCTGGCGGTTTCGGTGATGCTGTCGCCGGTGTCCTCCAGCCGGCGGCGGGCGGCCTCCAGGCGGACCTGGTCCACGTAGCGCCCCGGCGGCACGCCCACCTCGGCGGCGAACGCCCTAGCGAACTGGCGGGGGGACAGGTGCGCCCGCTGGGCCAGCGTCTCCACCGAGAGGTCTGCGTCCGGGTGCTCGGTGATCCAGCGCTGCACCTCGCGCAGGGGGTCACGCTGCGCCACCTGGGCGGCCAGCTGCGCGCTGAACTGGGCCTGGTTGCCCGGCCGGCGCAGGAACACCACGAGGTGGCGGGCGACGGCCAGCGCGGCGGCGTGGCCGAGGTCCTCCTCGACCAGGTCCAGGGCCAGGTCGATGCCGGCGGTCACCCCGGCGGAGGTGGCCAGGTCGCCGTCCCGGATGAAGATCGGCTCGGCATCCACCTCGATCTCGGGGTACCGCTTGGCCAGCAAGGCGGCGAAGGCCCAGTGCGTGGTGACCCGCCGACCGGCCAGCAGGCCAGCCTGGGCGAGCAGATACGCCCCGGTGCACACCGACACGAGACGGCCCGCCTTCGGCGCGTGCAGGCGCAGCCAGTCGATCAGCGCGGGGTCCGCGTTGCGGGTACCCAGGCCGCCGGGCACCACCAGCAGGTCGGGCGGCTCGATCCGGTTCAGGTCCTCGTCCGGGGTGATGAGCAGCCCGCTGGAGGTGCGGATCGGCTGGCCGCCGAGGCTCGCGGTGCGGACCTGGTAGGCGGGCTGGCAGCCGATGTGCTGGGCGGCCCACCAGTTATCGGCGCCGACGAACGCCTCCATTGGGCCGGTGACGTCCAGGCTCTGCAGCTCGGGGAAGAGCACGAACACCACCGTGCGAGTCGCCATGCCCCCGATGGTGCCCCGTCCAACCAATGGCATCAATGCCGAAAAACCCACCTTTCCTGCCATCCGCGCCGCGGGCCGCCGCACCTGGCTGCCGCGCCTGGGCCGCCGTGCGGGGTGGTGAGCCCTGGGTTAGCGCTGGGCGGGGTGTTTGGCTAGGAGGTCCGCGAGGGGGAGGTCGGGGTTCTCGGTCACCCAGCGCAGGGCGGTCAGGGTGGGGTGGCCCTCGGCCAGTAGGGCGACGTCCGTGCCCGGCTGTGCGGTGCCATCTGGCCCGACCAGCCGCACGCCGAGGTTGCCGTCGTCGTGGTTGACCACGGTGGTGTGCAACCGGCCCTGGGTGGCCAGCGGGGCGACCCGGGTCTCGCCGAGCTCGTCGGCGGGCCGATCGGGCACGTTGAGGGTGAGCACGGTGCCCGCCGGGGTGCCTTCCAGGAGCTGGACCACCTCGGGCACCAGCGCCGCGGCGACGTCCCAGCCGGGCCGCACGTCCGGCGGGGTGTCGTCGCAGTCCAAGGACACAGCCAGCGCCCGGACGCCCAGCCGCCCGGCGGTGAGCGCGGCGCCGACGGTGCCGGAGTGCAGGATCGCGTGCCCGAGGTTGGCTCCCTCGTTGATTCCGGAGAGCACCAGCGAGGGCGGCTCGGGAAACCAGCCGCGGATGGCCGCGAAGGAGATGAACGCCGGCTGCGCGCCCACCCCGTAGGCCGGAACGCCCTCGAGCCCGGGCAGCTCGTGGCGCTCCACCGGCACCCGGCCGTCGCGCTGCGAGGTGGTGATCGACGTGCCGGCGCCGCTCGCCTGCGCACTCGGCGCGGCGACCACGACGCGCTGGCCGGCGGCGACCGCCGCCGCCGCGAGCGCATGCAAGCCGGGCGCGGTGATGCCGTCATCGTTGGTGATCAGTGTCCAGCTCACCCCCCGAAGCTACGTGAGCCACCTGGCAGCCGCGCGGCTGGCTGGCCGCGGTCCGCCCGGATACGGTCAGGGAATGGGAAGTGATCGGCCGTCCAGGGGCGGCGCGGTGAGCGCGGTGCGCGAGGGCGACGAGCTGGATTGGGCGAGCGTGGGCCGGTGGCTGCGCTCCGCCGCTCCGGAACTGTCCGGCCCGTTGAACGTCCTGCAGTTCCCGCATGGTCGGGCGAACCTGACCTACCTGCTCGAGGTGGGTGGCACCCAGGTGGTGCTGCGTCGCCCGCCGTTCGGCAAGCTGCCCCCCGGCGCGCACGACATGCGCCGGGAGTTCCGGGTGCTCTCCCGGCTGTGGCGCAGCTACGACCGGGCCCCCCGGGCCTACGCGTTCACCGACGATCACTCGGTGGCCGGCGCGGACTGCTTTGTCATGGAGTACCGGTCTGGCGAGGTGATCCGCGACGCGCTGCCGTTCACCATGCGCGGCTACCCCGAGCTGGGCCGCCGGCTGATGTTCGCCCTCACCGACGCGATGGCCGACCTGCACCTGGTGGACCCGCTGGAGTGCGAGCTGGACGAGCTGGGCAAGCCGGAGGGCTTTGTCGCCCGGCAGGTCTCCGGGTGGGCCCGCCGCTGGGAACTGGCCGCGCCGCCGGACGCCGACCCGCTGATGGCCGAGGTGGGCGAGCGGCTGGCCAAGACCATGCCGGACACCCAGACACACGGCATCGTGCACAACGACCTGAAGATCGACAACTGCCAGTTCGACCCGGCTGACCCGGACCGGGTGAAGTCGGTGTTCGACTGGGACATGGCCACCCTGGGCGATCCACTGGTGGACCTGGGCACCCTGCTGCACTACACGCCGAACGCCGACGACCCGGCGGAGATCCAGGTCGGCGTCCGCTACCCGGCTTCGCTGGAGCTACCCAGCCAGGCGGAGGTGGCCTCCCGGTACGCCGAGCGCACCGGCGCGGACGTCTCCGGGATCACCTGGTACCTGGCCTTCGCCCGGTGGAAGACCGCCACCGTCTACCAGCAGCTGGCCAACCGCTCGCTGCGCGGGGAGACCAAGGACGCCCGCAACGCCCACCTGGGCAACGCCGCCCCCGCGCTCGCCGGCAGCGCCAGCATGCTGCTCGACCAGCTGCGCTGACTTTGTTGCGCTGTTGCCGGCGGCGGCCACATCCACGGCGCGTTGATCCATTGCTGGTTTACTCCGGACATGGTTGATCAGGCGGACCTCCTCGTGCGCGGGGCGCCGGTGTGCACGATGGACCCGGGCCGGCCGTGGGCTGAAGCGTTCGCGGTGCGTGACGGCCTGATCGTTGCCGTGGGGGACGAGTCAGAGGTCGCCCAGGTGTGCGGTCCGGCCACCCAGGTGCTGGACGCGGGCGCGGGGATGGTGATGCCTGGGCTGGTGGACGTGCACTCCCACATTGGCTTCGCCGGACGCCAGATCGCCTGGGAGCTGCCGCTGGCCCCGTCCCTGGCCGTGGCTGAGGTGTTGGCGGCGGTGCGGGAACGGGCACGGCTGCTCGAGCCGGACGAATGGGTTGTCGGCGGCATCCTGTCCAGCGCGGTGCTGGCCGCTGTGGGGGAAGAAGCCAGCCTGGCCGCGCTGGACCAGGCCAGCCTTGGGCGGCCGGTGATGCTGCGGGACGAGACCATGCACAACCGCTGGGTCAACTCCCGAGCACTGGCGCTGATGGGAGTGACCGCTGCCAGCGCGGAGCCGGCCGGCGGCGCATACCGGCGGGACGGGGCCGGCAACCCGGTCGGTGTGCTGCTCGAGGGCGCCTCCACCCTCGCCGAGGCCGCCGTGCGGGCGAGCACGCCGGATACCGAAGCCCGGGACCGGCATTCGGTGCGTACCGCACTGTCGATCATGAATTCTCAGGGCATCACCGCGACCATGGACGCGGCGACCATGGGCCACTGGCTGGACGCGTGCACACAGCTTGACCAGGCCGGCGAACTCACCGCGTGGGTCGTCGCGTGCATGGCCGCCCGGGAGTTCGTCGACCCCGGTGTGGCGGGGGTGGAGCTGTTCGACACCGCGCCGGAGCGCCGCAGCCGCCACGTTCGCCCCGACTTCGTCAAGGGCGTGCTCGACGGGATCCCGATGACTCGTACCTCGATGTTCTTGCGGCCATACCTGTCGGCATCGACACACAGCTGCCCCTACCACGGCAACTCCTTCTACACCGACGAAGAACTGCTGGACCTGCTCGAGCAGGCGGTCACCCGACACCTCGGCGCCAAACTGCACGCCACCGCCGACGGAACGGTGCGCCAAGCACTCGACGCCATCGCCGTCATCCGCGAGCGGCACGGCAACGGACCGGTGTTCCACATCGCCCACCCCGAATTCATCCACCCCGATGATGTGGCCCGCTTCGCCGAGCTCGGCGTGATCGCCGACGCCTCCCCAGGTTTGTGGTTCCCCAACCCGATGAACACCGCCATCGCCGCCCAGATCGAGCCGCACTACATGGAGAGGATCTGGCCGCTGGGCGAGCTGCACCGGGCTGGGGTTCCGATCGCCGCGGGATGTGACTGGCCGGCGGCGGTCGTCCACCCCGATCCGTGGTTGAGCATCCAGACCATGATCACCCGCCGCAACCCCGACTTGGCATTTCCCGGCGAGTTGGCCGCCGATCAAGCACTGGACCTGCCCACCGCGTTGCGGGCGCACACTGCCCAGTCCGCTTGGGCGATGGGCCTGGCCAACGAGACCGGCATGCTGCGCCCCGGCCTCTCCGCCGACTTCGTCGCCGTGGACCGCCATCTGTTCCAAATCCCAGTTGATCAGATCCACCGCACGCGGGTGCTGCGCACCTGGTTCGCGGGGAGCCTGGTCTACCAGGCGGCTTGACACCCGCGGTGAGGAACGGAATCGACGCTTCTATGTGTGTCAAGATCGTTTGGGCGAGTTCCTCCGGTCGTGTGAGCCGCTGGGTGCCGCGCTGATGGGGGGCATCGTCGCGGTGAGGGTGCGGTAGAGCTGGCGGGTGATATAGCGCTTGATGCAGCGCCGGATCTCCCTCGAGCTCTTGCCCTCGGTTGTGCGCCGGGCGACGTAGGCCTGTGTTGCGGGGTCGCTACGGATCCTGGTGTTGGCGATGACGTGGATGGCCCTGTTGAGCGCGCGGTCTCCGCCGCGGTTGAGCCGATGCCGCGCGGTGCGCCCGCTGGAGGCTTCGATCGGGCTGGTTCCGGCCAGGGCGGCGAACGCGGCGTCGTCGCGACACCGCCCGGCGTGGGAGAATGAGACGATGGCTTGCGCGCCGCTGACCGGCCCGATCCCATGCCGGTCAATCAGCCCCGGAGCGAGGTCGTTGACGATCGCGGCTAGCTCAGCCTGGTTGGCCTTCAGCATCCGAGCCGCTTCGCGCAGCGCTAGGGCCAGGCGG
>DASWST010000122.1:0-9682 GCA_036402515.1 Pseudonocardia sp.
CCGGGCCGCGGTCACCGACCTGATCACGTGCTCGGTGACCGCGGTGAAGGACACCTCCTCGGGCACCGCGAGCAGCACCACCCGGTGCCGCTGGCAGGCGTCCACCACGTCCTGCGGGATGCCGTGGTGGAACGCCTCGCCGGCGGCCAGCGCGGCGGCGCCAGCAGCGGCGATCTCGGCCACGAACCGCTCGCTGTCCGCCGGCTCGTGCCGCCACACCAGGCCGCTGATCACCAGCTCCCCGCCGGACAGGTAGCGGCCGGGACTGCCCAGGTCAGTGCTGTAGACCCAGCGCACCGGCCGGTCCAGGGCGGCGTCCTGACCGGCGAGCAACCGAAGTCTCAATTCGGGCACCGAGAGCAGCTCCCGAACCAGCATTGGAGGAAACTACAACCCGCGGTGGCGATCGCGCCCCCGTTTCGTGTGGCCGGTCGCTTCTGCCCAACCGCGCGGGGGGCTGTACTCGGTGGGAGCCGCGACCGCGGCCGTGCGTCGCCGCGCGGCGGCTTGGATCGCATCGAGGAGCGCCAGATGGACTTTCTGCAACCCACCAGCTGGGCGGACGCCCTGTCCGCCCGCGCCGCGCACCCCGACGCGGTGCCGATCGCCGGCGGCACCGACGTGATGGTCGAGCTCAACTTCGACCACCGCCGCCCGCCCGCGCTGCTGGACCTGACCCGGGTGCCCGAGCTGCGCGAGTGGACCCACCAGGACGGCCAGGTACGTCTGGGCGCCGGGGTCAGCTACGCGCGGGTGATCACCGAGCTGGGCGGTTGGCTGCCCGGGCTGGCCATGGCCGCGCGCACCGTGGGCTCGCCGCAGATCCGCAACCGGGGCACCGTGGGCGGCAACCTGGGCGCCGCGTCCCCGGCCGGCGACTCGCACCCGCCGCTGCTGGCCGCCGACGCGGTGGTGGAGGTGGCCTCGGCGGCCCGGGGCGTCCGCCGCCTGCCGATCACCGAGTTCTACACCGGGGTGAAGCGCAACGCGCTGGCCGCCGACGAGCTGATCGCCGCCGTGCTGATCGCCCCGGCCGCTGGCCCCGAGCAGTTCTGCAAGATCGGCACCCGGAACGCCATGGTGATCGCGGTGGCCGCGTTCGGACTGGCGCTGCACCCGGACCGCCGGGCGGTGGGCACCGGCATCGGCTCCGCCGCGCCGACTCCTCGGCGGGCGCCGGAGGCCGAGGAGTTCCTGGCCGGCGAGCTGGACGCGGCCGGGCTGTGGGAGTCCCGGGGCGCGCTGCCGGACTCGCTGGCCAGGGCATTCGGTGAGCGGGTGGCCGCCGCCACCGCGCCGATCGACGACGTGCGGGGTAGCGCGGCCTACCGCCGACACTCCCTCGGCGTATTGGCCCGGCGCGCCGCGACCTGGGCCTGGAACGACTACCGGAAGGCGGCCTGAGCCATGCGGGTGAACACCACGGTGAACGGTGTGGAGCACGTCGTGGACGACGTGTGGGAGGGCGAGAGCCTGCTCTACGTGCTGCGCGAGCGGATGGGCCTGGCCGGCTCGAAGAACGCCTGCGAGCAAGGCGAATGCGGGTCGTGCACGGTGTACCTGGACGGGCTGCCGGTGTGCGCCTGCCTGGTCGCCGCCGGGCAGGTCGGCGGCCGTGAGGTGCGCACCGTGGAGGGCCTGGCCGACGAGGCGCCCGACGGCGAGCTGCACCCGGTACAGCGGGCATTCCTGGAGTGCGGGGCGGTGCAGTGCGGCTTCTGTACGCCAGGGCTGCTGGTCAGCACACACGACCTGCTGCGCCGCTGCCCGAAGCCGTCCGACCCGGAGATCCGGGAGGCGTTGGCCGGAAATCTGTGTCGGTGCACCGGCTACGAGAAGATCCTGGATGCCGTGCGGAGCGCTAGCGGAGCACGCATCGACTCCGTGCGGTCGGCGGCGACTGAGCAGGGGGAGCAGCGATGAGTTCGTACGTGCTTGAGGGTGCCCACGTGGTGACCATGGACGGCGGTCGGGCCGAGTACGCCGGCGGCCACGTGGTCGTCGAGGACGACCGGATCACCGCGGTCGGCCCCGGCGCGGGACCCCGGCCGGAGGGCGCCACCGTGGTCGACGGGCGGGGCTGCCTGATCACCCCGGGATTCGTGAACACCCACCAGCACCTCTACCAGTGGGCCACCCGAGGCCTGGCGGTGGACGAGACGCTGTTCGGCTGGCTCACCGAGCTGTACCCGGTGTGGGCCGGGATCGACGAGCACGCGGTGCACACCGCCGCCAGCGGGGCGCTGTCCTGGCTGGCCCGCACCGGCTGCACCACCAGCACCGACCACCACTACGTGTTCCCCCGGGGCGGCGGCGACCTGCTGGCCGCGGAGATTGAGGCGGCTCGAGCGGTGGGCGTCCGGTTCCACCCGTGCCGGGGCTCGATGGACCTGGGCCACAGCGCCGGTGGGCTGCCGCCGGACGAGGTGGTGGAGGACCGGGACGCGGTGCTGGCCGCCTCGGCCGAGGCGGTGGACCGCTGGCACGACCCGTCACCGGGCTCCATGCTGCGCATCGCGATCGCGCCGTGCTCGCCGTTCTCGGTGACCGCCGAGCTGATGCGCGACGCCGCTGAGCTGGCCCGCGGCCGCGGCCTGCGGCTGCACACCCACCTGGCGGAGACCCTGGACGAGGAGGACTTCTGCCGGGAGCGCTACGACTGCACCCCGTTGGAGTACGCGGAGAACCTGGGCTGGACCGGCCCGGACGTGTGGTTCGCGCACGCCATCCACCTGAGCGACGCGGCGGTCAAGCGGATCGGCGAAACCGGGACGAGCGTGGCGCACTGCCCCTCGTCCAACGCCCGGATCGGCGCCGGCATCGCCCGGTCGGCCGACCTGCGCGCGGCCGGCGTGCCAGTGGGGCTCGGGGTGGACGGCGCGGCCAGCAACGAGGCCGGCAGCCTGCTCGAGGAGGTCCGGCACGCCCTGCTGTTCGCCCGCGCTAAGGGTGGCCCCCAGGCGCTCACCGTCCGCGACGCGCTGGAGATGGCCACCCTGGACGGCGCCGCCGTGCTCGGCCGCACCGACGACATCGGCTCACTCGAGCCGGGCAAGCAGGCCGACCTGGCGCTCTGGCGGATTGACGGCATGGCGCACGCTGACATCGCCGACCCGGTAGCCGCCCTGGTCCTCGGCTCGCCCCCTCCCCTGGACCTCCTCCTGGTAGCCGGCCGCCCAGTAGTCGAACAAGACCACGTCCTAGGCGTAGACGAAGACGCCCTGGCCCGGGCCACCACCGCCGTCCACCGCACCCTCCTCCGAAAGGCCGGCCGATAACCCATGACCAGCACTGAAAACCCGCGAGTCGGGGATTCCGTCAGGGTGAGTCGGGATATTCGTCACACCACCGGGCGGATCGGGGACAGCCCACTCCGGCCGGACGGCACGCTCAAGGTGACCGGCGAGTTCGCCTACTCCAGCGACCTGTGGCACGACGACATGGTCTGGGGGGTGACCCTGCGCAGCCCGCACCCGCACGCCCGGATCACCGGCATCGACATCACCGAGGCGCTGAAGGTGCCCGGGGTGTCCGCCGTACTCACCGCCGCCGACGTACCGGGGAGCAACGCGGTCGGACTGGAGCACCAGGACACCCCGGTGCTGGCCGACGGCGTGGTCCGCTACGAGGGCGAGCCGGTGGCGCTGGTGGCCGCCGACCACCCGGAGACAGCCCGCCGCGCCGCCAAGCGGATCAAGGTGGCCTACCAGGTCCTGCCCGCGGTCACCGACCCCCGCCACGCGCTGGACGACGACGGGCCGAAGGTGCACGAGGGCGGCAACCTGGTCCGCCACCTGAAGCTACGTAGGGGTGGGCGGAGCAAAGGGGCGCCGGTCGTGGTGGCGCTGGACTTCGAGGTGGGCATGCAGGACCAGGCCTTCCTCGGGCCGGAGTCCGGGCTCGCGGTGCCGGCCGAGGACGGCGGCATCGACCTGTACGTGGCCACCCAGTGGCTGCACGTGGACCAGCGCCAGGTGTGCCAGGCGCTCGGCCTGCCCAAAGACAAGGTGCGGCTGACCCTGGCCGGGGTGGGCGGCGCGTTCGGCGGCCGCGAGGACCTGTCCATGCACGTGCACGCCTGCCTGCTCGCGCTGCACACCGGCAAGCCGGTGAAGATGTCCTACAACCGGGAGGAGTCGTTCTTCGGCCACGTGCACCGGCACCCGGCGTGGATGCGCTACGAGTTCGGCGCCGAGCGGGACGGCACCCTGGTCTATGCCAAGGCGGACATCCTGTTCGACGGCGGCGCGTACGCCTCCTCCACCGGGGCGGTGGTGGGCAACGGCGGCACCATGGGGCTGGGCCCGTACCGGATCCCCAGCGTCGAGGTGGACTGCTACGGCGTCTATACCAACAACCCGCCGTGCGGCGCGATGCGCGGTTTCGGCTGTGTGCAGGCCGCGTTCGCGCACGAGGCGCTGATGGACGAGCTGGCCGACACCGTGGGGGTGGACCGGATCGCGATCCGTCAGCTCAACGGCATGCGGGAGGGCGACCGGAACATCACCGGGCAGCTGATCGACTCCGCCGCCCCGGTGGCCGAGCTGCTGGACATCGTCCGCGACATGCCGTTGCCGCCGGACCGCGCCGAGGAACCCGACCTCCGCGACCTACCCGGCGGGGTGTCCAACACAACGCACGGCGAGGGCGTGCGGCGGGGCATCGGGTACGCGGTGACCTACAAGAACGTCGGCTTCTCCGAGGGCTTCGACGACTACTCCACCGCCCGGGTGCGGCTGGAGGCGGTGGCCGGCGAGCCGGTGGCCACCGTGCAGACCGCGGCCGCCGAGGTCGGCCAGGGGCTGATCACCGTGGAGCAGCAGATCTGCCGCACCGAGCTCGGCGTGCAGCGGGTGGTGGTGCATCCCAAGGACACCACGGTGGGCTCCGGCGGCTCCACCTCGGCGTCCCGGCAGACCTACGTCACCGGAGGCGCGGTCAAGGCGGCCTGCGAGGCGGTGCGCGCCCACGTGCTGGACCGGGCGGCCGGGCTGGTCGGCCGGTCAGCGCGGGAGCTGCGGCTGGACGGCGAGAAGATCGTGGCCGCGGCGGGGGACGTGCTTGCCACGCTGGTCGAGGTGCTCGGCGACGACCCGGTGGACGAGACCGTGCAGTGGCGACACCGGCCGACCCAACCGATAGACCCGGAAACCGGGCAAGGCGACGCGCACGTGCAGTACGCCTTCTCCGCGCACCGCGCGGTGGTCGACGTGGACGTGGAGCTCGGCCTGGTCAAGGTGATCGCGCTGGACACCGCCCAGGACGTCGGCAAGGCGATCAACCCGGACGCCGTGGTCGGGCAGATCCAGGGCGGCAGCGCGCAGGGCATGGGGCTGGCCCTGATGGAGGAGATCGTGGTGACCGACGGCCACGTGCGGAACCCGTCGTTCACCGACTACCTGATCCCGACCATCCTGGACATGCCGCCGATGAAGATCGAGGTGCTGGAGTACGCCGACCCGCACGCGCCGTACGGGGTGCGCGGAGTGGGCGAACCCCCGACGATCTCCTCTGGGCCAGCCGTCGCGGCCGCGATCCGGCAGGCTACTGGTCGGGCGCTGCGCCGCGTGCCGATCCGGCCCGAGCACATCACTGGAGTGTGAGATGCCACGCATGTTCCTCAACGGGACCGCCATGTCCGGCGGCGCCGACCACCACCTGGTCGGCGGGGCCGAGCTGGTAGCCCGGACCACCACCGCGAAGCGGTACCGGTTCCACGCGGTGGACGGGCGCTACCCGGGGTTGGAGGATGTGGGTCCGGATGATCCAGCGGGCGCGGCCGTCGAGGGCGAGGTGTACGAGCTGTCCTACCAGCAGCTGCGCGAGGTGCTGTTGCCTGGCGAGCCGGACGGCCTGGAGCTGGGCGTGATCGAGCTGGCCGACGGCAGCGGTTCGCTGGCCATGGTGCTGCGCCGCGAGTACCCGAAACTGCCCCCGCTGGAAGACATCTCGGAGCTCGCGAGCTGGCGCGCCTACCTGGACGGCCGGCAGTGAGAACCGTCATCCGGGCCGACCGGGCGGTCACCGACACCGGTGAGCGGCCGGCCGCGGTTGTGGTGGACGGCGAGCGGATCGAGGCGGTGCTGGGCCGCGGCGCGCCGGTGAACGCCGACCGGGAGCTCGTGCTGGCCGCCGACGAGGTGCTGCTGCCCGGCCTGGTGGACACCCACGTGCACGTGAACGAGCCGGGGCGCACCGAGTGGGAGGGGTTTGCCTCGGCGACCAGGGCGGCGGCCGCCGGCGGGGTGACGACGCTGATCGACATGCCGCTCAACTCGCTGCCGCCGACCACCGATGCCGAGGCGCTGGCGGTGAAGCGGAAGGCCGCCGACGGGCAGTGCGCCGTGGACGTGGGCTTCTGGGGCGGCGCGGTGCCCGGCAACCTGGCCGAGCTGCCCGCGCTGCACCGGGCCGGGGTGTTCGGGTTCAAGTGCTTCCTGCTGCCCAGCGGGGTGGACGAGTTCCCGCCGCTGAACCCCGCCGAGCTGGTCGCCGCGCTGCGCCACACCGCCGCCGACAACGCGCTGATGATCGTGCACGCCGAGGACCCCGGCCTGGTCACCGACGCCCATGGGCGGCGCTACGCGGACTTCCTGGCCTCCCGACCGAGGGCCGCCGAGGACACCGCGATCGCCGGGCTGCTGGAGCTGGCGCGGCAGACCGGGGCCAGGGTGCACGTGCTGCACTTGTCCTCCGCCGATGCGCTGCCCATGATCGCCGAGGCCAAGGCGGCCGGTCTGCCCATCACCGCCGAAACCTGCCCGCACTACCTGGCCCTGTCCGCCGAAGAGGTACCGGACGGGGACACCAGGTTCAAGTGCTGTCCGCCGGTGCGCGAGTCCGGCAACCGGGACGCGCTGTGGCGGGGGCTGGCCGAAGGCACCATCGACGCCGTGGTCAGCGACCACTCGCCGTCCACGGCGGACCTGAAGCGGCTGGACACCGGGGACTTCGGGGCGGCCTGGGGCGGCATCGCCTCGCTTCAGCTTGGGCTGCCGGTGGTGTGGTCGCAGGCCCGCGAGCGGGGGCACGGGCTGGCCGACGTGGTGCGCTGGATGGCTGGCAACACCGCCACACTGGCCGGGCTGGCCACCAAGGGGCGGATCGCCGCCGGCGCGGACGCCGATCTGGTGGTGTTCGCCCCAGACCAGTCGTTCACCGTGGACCCGGGCCGCCTGCACCACCGCAACCCGGTCACCCCGTACGCCGGGCGCACCCTGAACGGCGTGGTGCGCCGCACCTGGCTGCGCGGCCAGCCGATCGACCTGGATGCCGAGCCACGCGGCCGGCTGCTGAGCAGAGACGAGACCTGATGGACCACGGGCACTTCCACGAGCTACCCGACCTGGCTGTGCGCTCCCTCGGCGGCAGCGTGGTGTACGCCAACGACGAGGCGTTCGCCCAGCGGGAGAACCTGATCAACCCTGGCCCGTCCCGGCATGATGGCGACCTGTTCGGGCCGAAGGGCAAGGTCTACGACGGCTGGGAGACCCGGCGGCGCCGCGAATCGGGGCACGACGAGGCGATCGTGCGGCTGGGCGCGCCGGGCATCGTGCACGGCGTGGTGGTGGACACCGCCTGGTTCACCGGCAACTACCCGCCGGAGGTGTCCGTCGAGGGCCTGAGCATCGAGGGGCACCCCGACGTGGCCGAGCTGCTCGCCGCCGACGGTTGGGTGAGCCTGGTGCCCCGCAGCCCGGTGAAGGGCGACACGGCTAACGAGTTCACCGTGGCCGCCGGCGCGTCCGGGGCGGGGCAGCGCTGCACGCACGTCCGGCTGCGCATCTACCCGGACGGCGGCGTCGCGCGGCTGCGGGTGCACGGTGTGGCGCTGCCCGACCCGGCCCTGCTGGACGCGCTGGGCGTATTCGACCTGGCTGCCCTGGAGAACGGCGGCGTGGTGCTGGACTGCTCGAACCGCTTCTACAGCTCGCCGAACAACCTGCTGCTGCCCGGGCCGACCCGGTCTATGGGGGAGGGCTGGGAGACCGCCCGGCGCCGCGACGACGGCAACGACTGGATCCAGGTCAAGCTGACCGGCGAGGCCAGCATCCGGATCGCCGAGCTGGACACCTCGTACAACCTGCACAACGCGCCGGGCTGGGCGTCGCTGCGCGGTCGGTCCGGGCCGGAGACCGAGTGGGTCGAGCTGCTCGGGCGCACCCCGCTGCGGCCGGACACCCGGCACCGGTTCGCGCTTGCCGACACCACGCCGGTCAGCGAGGTGTGGATGGACGTCTACCCGGACGGCGGGATGGCCCGGCTGCGGCTGTACGGCTCGCTCACCTCGGCCGGCCGGGACGAGCTGGGCCGGCGCTGGCGCGATGCGCTGCCCGGCCCAGCCAGGGCCGCCGAGGGGAGGAAGGCCTGATGCCCCGCTACACCGTCAACTGCTCGATCCTGTTCACCGAGCTCCCGATACTGCTGCGCCCGGCCGCGGCGGCCGCCGCCGGCTTCGACGCGGTGGAGTTCTGGTGGCCGTTCCCGGACGCGTCCCCCGCCGACGCCGACGTGGACGCGTTTGTCACCGCCGTGGCCGACGCCGGGCTCACCCTGACCGGGCTCAACTTTGCCGCCGGTGACATGGCCTCCGGCGACCGTGGCCTGGTGTCATGGCCGGGGCGCGGCGCGGAGTTCCAGGACTCGGTGGCGATCGCCGTGGGCATCGGCGGCAGGCTCGGTACCGGCGTGTTCAACGCGCTCTACGGCAACCGGGTGGACGGCGCCAGCCCCGAGGAGCAGGACGAGCTGGCCGCCCAGAACCTCGCCGCCGCCTCGGCCGCCGCCGCCGAGATCGGTGCCACCGTGGTGCTCGAGCCGCTCTCCGGCGCCAGCCGCTACCCGCTGCTCACCGCCGCCGACGCGCTCGCGGTGGCCGACCGGGTGGGCGCGCCGAACCTGGCGCTGCTCGCCGACCTGTACCACCTGGCGGTCAACGGTGAGGACCTCGCCGAGGTGATCGACCGCCACATCGCCCGGATCGGGCACGTCCAGATCGCCGACGCGCCGGGCCGGCACGAACCGGGCACCGGCCAGCTCCCGCTCGACCGCCATCTCACCGCGCTCGACGCCGCCGGATACACCGGCTGGGTCGGCCTGGAGTACGCGCCCAGCACCGACTCCTCGGCCGCCTTCGAATGGCTGCCACCCGAGTTGCGCGGCACCCGGAAGGAACACGCCTGATGACCGAATCCAACCAAAACCGCACGTCACAACCCGTGAGTGGTATTGGTCGCTATAGCGACCAATACCACTCACAGGGCCTGAGCAGCGGAAACGAGGGTGGGGAACGATGAGCGGCAAGCCAGAGGACACCACGGTCGCGTTCATCGGCCTGGGCATTATGGGTGCGCCGATGGCCGGGCACCTGCTGGACGCCGGCTACCAGGTGATCGGCTACAACCGGTCCCGCCCGGCGGTGGACCGGCTGGTGGCCAAAGGCGCCAAGGCGGCCGCCACCGCGGCTGAGGCGGTCCGCGGGGCCGACGTGGTGATCACCATGGTGCCGGACAGCCCGGACGTGGAGGAGATCACCGTCGGGGAGGACGGCTTCTACGCCGTCGCCAAGCCCGGCCTGCTGCACATCGACTGCTCCACCATCCGGCCGGACGTGGCTCGCAAGATCGCCGAGGCGGGCGCGGACAAGGGCATCCGGGTGGTCGACGCCCCGGTCAGCGGCGGC
>DASWST010000123.1:0-50160 GCA_036402515.1 Pseudonocardia sp.
TTCGAGGAGAAGCTGGGCATGCGGTGCTTCGGGTTCGCCCCGCTGCGGCTGCCGCCTGACCTGGACTTTGCCTCGCTGTTCCACGGCGTGGACGAACGCGTGCCGGTGGAGTCGCTGCGGTTCGGCGCCCGGGTGCTGGACCGATTCCTGCGCAGCTGCTGAGCGGCCGGGATCGGGCCGACCGGTTAGGTTGACCGCATGGATCTCAAAGGCAGAGGTGTGCTCGTCACGGGGGGCGCGTCCGGGATCGGCGCGGCGGTGGTGCGGCGCCTGTCCGGGGCCGGCGCACACGTGGCGATCATCGACCGGAACGAGGAAGCGGCCCGCCAGATCGCCGATGAGGTGGCCGGCCTGGCCTTGCCTGGGGATGTGTCCGACCCGGACATCATGCCGATGCTGACCTCGGTGGCCGAGGACCGCTTCGGTCGGCTGGACGTGGTGTTCCTGAACGCCGGAATGACCGCCGGGCAGTCCGGGATCGCCGACCTGGACGTGCTCAAGTACCGCCAGCTGGTCGGGGTGAACACCGATCACGTGGTGTTCGGGCTGTGCGCCGCGGTGCCCGCGCTGCGCAGGGCCGGCGGCGGCACGATCATCGCCACGGCGTCGCTGGCCGGGCTGGTCCCGATGGCCGGGGACACGCTGTACACGCTGACCAAGCACGCCGTGGTGGGCTACGTGCGGGCGGCCGGAGAGGCGCTGGCCGAGGAGGGCATCCGGGTGTGCGCGGTGTGCCCGGGCTTCGTGGACACCCCGCTGATCGCCGACCACCGCGACCAGTTCGGCGAGTTCCCGATGCTGGTCGCCGAAGATGTGGCGGACGCGGTGGACGGCATCCTGGACCGCGGCGAACCCGGCGAGGTCTGGTACGTCCAACCCGGGCGGGAACCCGGCCCGTACGGGTTCCGGGGTGTGCCCGGCCCCAAGGGTGGCACCCGCCCGCCGGCGCTGAAGCTGAACGACTGATGCGCGCCTGGCAGGTGGCCGAGCTCGGCGAGCCGGCGGACGTACTCAAGCTGGTGGACGTGCCGGAGCCCAAGCCGGGGCCCGGGCAGGTGCTGGTCAAGGTGGCCGCGGTGGCCTGCAACTTCCCGGACATCCTGCTGTGCCAGGGCCGCTACCAGGAGCGGCCCGCGCTGCCGTTCACCCCGGGCATGGAGCTGGCCGGGGAGGTGGTGGCCGTCGGCGAGGGCGCCTCGGCCGAGGTGGGGGACCGGGTGATCGGCCAGACCGGCGCGCTCGGCGGCGGCTACGCCGAGTACGCCACGGTGCCCGCCACGCACATCTGGCCGTGGCCCGAGGGCATGACCGCTGGGCAGGCGGCCGGCATGTTCGTGACCTACCAGACCGGCTACTGCGCGCTGCACCACCGGGCCCGCATCCAACCCGGCGAGACGCTGCTGGTGCACGCCGCCGCGGGCGGAGTGGGCAGCGCGGCGGTGCAGCTGGGCAAGTCGGCCGGTGCCACCGTGATCGCCAGCGCGGGCGGGCCGGAGAAGTGCGTGACGGCCAGCGCGCTGGGCGCCGACCACGTGATCGACTATGCCAACGAGGATCTGATCGCCCGGGTCAAGGAGATCACCGGTGGCCGGGGCGCGGATGTGATCTTCGACCCGGTGGGCGGGGACGTGTTCGATGCCTCCCGCAAGGTGGTCGCCTTCGAGGGCCGGATCCTGGTGATCGGGTTTGTCGCCGGCCGGTTCGCCGACGCGCCCACCAACCACATACTGGTCAAGAACTACGGCGTGCTGGGCGTGCACTGGGGCTACTACCAGCGGATGGCGCCGGAACTCATCCCGGTGTGGCAGGACGCGCTGGTCGCGCTGTGGGGACAGCGCCGCATCGACCCGTTGGTCGGCGCCGAGCTCCCGCTCACCGAGGCGCCGGAGGCCTTGCGCAGGCTGGGCAGCCGAGGCACCGTCGGCAAGGTGGTGCTCGTTCCGTAGCGGGCGGTGTGGCGGTGCCCGCGGTCAGTTGTCGCGGTTGTCAGTAATGCAGGTTGGGCAACATGTGCTTGGTGCGCCGCCGCCGCAGCCACACCTTCCGGACACCGCCGGGGTAGAGCCGTACCCGGGAGAGCTCCCAGCCGCCGAACTCAGCCTGGATCGCCAGCCGCACCGATGCCGTCACCCGAGATACATCGGGGGGCAGCCGGAGCGGCCGGTACTCCCATTCCCCGTCGGCACTGTCTCCTTCAATCGTGCCAGTGCTCGTCCGCTCCACCGGCCACCTCCGCCCATGGGATCGCGAGACCCACGCCACCTCGCCGTGGCGTGGTGGCCCCCACCCTAGGGGGCCGCTTCCATGGTCGGTAGATGGCAACGCGCTCGCCGCCCCAGGTTCATGTCACCTTCTCGGGTGGTCCTTCCTGCTGTGCTCGCTGCGAGGGCCGGCTCCGGTCCAATCCCGGGGGGATGCGGGCCGATGATCGCAGGGCGATAGGTTTAGGCCGCCTGACCCGGATCGGCCGGGTTCCTTGGTCCGATTCGGGTGGTGGGGTGAACCTTTTTCAGGCGGTGGTGCTCGGCATCGTCGAGGGACTGACCGAATTCTTGCCGGTCTCCTCGACCGGGCACCTGACCATCGCGGAGAAGCTGCTCGGGCTCCGCGCCGATGATCCGGCGGTCACCGCGTTCACCGCGGTCATCCAGGTCGGCGCGATCGTCGCTGTCCTGGTGTACTTCGCCAAAGATCTGGCCAGGATCATCCGCGGCTGGGCGCTCGGCCTGGTGCGGCCAACGGCCAGGGATAGCGAGGAGTTCCGGTTCGGCTGGCTGATCATCCTCGGGTCGATCCCGATCGGGATCGTCGGGCTGGCCGCCAAGCCACTGATCGAGGGGCCGCTGCGCAGCCTCTGGGTGGTGGCCGCCTCACTGGTGCTCTGGAGCGCGGTGATGTGGTGGGCCGAGCGCTCGCCATCCCAGAAGAAGGGCGAGGCCGACCTGAGCGTGGCCGACGTGCTCACCGTAGGGCTCGTGCAGTGCCTGGCGCTGTTCCCGGGGGTGTCCCGGTCCGGGGCGACCATCAGCGCTGGCCTGCTGCGCGGCGTCGATCGGGTCACCGCCACCAAGCTGGCGTTCTACCTGGGCATCCCGGCGCTGGTCGGGGCCGGCGCGCTGGAGACGCCGAAGGCGCTCGGGGCCGGTGTCGGGGCGCTGCCCACGGCTGTCGGCACGGTGGTCAGCTTCATCGTGGCCTACGCCTCGGTGGCCTGGCTGCTGCGTTTCGTCTCCACCAACCGAATCACCGCGTTCGTGCCGTACCGGGTGGTGCTGGGCGTAGCCATCATGGTCACCCTGGGCGCAGGCTGGCTCGCCGCGACGTGATCGGCCAGTAGTCTGGGCGCCCGTGACTACCCTCATCCTGCTGCGACACGGCCGCTCCTCGGCGAACACCTCCGGGGTCCTGGCGGGTCGCCGCGCCGGGGTCGAGCTGGACGACACCGGCAAGGGGCAGGCGTGGGCGCTGGCCCAGCGGCTCAAGCCGGTGCCGCTGGCGGCGGTGGTCACCTCACCGATGGAGCGCTGCCAGCAGACCGTGGCGCCGCTGCTGGCCGGGCGGGAGTTGACGCCGGTGGTGGACGGTGAGCTCGCCGAGGTGGACTACGGCGACTGGACCGGCCGCGAGCTCAAGACGCTGAGCAAGGAGCCGCTGTGGCGGGTGGTGCAGCAGCACCCGTCGGCGGCGCTGTTCCCCGGCGGGGAGGGGCTGGCCGCGATGCAGGCCAGGGCGGTGGCCGCGATCCGGGGCTACGACGCGAAGCTGGCCGTCGAGCACGGGCCGCACGCGGTGTGGCTGGCCTGTACGCACGGTGATGTGATCAAGGCGGTGCTGGCCGACGCACTGGGCCTGCACCTGGATTCGTTCCAGCGGATCATGGTGGATCCGGGCTCGATCAGCGTGGTGGTCTACACCGAGACACGGCCGTTCGTGATCCGGGTCAACGACACCGGCGGAGACGTCACGGCGCTGCTGCCGCCGCCCAAACGGAGCCGCCGCCGCCGGTCGGCCCAACCCTCTTCGGACGCCGTGGTCGGCGGATCAACGGGGGTATCCTGAGTTGGTCGGTGCCACCGTGCTTGGGCGCGGCCGGTGGCCTAATGTCGGGATTGTCATGCCACGTGTCATTCATGTATTTCGCCAGCCCGACCGGTTTGTCGCCGGCACCGTCGGGGAGCCTGGCGACCGCGCCTTTTACCTGCAAGCCGTTGAAGAAGCCAAGACGGTCAGCGTGCTGTTGGAGAAACAGCAGGTCACTGTGCTCGCCGAGCGGATCAGCGCGTTGCTCACCGAGATTTCTCGGCGTTTCGGCGCGGAAGTAGCCGACGATGTCGACGAGGACCTGGTGGATACCGAGCCACTTGCGGTGCCGTTGGAGGAGGAGTTCCGGGTCGGCACCATGGGCCTGGGCTGGGACGCGGACTCTCGCTCGATAGTGGTGGAATTGCTGGCCTTTACCGAGGAAGAGGTCGACGAGTCGGTGGTGCTGGACGACACCGAGGAGGGGCCCGACGCGGTCCGGGTGTTCCTGTCCCCGGTGCAGGCGCGCGCCTTCGCCACCCGTGCCGAGCGGGTGCTCTCCGCCGGTCGCCCGCCCTGCCCGCTGTGCGCCGAACCGCTGGATGCGCAGGGGCACATCTGTCCGAGACAGAACGGGTACCACCGGCGCGCGGTGGCCGGGGAATCCTGACGCTCGGCCACGATGGACCCTCTCGACCCGGCGGTGCCCGGGCTACTACATGGCGGCCGGCTGGAAGTCACCGGCCGGATCGTCAACGCCTCGAACGCCACGCTGATCTGCGACATCGAAGGCGACGGGGTACGCGCCAGGTGCGTCTACAAGCCGATCCGGGGCGAACGCCCGCTGTGGGACTTCCCGGACGGCACGCTGGCCGACCGGGAGTACGCCAGCTACCTGCTGGCCGAGGCGTTCGCGGCGGACGGCGAGCCGATCGTGCCCCCGACCGTGCTGCGCGAGGGGCCGTTCGGGCCCGGCATGGTGCAGCTCTGGATCGACACCGACGAGGAGCACGAGCTGGTCGACGTGCGCGCGCCGGGCGAAGTTCCGGATGGCTGGCTGACCGTGCTGCGGGCCCGCGACTCACTCGGCGAACCGGCCATGCTGGTGCACGCCGACCACCCCGCCCTGCAGCGGATGGCGGTGCTGGACGTGCTGCTGAACAACGCCGACCGGAAAGCCGGGCACGTGCTGGCCAGCTCCGACGGCCGGGTGTACGGCGTGGACCACGGCATCTGCCTGCACGAGGAGGACAAGCTGCGCACCGTCCTGTGGGGCTGGGTGGGCCAGCGGCTGCCCACCGAGCTGCGTGCCACAGTGCGCGCGGTGCGCCACGAGCTGGACAACGGGCTGTGCTCGACGCTGGGTGCGCACCTCACCCGCCGGGAGCTGCGGGCGCTGTCCGAGCGGGTGGACGGGCTGCTCGCCAGGCCCCGGTTCCCCGAGCCGTCCGGCTACGGCCCCGCCATTCCGTGGCCGGCCTTCTAGCACCGGCACAGAGATCATCTCAGCGGCTTAACCAGCAGGTCACAAAGCTCTGCGGCGAACGGCGGCGTGGCGACGTAGCGTGGAGCCGTGCCAGTACTTCACGATGCACCCACTGATCTTCCCCGCACCCTCGGCGCGCTGCGCGCGTCCGGCCACCGGCAGCGGGGCGTCAAGACCGAAATCCGTGACAACCTGCTCGCCGCGCTGCGCGAGGGCCGCGACCCATGGCCCGGCATCGTCGGCTTCGAATCCACCGTGCTGCCCCAGTTGGAGCGCGCCCTGATCGCCGGCCACGACGTCGTGCTGCTGGGCGAGCGGGGCCAGGGCAAGACTCGGCTGTTGCGCTCCCTGATCGGCCTGCTCGACGAGTGGACGCCGGTTATCGAAGGCTCCGAGCTGAGCGAACATCCTTTTGAACCGATCACCCCAGCGGGCATCAGGCGGGCCGCCGAGCTGGGCGATGAGCTTCCGGTGGCCTGGCTCCACCGCTCGCTGCGCTACACCGAGAAGCTGGCCACCCCGGACACCGCGGTGGCTGACCTGATCGGCGACGTAGACCCGGTCAAGGTCGCCGAGGGCCGCTCGCTGGGCGACCCGGAGACCATCCACTACGGCCTGGTGCCGCGCGCACACCGGGGCGTGGTGGCCATCAACGAGCTGCCCGACCTGGCCGAGCGCATCCAGGTCTCGCTGCTCAACGTGATGGAGGAACGGGACATCCAGGTCCGCGGCTACACGCTGCGGCTGCCGCTGGACGTGCTCCTGGTGGCCAGCGCCAACCCGGAGGACTACACCAACCGCGGCCGGATCATCACCCCGCTGAAGGACCGGTTCGGCGCCGAGGTGCGCACCCACTACCCGCTCGAGGTGGCCGACGAGGTCGCGCTGGTCGAGCAGGAGGCGGAGCTGGTCGCCGAGGTACCGAGGCACCTGATCGAGGTGATCGCCCGGTTCACCCGGCACCTGCGCGAGTCCAGCGCGATCGACCAGTCGTCCGGGGTGTCCGCCCGGTTCGCGGTGGCCGCCGCCGAGACGGTGGCCGCCGCGGCGCTGCGCCGGGCCGCGCTGACCGGGGAGTCCAGGGCCTATGCCCGCCCGGTCGACCTGGAGTCGGTGCCCGCCGTGCTGCGCGGCAAGCTGGAGTTCGCCTCCGGCGAGGAGGGGCGCGAGGAGGAGGTCCTGGAGCACCTGCTGCGCCGGGCCACCGCCGACACCGCCCGGTTCGCGCTGCGCGGGGTGGACCTCGCCGAGCTGGCCGAGCAGGTGTCGGCCAGCCCGGTGCGCACCGGCGAGCGTGTGCCGGCCGCGGAGGTGGTCGCGGCGCTGCCGTCGGTGCCCGCGCTCACCGAGGTGGCCAAGCGACTCGGCGCGTCCGGCACCGAGGACCCGGGGCCGATGGCCTCGGCCGCCGAGCTGGCCTGCGAATACCTGTTCCTCACCCGCAAGCTGGCCAAGGACGAGTCGGACGACGGCGACACGGTGAGTTATGGCTGATTCCCAGCGTAACGAGCCGCGCCGCCGCCGGACTCGGTACCGGAGGCTGCGCTACGCCTACGGGCCCTACGACGGCGGCCCGGACCCGCTGGCCCCGCCGTTCGACATCCGGCAGGCGATGGACGAGATCGGCCGGGACGTGATGGAGGGCTCGTCGCCGCAGCAGGCGTTGCGGGAGCTGCTCCGGCGCGGCATGCGCAACCAGGACCGGCAGACCAGGGGACTGGACGACCTGACCCGCCAGGTCTGGCAACGCCGCCGTGACCTGCAGCGGGACAACCGGCTGGACGGCACCCTGGAGGAGGTCCGGGAGCTGCTGGCCCGGGCGCTGGAGGCCGAGCGGGAAGCGCTGGGCAACGAGGACAGCGACGACGCCCGGTTCCGGGAGATGCAGCTGGAGGCGTTGCCGAACGACACCGGCGGCGCCGTCCGGGAGCTGGACTCCTACGACTGGCGCTCCTCCGATGCCCGCGAGGCTTACCAGGAGATCCGCGACCTGCTCGGCCGGGAGATGCTGGACCAGCGCTTCCAGGGCATGAAGGAGGCGATGCAGAACGCCACTCCGGAGGACGTCGAGCGGGTCAGGGAGATGCTCGACGATTTGAACAACCTGCTCTCCCAGCACGCCCAGGGCCGGGACACCACCGAGCAGTTCCGCGAGTTCATGGCCAAGCACGGCGAATTCTTCCCGGAGAACCCGCAGGACACCGAGGAGCTGATCGACCTGCTCGCGGCCAGGGCGGCCGCCGCGCAGCGGATGCTCAACTCGATGTCCGCCGAGCAGCGCGCCGAGCTGGCCCAGCTGGCCCAGCAGGCGTTCGGTGACCCCCGGCTGGCCCAGTCGCTGTCCCAGCTGGACGCCCAACTGCAGGGGCTGCGGCCGGGGGAGGACTGGCAGGGCGGCGGCCGGTTCCGCGGCGAGAACCCGATGGGTATGGGCGAGGCCACCCGCGCCATGGAGGAGCTCGGCCAGCTGGACGCGCTGGCCGAGCAGCTCGCGCAGAGCTACCCGGGTGCCCGCTTGGAGGACGTCGACCTGGATGCGCTGGGCGAGCTGCTCGGGGAGGAGTCCAGGGTGGACGCCAAGACCCTCGCTGAACTGGAGCGCGAGCTACAGCGCCAGGGGCTGTTCGAACGGGCCGCCGACGGGTCGTTGCAGCTGTCCCCCAAGGCGCTGCGCCGGCTGGGGGAGTCCGCGCTGCGGGACGTGGTGGACCGGATCGGCGCGCGCCGAGGCGAACGGGACACCCGCCGCTCCGGCGCGGCCGGGGAAGCCACCGGGGCCACCCGGGCGTGGGCGTTCGGGGACACCGAGGCCTGGTCGGTGCCGCGCACGCTGCTCAACGCGGAGCTGCGCCGGGCCGGCGGGGACCCGCGCAGGCTGGACGTCAGCGACGTCGAGGTGGTGGAGACCGAACAGCGCACCCGGGCCGCGGTGGCGCTGCTGGTGGACACCTCCTGGTCGATGGTGGCCGAAGGCCGGTGGGTGCCGATGAAACGCACCGCGCTGGCGCTGCACCAGCTCATCTCCACCCGGTTCCGCGGCGACGACCTGGCGCTGATCACCTTCGGCCGGCATGCGCAGACCGTGGAGCTGGGCGAACTGGTCGGGCTGGAGGGCGCCTACGCGCAGGGCACCAACCTGCACCACGCGCTGTTGTTGGCGCAGCGCCACCTGCGCCGGCATCCGGACGCCATGCCGGTGGTGCTGGTGGTCACCGACGGTGAGCCCACCGCGCACCTGGAGCCGGACGGCGAGGCGTACTTCGACTACCCGCCCAGCCCGTACACCGTGCGCGCGACGGTGGCCGAGGTGGACCGGCTGACCGGGATGAACGCGATGTTCACCTTCTTCGTCCTGGGTGACGACCCCCGCCTGGCCGCGTTCATGGACGACGTGGCCCGGCGCTGCGGCGGCCGGGTGGTGACGCCCACCCTGGACGGCCTGGGCGCCGAGGTGGTCGCCGACTACCTACGCACGAGGCGATGACCCCATGACCCCGTGAGTGGTTAGCGTTGCCAGGGCAACGCTAACCACTCACGGGTCGGTCAATCCCCGGAGCGCAGTCGGTCCGCGGAGCTGAGGATCGTCTCGGCCAGGGCCGCGCCCGGTCCGTCCAGGGCGTGCCCGCCGCTGGACAGTGCGAACTCGAACCAGGGCAACGAGGGCAGCGCGGCCTTGGCCGGTACCGGGGTCAGCCGGGCCGGGACCAGCGTCTCGGCGTGCGGGACGACCCCGAGCCCGGCCAGCGCCGCCGCGTGCAGCCCGCTGAGGCTCCCGCTGGTGCAGGCAAGCCGCCAGGGCCGCCCGGCCGCCTCCAGAGCGGCGATGACCGCCGCTCGGGAGGAGCTCGGTGGGGGGAAGCAGACCAGCGGCACCGGGTCTTGCGGCCCGAGGCTGGGCAGCTCCAGGCCGGACACCCAGACGAACCGGTCCCGCCACACCGGGATCCCGTCGGTCTGCCCGTCGGAGCGCTTGGCGAACACCAGGTCGAGGTCGCCGTTGTGTGCCAGCTGCCGCAGGGTGTCGCCGAGCCCGACGGTGAGCTCCAGGTCGACCAGCGGGTTCCGGCGGCGGAACTCGGTCAGGATGCTGGGCAGCCGGCTGAGCACCAGGTCCTCGGAGAGCCCGAAGCGCAGCCTGCCTCGGACCCGCGGGCCGCGGAAGTGGGCGATCGCCCGCTCGGTGGTGTCCAGGATGGAGCCGGCGAAGTTCAACATCGTCTCGCCGTCCGGGGTCAGCGCGACCGAGTGCGTGTCGCGCACCAGGAGGGCCCGGCCCACCGTCGCTTCCAGCTTGCGGACGTGCTGACTCACCGTGGACTGCTGGACTCCCAGGTGTTCGCTGGCCTTGGTGAAGCTGAGCAGCCGAGCGACCGTGGCGAACGACCGCAGGTGTGTGGGGTCCAACACGTCAATCAGCCTACCTGCGGTTTAGTCAACAACGTGATGGCAATCATCATGGCGTGCGCGTTTCCGAATCACCGTGGTGACCGCATCATCGACGGTGTGACTGTACTGCTGAGCCGAGTGGGGAGCTTGCGGGCGCGCCTGCCCATTGACGGCTTCTTGCTGCTGATCCTGCTCACCGTGGGCATCGCGGCGCTGCTGCCGGCCCGGGGTGGCGTGGCCGAAGGGTTCTCCTACCTGACCACGCTGGCCATCGGCGTGCTGTTCTTCCTCTACGGCGTCAGGCTGTCCCCTCGCGAGGCGATGGCCGGGCTGCGGCACTGGCGGTTGCACGGCTCGGTGCTCGCCGCCACCTTTGTGCTCTTCCCGCTGCTCGGCCTGGCGGCGCAGTTGATTCCGGGGTCGGTGCTGCCCCGCCAGCTGGCCCTCGGCGTGCTCTTCCTGTGCTGCCTGCCGTCCACCATGCAGGCCTCTGTCGCGTTCACCTCGGTGGCCAGGGGCAATGTGCCGGCGGCGATCTGCGCGGCCTCGCTGTCCAACCTGGCCGGAATCGTGCTCACCCCGCTGCTGGTCGGCGCGTTGATGTCCGCGCACGGGGGCATCTCCGGCCGCGCCGTGGTCAACGTGGCGCTGCAGCTGTTGGCTCCGTTCTTGCTCGGACAGCTGCTGCGGCGGTGGATCGCGGACTGGGTGATCCGGCAGCGCCGTCTGCTTTCCGTGGTGGACCGGGGCTCGATCCTGCTCGTGGTCTACACCGCGTTCAGCTCGGCGGTGGTGGCCGGCATCTGGCACCAGCTCTCCCCGGTGTCGCTCGGGGTGCTTGTCCTGGTTGACGCGGCGCTGCTCGGCGTGGTGCTCACGGTGACCTCACTGGTGCCCCGGTGGCTGGGCTTCGCGCAGCCGGATCGGATGACCATCCTGTTCTGCGGCTCGAAGAAGAGCATGGCCAGCGGGCTGCCCATGGCCACGGCGCTGTTCGCCGGACACGGGATCGGGCTGCTGGTGCTCCCGGTCATGCTGTTTCATCAGATCCAGCTGATGACCTGCGCGTGGCTGGCTGCCCGGCACGGCCGCCGGGCAGCGGAGACCGCGGCGGTCGAAGCCCGCTCGGCGGCTACGGAGCGTGCGCTCGTTGTCCGCAACGCCGCCTGATCCAGCGGTTTGATCGGGCTCTGAAAGGATACAGAAAACTGCCCGTAGCTCAGTGGTAACACAGCGCGATCGTTGGGCGCACCGAGGTGACCGGTCGTCGCGCGAACCCCGTTTCGACCGCCGGTGCGCCCGGTCGGCAGCCTCGGGGCGCGCACACTTGTTTGATGAGTGAACTCCAAGCCTGCCGCGCGTGCGGTCGCCCTCCCGATCCCGGAGGGGCCGGCGTGCTGTCCTGGGTCTTCGACCGACGGCCGGACGGCGGCAACAGCTGGCTGTGTACCGACTGCGCCCGCACGCGGCTGCGGGCCATCGAGACCAAGCTGCCCGACGAGTGGTGGACCTAGCCGCCGCAAGCGGCTCGGCTCAGCCCCCGGGTACCCACAGGTACTCGTGCTCCGGGCGTCCGGTGACCCCGTAGCGCAGCCGCATCTCGACCGCGCCGGCGTCGGCCAGCGCGGTGAGGTACCGCTGCGCGGTGGCCCTGGCGATGCCCAGCTGCGCGGCGAGCTCGGCGGCGGACAGCGGCGCCCCCTCGGACCGCAGCCGCTCGGAGACCAGCCGCGAGGTGGCCGGTGACTGGCCCTTCGGCGCGACCGTGCGGTCCTGCTCGTGCAGCACGCGGAACGCCCTGTCCACGTCCGCCTGCGCCAACCCGCGCTCGGTGTCCAGCAGCGCCCGGTAGCGCGCGTAGCTGGTCAGCCGGTCCGCGAGCTGCCGTCGAGTGAACGGTTTGACCAGGTAGTTCAGTGCCCCGGCGCGGACGGCGGCGCGGATCGTGCGGGCGTCGGAGGCGGCGGAGAGCACCACCGTGTCTGGGCTGTTGGCGCCGGCCAGCTCGACCAGCAACGTCAGCCCGGACTGGTCCGGCAGGTAGATGTCCAGCAGCAGCAGGTCCGGCCGCAGTTCAGCCACCCTGGCGCGGGCCTCGGCCGCCGTGCGCGCCACCCCGACCACTTCGAAGCCGGGTACCTCGGAGACGAAGCCGGCATGCACCCCGGCCACCCGGAAGTCGTCGTCCACGATCATTGTCCGGATCACCGGGCGCCGCCTCGGCCGTCCAGTTCGCCGTTCAGCACGTCGGGTAGCGCGGCGACGAACAGCGCCCCGGAGCCAGCGCCGGAGCCAGTGCCGGAGTCAGGGCCGGTGCCGGTGCCGGTGCCGCCCGGGTCGGCCAGCCACAGGTCGCCACCCCGGCTACGGGCCTCGTGCCTGGCCAGGGCGAGCCCCAGGCCGTGGCCGGGGGTGAGTCTGGTGGTGACCCCCTCGTCGAACACCGTCTCGCGCAGCTCGGCCGCCACTCCGGGTCCGCTGTCCTGCACTGACAGGTGCAGCGTGGCGCCGTCGGCGAGCAGCGTGACCTCGATCCAGGCCGGTCGGCGGGCGGCCAGCTGGGCCGCCCGCAGCGCGTTGTCCAGCACGTTGCCCAGCACCGTGGTGACGGCCACCGGATCGTCCACCGCGCGGGGCACCCAGGAGTCCTCGGTCAGCCGCAGCTCGACGTGCTTCTCCCTGGCCTGCTCGGTCTTGGCCAGCAAAAGCGCGCTCAGGTACGGGTCGGCCACCGCGCCGTCGATGCCGCTGGGCCGGCCGGCACCGGTCTCGGTAAGCGTCTGCAGGTACTCCATCGCCTCGGCGCGGTGATCCAGTTGGAGCAGCCCGGACAGGGTGTGCAGCCGGTTGGAGTACTCGTGCCGCTGTGCGCGCAGCCCGTCGGTGAGCGAGCGCACCGAGTCCAGCTCGCGGGTCAGCATGTCCAGGTCGGTGCGGTCCCGGAAGGTGAGCACGGTGCCCAGCGCCCGGTCGTCGCGGCGCACCGGCCGGGAGTTGACCACGATGACCCGTTCGCCGGCCACCGCGAGCACGTTGTCCGCCGGTGGCTCGCGCAGCGCCAGGTGCACCCGGGGTGACACGGCCAGCTCGTCGGCCGGCGCGCCGACCGGTAGCGGGATGCCGAGCAGCCGCTCCGCCTCGGCGTTGCGCACCGAGATCCGGCGTTGCCCGTCCACCGCCAGCACGCCCTCGCCGATGCCGTGCAGCACCGCCTCCTGGCCGTAGAGCATCTCGGTCAGCTCGCGCGGCTCCACGCCGTGGGTGAGCCGGCGCAGCCGGCGGGCCAGCAGCCAGGACGCGGCCAGCCCGAGCAGCATGGCGGCCACGGTGAACACCCCGAGCAGGGTGAACAGCCGACGGGTCTCGCCGGCCGGCGCGGTCACCGCGTAGCCGACGCTGACCTCGCCGATCACCGTCCCGCCGGGGCCGAGCACCGGGGTTTTGCTGCGCACCGACTGGCCCAGCGTGCCGGTCTCCACCGCGCTGACCACCTCCCGGCCGGCCAGCGCCTCGGAAGGATCGGTGCTGACCAGCGCGCCGACCTGGCTGGCCTCGGGGTGTGCCAGCCGGATCCCGTGATCGTCGGTGACCACCACGAACAGCGCCCCGGTGCGTGCGGTGAGGTCCAACACCTCGCGCTGCAGCGCCCCGCCGCTCTGCTTCGCGGCGACCGCGGCCACCACCTCGGGGTCGGCGGCCACGGTCCGCGCGATGGCCAGCGCCCGCTCGCCGTACTCGTCGCTCAGCGTGTTGCGCAGCAGCCAGCCGACCAACGCCGCGACCAGCCCGACCAGCAGCACCACGAGCACCGTCTGCAACACGAAGATCTGCCGGCTGAACCGGAGCCTGCCGATGACACCGGACCCGAACATGGCAGCAAACTACCCCTCTCACCGGCCCTTTGAGCACAACGCGCAAAAGACGGATAACGCGCACAGCGGGTGGAGAACGAGACAAATGCCGGAGGTCGGCCGGCCCGGACCTACCGTTCCTGAGCATCGCCGAGTGACGTGACGAAGGAGTCACCGTGTCCCCACCAGATCGCCCGCTGATCGAGTTGATCAAGGCAACCAAGCGGTTCCCCGGTGCCGGCGGCACCGTGCACACCGCCGTCCGCGAGCTCACCATGGCCGTAGCCCCCGGCGAGTTTGTCGCCGTGGTCGGCCCCACCGGGTGTGGCAAGTCCACCACGTTGTCGCTGGTCTCCGGGCTGCAACCGGCCTCGGCCGGGCAGGTGCTGGTGAACGGCGCCCAGGTCGCCGGCATCCCGGACGGGGTGGGCTACATGTTCCAGTCCGACGCGGTGATGCCGTGGCGTTCGGTGCTGGACAACGTGGCATCCGGGCCTCGGTTCCGCGGTGCCGGCAAGGCCGAGGCCCGCGAGCAGGCCGCCGACTGGGTGGACCGGGTAGGGCTGGCCGGCTTCGAGGGCTACTACCCGCACCAGCTCTCCGGTGGCATGCGAAAGCGGGTCGCGCTGGCCCAGACCCTGGTCACCAACCCGCGCATCCTGTTGATGGACGAGCCGTTCTCCGCGCTGGACGTGCAGACCCGGGCGAACATGCAGGACGAGCTGCTGCGGCTGTGGGCCGGCAGCGGCGCCGCGGTGATCTTCGTGACGCACGACCTGGACGAAGCCATCGCGCTGGCCGACAAGGTGGTGGTGATGACCACCAGCCCGGCCACGATCAAGGACGTGTTCCCGATCCCGCTGCCCCGCCCACGCGAGGTGGAGGAGCTGCGGCTGACCCCGGAGTACCTCCGGATCTACCGGGAGATCTGGCAGTCCTTGCGCGTCGAGGTGGACAAGACCCGGCAGCGCGGACAGGTGGGGAGCGTGGCACATGCCTGACACGATGAACGTTGCGCCGGCGGCAGGCGGCCCAATCCCTGGGCCGGCCGCCGAGGAGACCGAACAGACCATCCTGAGCGGCGCCCGCCGGGCGCACCACCGCCGCACCCGCAACACCTGGCTGCTCCGGCTGGCCCTCGTGGTGGTCTGGCTGGGCAGTTGGGAGCTGGTCGTCGGGTTCGGCTGGATCGACGCCTTCTTCTACTCCCGGCCGTCCAAGATCTGGGCCCGGCTGGTCGAGTGGTTCACCCAGGGCACCGACTTCGGCACCATCTGGCTGCACATCTGGGTCACCGTCGAGGAAGCGGTGATCGGGTTCGCGATCGGCACCGCGGCCGGGGTGGTGCTCGGCGTGCTGCTGGGCCGCAGCCAGTACCTGGCCGACGTGCTGGCCCCGTTCATCAAGGCGGTGAACGCGGTGCCCAGGATCGTGCTGGCCTCGCTGTTCGTCATCTGGTTCGGCCTGGGGCTGACCTCCAAGGTGGCCACCGTGGTGGTGCTGGTGTTCTTCGCGGTGTTCTTCAACGCGTTCACCGGCGCCCGCGAGGTGGACCGCAACCTGATCGACAACGCCCGCATCCTGGGCGCCAGCAAGGGCCAGGTACTGGGCAACATCGTGCTGCCCAGCGCCACCTCGTGGATCCTCTCCTCGCTGCACACCGCGTTCGGCTTCGCGCTGATCGGTGCGGTGGTCGGCGAGTACACCGGCGCCCAGGCCGGCATCGGGTTCCTCATCGCCAACGCCCAGGGCACCTTCGACACCGCCGGGGTGTTCGCCGGGATGATCATCATCACCGTGGTGGCGCTGCTCGCCGAATGGGGCATCGGCCGGCTGGAGAATCGGCTGCTGCGCTGGCGGCCCAACGTCGGCGCCACCGCGGCGCAGATCTGAGGCCGACGATGAACCGACGTTATCGGGCGGCCGGACTGGCGGTCGCGGTGCTGCTTGCGGTGTTGAGCCTGGTCGGGTGCCGGGACTCGCGGACCCTGTCGCTGGGCGACGACGGCAAGCCGACCATCAAGCTGATGGTGGGCGGGCTGGAGAAGGTGATCTACCTGCCGGCCATGCTCACCCAGCAGCTGGACGGGTTCAACCGGGCCGGCGTGCGCGTGGAGCTGCTCAACCAGCCGTCCGGGGCCAACGCGGAGACTGCGCTGATCTCCGGCGACGTGCAGGGCGTGGTCGGGTTCTACGACCACACCATCGACCTGCAGGCCAAGGACCAGTGCATCACCAGCGTGGTGCAGATGGCCAACATCCCCGGTGAAGTGATCATCGTGGGCGCCGGAAAGGCCGACCAGATCAAGAGCTCGGCGGACTTCCGGGGTCGCAAGATGGGCATCACCTCGCTGGGCTCGTCCACCGACTTCCTCACCAAGGCGCTGGCCGGCAAGGCGGGGGTGAGCACCGACGAGTTCACCCCGGTGAAGGTCGGTGCCGGGCAGACCTTCATCGCCAGCCTGAACAACGGCGGTATCGACGCCGGGATGACCACCGATCCGACGGTGGCCCAGCTGGTGGCCTCCGGGCAGGGCAAGGTGCTCTACGACATGCGCACCGAGCGGGGCACCCGGGACGCGCTGGCCGGGCTCTACCCGGCGACCTCGCTGTACATGAGCTGCTCGGTGGTGGAGCGCTACCCCGAGGTGGTGCAGCAGCTGGCCACCGCGCTGGTCGGCACGCTGCACTGGATGAGTCAGCACACGCCCGAGCAGATCGCCGACGCCATGCCGCCGTCGTTTGCCGGGGGTGACCGGGGGCTGTACGTGGCCTCGATCCGGGACAGCGTCGGGATGTTCAACGCCGACGGCCGGATGGATCCGAGCGGCGCGGCGAACGTGCTTACCGTGCTGTCCAGCTTCTCCAAGAACGTGCGCGCGCACCGCTCCATGATCGATCTGAATCGGACGTACACCACCCGGTTCGTGGATGCGGCGGCGGCCGCCGCAAAGTAGCTGGTCACAGGTCGTGAGTGGTGATGGTCGCTATAACGACCATCGCCAACCACGACTCCTCAGCCGGTCCAGGGGCGGGCGAAGCGCTGGTAGGTGCCGTCGCCGAGGGCGAGGCGCAGCCACTGGTTCACCCACTCCTGGAAGACCCGGTCACCGCGGGGGAGCAGGTAGGCCTTGGGTACGAAGTTCAGCGGCCGGTCGGGGTGTACCGCGCACAGCTGGGGGTGCTGGGTGGCCTGCCAGCGCGTCTCACTGGCGTCGGTGATCATGACGTCGGCGCGGCCGGCCATGATTTCTTCGAAGATCGTGTTGTTGTCCGGGTGCGGCACGACGGTGGCCTGCTTGAGCTCTGCCTTGGCGAACTTCTCGTTGGTGCCGCCGGGGTTGACCACCACGCGTACCCCGGGCCGGTCGATGGCTGCCAGCGACTGGAACCGGCCGGTATCCGAGCAGCGAGTGATCGGGGCTTTGCCGTCGATCAGGTACGGATCGCTGTAGGAGGCCTTCTTGGCCCGGTCCAGGGTGACCGAGATGCCGCCCATGGCCACGTCGCACCGGCCGGCAGTGAGATCTCCCATCAGGTTCGTCCACGTTGTCGGCACCACGGTCAGCCGGGCCCCGAGCTTGGCCGCCATGTCCCCGGCCATGTCGATGTCGATGCCGGTCCACTGGCCGGTGCCCGGATCCCGGTAGGTGAAGGGGCGGTAGTCGCCGGTGCTGCACACCCGCAGCTCGCCATGCTGGCTGATCAGGTCCAGCGTGCTCGGTGGGGGTGCCGGAGGCGCGGGTGGAAGCGGGTGCTGGGCACATCCCGTGGCGCCCAGGAACATCCACACCCACCCCACCACGATGACCAGCGTGCCTCGTCGCATCCCGGCTCCCCCCGCTCGTTTCTCCCGCCGCCCGGCGGCCCTGCTGCACCGTGCCACAGCGCCCCGAGCAGCGACGCAGTCGGCTACCAACGCGTAGTTTGTCGGGTATGCAGTCGTGGCCCTCCAGCTCATTGCCCCGCGTCCCCGGATCCCCGCCCCCGTTGCGGCTCTACGACACCGCCACCGGGGAGATCCGCCCGACAGCGCCGTCGGCGACCGCGCGGATGTACGTCTGTGGGATCACCCCCTACGACGCCACGCACCTCGGCCACGCGGCCACGTATCTGGCGTTCGACCTGGTCAACCGGGTGTGGCGGGACGCCGGGCACGAGGTGCACTACGTGCAAAACGTGACCGACATCGATGAGCCGCTGCTGGAGCGGGCGCAACGGGACCAGGACGACTGGGTCGTGCTGGGAATGCGGGAGACCGCGCTGTTCCGCGAGGACATGGCCTCGCTGCGGGTCCTGCCGCCGACGCACTACATCGGCGCGGTGGAGGCGATGTCGGAGATCAGCGAGCTGGTCGGCAAGTTGCTCGCCGCCGGCGCCGCCTACCGGATCGACGACCCGGAGTACCCGGACGTCTACTACGACAGCTCCGCCACGCCGGACTTCGGCTACGAGTCCGGCTTCGACGAGCGGACCATGCGCCAGCTGTCCGCCGAGCGGGGCGGCGACCCGGACCGGCCGGGCAAGCGCAACCCGGTGGACGCGCTGCTGTGGCGGATGGCCCGGCCGGGGGAGCCGTCCTGGGAGAGCGAGCTGGGCACCGGGCGGCCGGGCTGGCACGTGGAGTGCACCGCGATCGCGCTGAACCGGCTCGGCGCCCAGATCGACGTCCAGGGCGGCGGCTCCGACCTGATCTTCCCGCACCACGAGTTCGGTGCCGCGCACGCGGAGGCGTTCACCGGGGTGCACCCCTTCGCCCGGCACTACTGCCACGCCGGGATGATCGCGCTGGACGGCGAGAAGATGTCCAAGTCGCGGGGCAACCTGGTGTTCGTGTCCCGGCTGCGCGCGGACGGGGTGGACCCGATGGCGGTCCGGCTGGCCCTGCTGGCCGGGCACTGGCGGGCCGACCGCGCTTGGCTGCCCGAGCTGCTGGAGCAGGGCAACGCCCGGATGGCGGCCTGGCGCGAGGCGGCTCGGCTGGACGCGGGGCCGCCGGCCACCGACACGGTCGCACGGCTGCGTACCCACCTGGCCGATGACCTGGATACCCCCCGCGCGCTGGCCGCCGTGGACGCCTGGGCGCGGGAAGCGCGGGATCGTCGCGGCCGGGACACCGAAGCGCCCGGGCTGATCCGCAACGCGGTGGACGCGCTGCTCGGCGTCGCGCTCTAGAAACCCTCGCGCGGGCCGTGCCACGCTAATCGGCGCGGGCCGTTCGGGTTCGGGGGAGTTCCGGGGAGGAGGGCTACCGTGGCGCGCAATGTGCTCGGCGGTGAGCTGGAGTCCTGCAGTACCGATCCGCTCACCGGTTTCTACCGCAACGGCTGCTGCGACACCGGTGGGGAGGACGCCGGCGTGCACACCGTGTGTGTGCGGCTTACCGAGGAGTTCCTCGAGTTCAGCCGGCAGGTGGGCAACGACCTGTCCACCCCTCGGCCGGAGTACGGCTTCGCCGGGTTGCGGCCGGGGGACCAGTGGTGCCTGTGCGCGCCGCGCTGGGCGGAGGCGCTGGCCGCCGGGCGAGCCCCGGAGGTGGTGCTGGAGGCGACCCACGCCCGCACCGTGGAGTGGGTGGACCTGAAAGACCTGCGCCAGCACGCCGCCGAGCCGCGGGAGTAGCCCGCCGCCCCGGCGCTTCCCACGAGCTCGGCCGCTAGCCGCCGTAGGGGGCGCGGGCGTCCGCCGCCCCGATTCGGGCCGCGAAGTCCGGCGGGTTCTCGGCCAGGTCCAGCGTTCGTACGGTCAGGTCGGCGCGGGATCCGGCGTGCCGGACGAACCAGTCGGCCACCACCGGCACGAACCGACCCGGCCGCACACTGCCCACGATCATCTCCACCCGGATGGGCTCGGCCCAGGCGAGTTCGCTGGGCAGGGTGGATGCTTCGGTGAGGGTGCTCAAGGCGCTTCCTCTCGACGGTGTCCCGGTAGGGGGTTGGAGGGCGCCAGGTTAGAACCTAAACATATATCAAGGTCAATAAAGCTTTGACCCTGCTCCCGGGGCCGCGTAGAACCGCAACAAACGTTGAGGTCGAACACGGAGCGCCGATGCGGCAACCAGGGTGGGACCACGGTGAGCTGACCGTTGGGCAGCTCGCGCAGCGCAGTGGGGTAGCGGTGTCCGCGCTGCACTTCTACGAGCGCCAGGAGCTGATCAACAGCCGGCGGACCTCGGGAAACCAGCGTCGCTACCGGCGCGACACGCTGCGCCGGGTGGCGCTGATCCGCATCGCGCAGCGGGTGGGTATCCCGCTGGCCGAGGTGCGCTCCGCGCTGGCCGAACTGCCGGAGGGCCGTACCCCGAACCGGGCCGATTGGGAGAACCTCTCCCAGCGCTGGCACGACGAGCTGGACGACCGGATCCGGCACCTCCAGCAGCTGCGCGACGAGTTCACCGACTGCATCGGGTGCGGGTGTCTGTCGCTGGACCGGTGCCGGATGGCCAACCCGTTCGACAAGCTCTCCGGGCACGGCGCCGGCCCCCGGCGGCTGATCGAGGACTAACCGGGACCAACCGGCGCTGGTTGGTTCCGGCGCTGGTTAGCGGCCTGGCCCGCTGCGTCCCCCGGGGCGGCCCTGGCCGCCGGAGCCGCCGCCCCGCCGCCGCAGGTAGCGCTCGAAGTCGGCGGCGATCGACTCACCGGTCATCTCCGGCAGCGCCGACTCCGACTCCACCCGCTCCTCCAGCGAACGCACATACTCCCGTACCTCGTCGTCCGCGTCGGCCATCTCGCTGACCGTGCGCTCCCAAGCCTCGGCCTGTTCGGGCAGCCCGCCCAGCGGCACCTCGATGTCGAGCACCTCCTCCACCCGGTGCAGCAGCGCCACCGCGGCCTTGGGGTCCGGCGCCTGGGAGACGTAGTGCGGCACGGCGGCCCAGAACGCGATAGCCGGGATGCCGGCCCGCACACAGAAGTCCTGGAACACCCCGACGATGCCGGTGTTGCCCTGGTAGCGAGACGTCTCCAGGCCGAACCGGGCCGCCGAGTCGGCGTCGTAGGCCGTGCCGCTCACCGGGACCGGCCGGGTGTGCGGCGTGTCGGTGAGCAGCGCTCCCAGCGTCACCACGGTGGTCGCCCCGAGTCTTTCGAGGTAGGTCAACAACTCCCCGCAGAACGCCCGCCAGCGCATGTTCGGCTCGATGCCCCGGATCAGCACGACATCGTGGTCCGCGCCGGGTGGCCGGCACACGGACAGCCGAGTGGTCGGCCATTCGATCCTGCGGGTGATCCCGTCGACTAGGTGCACTGTGGGACGCGTCACCTGGAAGTCGTAGTACTCGTCCGGGTCCATGGCGGCCAGGGGGCGCGCGTCCCAGCTCAGTTCGAGATGCTCCAGCGCGGTGCTCGCCGCGTCGCCGGCGTCGTTCCACCCCTCGAAAGCGGCCACCACCACGGGTTCGACCAGCTCGGGCGGCTGCCCATCGGTCACGCTGTCGGCGTCCTGCCATGACAACGAGACCGCGTCCGGATCCCTCGGCTCGCGATCGCTCATCGGCTCAGCCTAAGGCCGCGAGTCCATTTGTGACGGGTCGGCGTCCGCAACCGAGGTGCTTCCCTTTGTTTGACGAGGCAGCCTTGAGTTTCGGCCGACTATCCTGGCGGTGTGTCGACCGCTCCTGACTCGCCGTTTCTGCAGGCCCTCGAAGACCGGGTACTGGTCTCCGATGGCGCGATGGGCACCGCGCTGCAGGGGGTCTCGCTGAGCTTAGACGACTTCGCCGGGCTCGAAGGGTGCAACGAGATCCTCAACGACACCCGGCCGGACGTGGTGGAACGGGTGCACCGGGGGCACCTCGAGGTCGGCGCCGACGTGATCGAGACCAACACCTTCGGCACCAACCTGTCCAACCTCGGCGAGTACGACATCGCCCACCGGATCCGGGAGCTGGCCGAAAAGGGCGCCGCCATCGCCCGGCGTACCGCCGACGAGTACACCACCCGCGACCAGCCCCGATTCGTGCTCGGCTCGGTGGGTCCGGGTACCAAGCTGCCCACCCTCGGCCACGCGCTGTTCACCGACCTGCGGGATGCCTACCAGGAGTGCGCGGTCGGGCTGCTGGCCGGCGGGGTGGACGCGATCGTCGTGGAGACCGTCCAGGACCTGCTGCAGGCCAAGGCGGCGGTGCTGGCGTCCCGCCGCGCGATGGCCGCCGAGGGCCGCCAGGTACCGATCATCACCCACGTCACCGTGGAAACCACCGGGACCATGCTGCTGGGCAGCGAGATCGGCGCCGCGCTGACCGCGCTGGAGGCGCTGGGTGTGGATCTCATCGGGCTGAACTGCGCCACCGGCCCGGCCGAGATGAGCGAGCACCTGCGGCACCTGTCCAAGTACGCCCGGATCCCGATCTCGGTCATGCCGAACGCCGGGCTGCCCGAGCTCGGCCCGCACGGCGCGGTGTACCCGCTGGGGCCCGAGGCGCTGGCCGAGGCGCTGGCCGGGTTCGTCGGCGAATACGGCACCCGGTTGGTCGGAGGGTGCTGCGGCACCACTCCGGAGCACATCCGCGAGGTGGTCGCGGCGGTCCGGGGCGCCACCCCGGCCCAACGCCGGCCGCGCCCCGAGTCCGGAGTGTCCTCGCTGTACGCCCCGGTGCCGTTCCGGCAGGACACCAGCGTGCTGATGATCGGCGAGCGGACCAACGCGAACGGCTCCAAGAAGTTCCGCGATGCGATGCTGGAGCAGAACTGGGAAGCCTGCGTGGCGATCGCCAGGGACCAGACCCGGGACGGCGCGCACCTGCTCGACCTCTGCGTGGACTACGTGGGCCGGGACGGCAGCGCGGACATGGCCGAGCTGGCCGGCCGGCTTGCCACCGCGTCCACCCTGCCGATCATGCTGGACTCCACCGAGCCGCCGGTGCTCCGGGCCGGTCTGGAGCGGCTCGGTGGGCGCTGCGTGGTGAACTCGGTCAACTACGAGGACGGCGACGGCCCCGACTCCCGGTTCCAGCGCACCATGGAGCTGGTCCGCGAGCACGGCGCGGCGGTCGTGGTCATGTGCATCGACGAGGAGGGTCAGGCCCGCACCAGGGAATGGAAGGTGCGGGTGGCCAGTCGCACCATCGACGACCTGGTTGCCAACCACGGCATGCGGGTCTCCGACATCATCGTGGACACGCTCACCTTCCCGATCACCACCGGGCAGGAGGAGGTGCGCCGGGACGCGGTGGAGACCATCGAGGCCATCCGTGAGCTCAAGCGCCAATACCCCGAGGTGCAGACCACGCTGGGCGTCTCGAACGTCTCCTTCGGCCTCAACCCGGCGGCGCGCCAGGTGCTGAACTCGGTGTTCCTGCACGAGGCGGTCAACGCGGGGCTGGACACCGCCATCGTGAGCGCGGCCAAGATCCTGCCCATGTCCAAGATCGACGAGGAGCAGCGGTCGGTCGCGCTGGACCTGGTCTACGACCGGCGGCGCTCCGGCCCGGACGGTGATAATTACGACCCGTTGAACCGGTTCATGGAGCTGTTCGAAGGGGTCACCGCGTCCTCGGCCAAGGCGGGGCGCGCCGAGGAGCTGGCCGCGCTGCCGCTGTTCGAACGGCTGGAGCGGCGCATCGTCGACGGGGAGCGGCTCGGGCTGGACGAGGACCTGGACGCCGCGCTGCACGACCGGTCCGCGCTGGACATCATCAACGTGACGTTGCTTGCCGGTATGAAAACCGTCGGCGAGCTGTTCGGCTCCGGACAGATGCAGTTGCCGTTCGTGTTGCAGAGTGCCGAGGTGATGAAGGCTGCGGTGGCTTACCTGGAACCGCACATGGAGCGCTCGGCCGACGATCAGGGCAAGGGCACCATCGTGCTGGCCACGGTGAAGGGCGATGTGCACGACATCGGCAAGAACCTGGTCGACATCATCCTGACCAACAACGGCTACACCGTGGTCAACCTGGGCATCAAGCAGCCGATCTCGACCATTCTGACCGCCGCCGAGGAACACCGGGCCAACGCGGTAGGCATGTCCGGGCTGCTGGTGAAGTCCACGGTGATCATGAAGGAGAACCTCCAGGAGATGAACTCCCGGGGGGTCGCGCAGAAGCTCCCCGTGCTGCTCGGCGGCGCGGCGCTGACCCGGTCCTACGTGGAGAACGACCTGGCCGAGGTCTACCAGGGCCAGGTCAACTACGCCCGGGACGCCTTCGAGGGGCTGCGGCTGATGGATTCGCTGATGGCGGTTGCCCGCGGCGAGGCGCCCACCCAGTCCGAGGAGGAGCGCGCCAAGGAGGCCGAGCGGAAGGCCCGCCACGAGCGCTCCCGGCGGATCGCGGCCAAGCGCAAGGCCGCCGCCGACCCGGAGCCACCGCCGCCGGCCCGCTCCGACGTGGCCACCGACCTCCCGTTGCCGGCACCCCCGTTCTGGGGCACCCGGGTGGTCCGCGGCATCCCGCTGGCCGACTACTCCTCGATGATCGATGAACGGGCCCTCTTCCTCGGGCAGTGGGGGCTGCGCGGCGCCCGGGGTAGTGGCGGGCCCAGCTACGAGGAGCTGGTGGAGACCGAGGGGCGGCCCCGGCTGCGGCACTGGTTGGAGCGGCTGTCCACCGAGGGCGTGCTGGCCCACCCCGCGCTGGTCTACGGCTACTTCCCGGCGGTCTCCGAGGGCGACTCGCTGGTCGTGCTCGCCGAGCCCCGCCCGGACGCACCGGAGCTGCTCCGGTTCACCTTCCCCCGCCAGCGCAGGGACCGGCACCTGTGCCTGGCCGACTTCTGGCGCCCCCGTGAGCTGGCGCTGGCCAACGGCGAGGTGGACGTGGTGCCGTTCCACCTGGTCACCATGGGCCAGCCGATCGCCGACTACGCCCAGGAGCTGTTCGTCAAGGACGCCTACCGGGACTACCTGGAGGTGCACGGGCTGGGCGTGCAGCTCACCGAGGCATTGGCGGAGTACTGGCACCGGCGGATCCGCGAGGAACTGCGGTGGCCGCACGGCGGCAACGTCGCGGCGGAGGACCCGGACGACGTGGAGGCGTTCTTCAAGCTCGGCTACCGGGGCGCCCGGTACTCCATCGGCTACCCTGCCTGCCCGGACCTGGAGGACCGCCGCAAGATCGTCGAGTTGCTGCAGCCGGACCGAATCGGCGTCGAGCTGTCCGAGGAGCTCCAGCTGCATCCGGAGCAGAGCACCGACGCCCTGGTGGCGCACCACCCCGAAGCGAAGTACTTCAACGCCTGATGCCTACTCACGACGATGCCGTCCCCATCCCGGGGACGGCTGGGGAGACCGCTGGGCTCGGCGCCGTGCTGTGGGACATGGACGGCACGCTGGTCGACTCGGAGAAGCTGTGGGACATCTCCCTGGCCGAGCTGGCCCGCCACCTCGGCGGTGAGCTGAGCGTCGCCACCCGGGAGGCGATGGTGGGCAGCTCGATGTGGCGCACCCTGGACATGATGTTCGACGAGGTGGGCCTGGCGCACCGGCCCGAGACCATGGAAGAGGCCGCCCGGTGGCTGTCCCGGCGCACCGAGGAGCTGTTCCGGTCCGGACTGCCCTGGCGGCCCGGCGCGCTCGAGGCACTGCGCACGGTGCGGGCCAGCGGCCTGGCCACCGCCCTGGTGACCTCCACCGAGCGGGCGCTGGTGGAGCTGGCCCTGGAGTCGATCGGCCGGGAGCACTTCGACGTCGTCGTGTGCGGCGACGAGGTCCCGGCCACCAAGCCCGCCCCGGACCCGTACCTGATCGCGGCGGCCAAGCTGGGCGTGGAGCCCGGTCGGTGCCTGGCGATCGAGGACTCACCGACCGGCGCGGCCTCCGCCACGGCCGCCGGCTGCGCGGTGCTGGTGGTGCCCAACGAGGTACCGGTGCCGACCGGGCCAGGGCGCGTCCAGCGCGAGACCCTCGGGGAGCTGACCGAGTCGGAGCTGCGTGAGCTCTGGGCCCGCGCGGCGGCGGGTAACCATTGGTCTCCGGAGAGCGTCCGCTCGGCAGTGCCTCTGCGTGACCAGTGATACTGGGGGTGTGCCACCGGCCGCAGGCCACCGGCCGCCAGCAGACACTGTGTGGTGTCTAAGCCACCCCGGGGCCACCACACCGCTGACACTTGTGAGGGAAGGGAGCACGTCCCGTGAAGACTTTCGATGGCCTGTTCGCGGAGCTGTCCGAGAAGGCGCTGACGCGCCCGGTCGGTTCCGGGACGGTCGCTGCCCTGGATGCCGGGGTGCATGCCCAGGGCAAGAAGCTTCTCGAGGAGGCGGGCGAGGTGTGGCTGGCGGCCGAGCACGAGGCGGACGACCAGCTGGCCGAGGAGATCTCCCAGCTGCTCTATCGGATCCAGGTCGTAATGCTCGGTCGCGGGCTCGGCCTGGAGGACGTTTACAAGTTCCTCTAGCCACAAGATCGTTTTCGCTGTCAGGAGAGTAAGTCATGCTCCGCGTTGCCCTGCCGAACAAGGGAACCCTCGCCGAGCCCGCAAGCACCATGATGCGTGAGGCCGGCTACCGGCAGCGCACCGACTTGCGGGATCTCAGTGCGCTGGACGAGGAGAACCAGGTCGAGTTCTTCTACCTGCGTCCCAAAGACATCGCCACCTACGTCGGCAACGGCGACCTCAACATGGGTGTCACCGGCCATGACCTGATGGACGAATCGGGCAGCCCGGTCCGCCAGATGCTCAAGCTCGGGTTCGGCTACTCCAAGTTCCGCTTCGCGGTCGCGGAGAGCAGCGACTGGAAGCTGGAGGACCTGGACGGCAAGAAGATCGCCACCTCGTACCCCCGGCTGGTCCGCGCGCACCTGGCCGGCAAGCGGATCTCCGCGCAGATCGTCAAGCTGGACGGCGCGGTGGAGATCTCCATCCAGCTCGGCCTTGCCGACGCGATCGCCGACGTGGTCAGCTCCGGGCGCACCCTGCGCCAGCACCACCTCAAGGTGATCGGTGAGCCGATCGCCGAGTCCGAGGCCACCTTGATCGAGCGCGAGCCGCGCAACGACCGGCGGGACAGCCTGGAGACCAAGGGCGAGAAGGCGATCTTCCTGGAGCGGCTGCGCGGCGTGGTGTACGCCCGCCAGTACCTGATGCTGGACTACGACTGCCCGGAGTCCCAGCTGCCGGCCGCTGAGAAGCTCACCCCCGGCCTGACCTCCCCGACCGTCGCCCCGCTGGCCCGCAAGGGCTGGGTTGCGGTCCGGGCGATGGTGCGCAGCAATGAGGCGAACCTGGCCATGGACCGGCTGGCCGCGATCGGCTGCACGGCCATCCTGACCTCGGTGATCCGCTCCTGCCGTGCGGTGGACGGCCGCAACGGCGAGGACATCGGCATCTAACGCGTAGGGCAGGACCGGTCCAACGCTGGCCTGAGAACATCGGCGTTGGGCATCGGTGGTGGGCTGGGTGAGCGGGAGTGGGGCTCCGGCTGTGGGGCGGTTCGCTCTGTTGCGGCGTCGAGTGGTGGGTTATTCGGCGCGGTCGAGCAGGCTTTCCGCGCCGGTGACCGCCGGGTCAGGCTCGGGCCAGCCGGGGTACTCGGGGGGCGTTCCGCCGAATGCCGGGCACAGGGTCTGGTGGCTGCACCAGTCGCACAGTCGGCTGGGGTTGGGCCGGAAATCCCCGGTCTTCCCGGCGCGCAGGATTGCCGCCCAGATCGCGTCCAGGGTGCGGGCAAACCGACGTAGCTCGGGCTCGTCCGGCCGGTAGGTCAGCTCCTCGCCGTCGGCCAGGTACATCAGCCGCAGCTGGCTGGGCACCACACCCCGGGTGAGTAGCAGCACCAGCGCGTAGAACTTCATCTGAAACAGCGCGCGAGCCTCGGCGACCTCGCGCGGAGCGGCGCCGGTCTTGTAGTCCACCACCCGAACCTGCCCGGTCGGCGCGATGTCCAGCCGGTCCACATAGCCGCGGAGCACCAGACCGGACTCGGTCTCCGCCTCGACCAGCTGCTCGCACGCGGCCGGCTCCAGGCAGCGGGGATCTTCCAGGGTGAAGTAGGTGTCCAGCAGGACTCCGGCGGACTCCAGCCAACCACCGAGCTCCGGATCCTCCCCGCCTTCGAACAGCTCGGCGAGCCCTGGCTCGGCCTCGGTGAGCTCAGCCCAGACCGGCTCCACCAGCTCCCGGGCCCTGGCCGGCAGCCGCTCGCCGGCCGGCAACCGGTAGAGCCGCTCCAACACCGCGTGCACCACGGTGCCTCGAACCTGCGCACGGCTCGGCCGTTCGGGCAGCCGATCGACCGCGCGGAACCGATAGAGGAGCGGACACTGCTTGAAGTCGCCCGCCCGGGACGGGGACAGCGCGGGACGGCGGCGCGGCGCGGGCGCGCCCGACCCCGCATCCTGCTCCCCGATGGCCACGGCCTGTGCGGTCTCCGTCACGCGGCGAAGCCTAGGCGATGCCCCTGACAGCCTTCCGCGAGCCTGATCCGGGTGGCGGCCGGTCAGCCATCATCGGGGCGGTCAGTCGTCGCCGCCACCCGAATCGCTGTCCCCGCTGTCGGAGTCCCCGCTGTCCGAGTCGCCGCTGTCCGAGTCGCCGCTGTCCGAGTCGTGGCTGTCGGAATCGTCGCTGTCGCTGTCGTGACTGTCCGAGTCGTGGCTGTCGCTGTCGTGATGGTCGCTGTCGTGGTGGTCGCTGTCGTGGTCGTCCGAGCCGCTGTCGTGTGTGGAGCTGCGCCGGGAGTGGCTGTCGGAATCGTCGCTGCCGCTGTCGCGACTGTCCGAATCGTGGCTGGAGCGCGAGCGACGACTGCTGTGGCTGTCCGAGTCGTGGTCGGAGGCCTTGCCGGAGGAGCGCGATCCTCGGCTGGATCGGCTGTCCGAGTCGTGGTCGGAGTCCTTGCTGCCGCTGTAGTGCGAGGCCACCTTCTCCGCGTCGGAGGAGCTGTACTTCGACGAGCTGTGCTTGGAGTCCGAGTCCCGGCTGTCAGAGTCGCTGGTGGAGCGGCGTTCGGCGGCGGAGTCGCGCGTGGAGCTTGACGACGAGTTGGAGCCGGAGCGGTACTTGTCCGTGGAGCTTTCCCGGTCGCTGCTGCTGGAGCTCTCCTCATACTTGTCCTTGTCGCCGGAGCTCTCGCGGTAGGTATCGCTGGAGGTTTCGCGGTAGGTGTCCGAGGAGCTGCCGCGGTACTTTTCCGAGGAGCTGCCGCTGGACTCGCTCGAGTGGTCACTCGAGTCGACCCCGTACTCCTTCATCATCTCCTTCGCCACCTGCTGCTTGTACTGCTCAGATGCCGAGCTGCTGTCACTCGACCCTTCGGAGTGCCTGGCGCTGGAGTCACCGCTCGACGAGGAGGTGGGGGAGCCGCTGTAGTACTGGCTCGCGGCGCCCCGGCTGGTCGACGACGAGCTGGAGTTGGCGGCCTCCTCGGCCTGTTGCGCGCGCATGCCGGTCACCATGGCCTTGGCTATCGCGCTGCCCATGTCGCCGGACATCGCGTCGCTGGCGATCTGGCGGGCGGCGGCTTGCTTGTCGGCCTCGGAGAACGAGCTGCTCGAGTACGGCTTCGGTGTGGAGTTCAACTCGCCGCTCCGGCTGGTGGGGCCGATGAACGGGTAGCTCTCCGCGACCTTCTCGAACGGTCGGCTGACCGGTGGGTCGGCGCCCTCGAAGGTGGCTCCCGGCTGCCCGGCGCCTGGCGCGGTGCCGACGCCGGCTGGGGCGAACGGCAGCGGTGGTGGGGGCGGTGGCACCGGAGGGGGCGGGGGAATGCCGTCGCTGGGCTGCGTCACGCCGTCGAACGTCTGAGCGGCGCCGTCCGTGCCGCCGGATCGGGGCGCCGCCTCGGCGCCGCCTGGCGCGGCTGGCTGGGCCTCTGCGGCTCCGCCCTGGCCGGTGGACGGGGCCGGCCGGGTGATCCCGTCCAGGGGCTCCGCGGTGCCGCCGACTGCCCCGTCCATCGGTCCGGACTGGTCCGGCGCCGAGCCGCCACCGGCCGCGCCACCGGTGCCGGCGTTGGGCGTGCCGGCTTTGGGGGCGGCGTTGGGCGTTGCGGCTTTGGGGGTGCCGGCGTTGGGGGTGCCGGCCTGTTCAGCGACTGGCTGACCGGCACTTCCGGCGCTCGGTGTGCTGCCCTGGTCGGCCGCTGGCTGGCCGCCTCCGCCTCCGCCGCCTCCACCGCCGTGGCCGGCGGCGTGCCCCCCGCCAACCGCGCGCCCGGCGCCGCCGGCGCCGCCGGCGGCCCGGCCGGCACCGCCGGCGGTGCGGTCGACGGCCTTGCCTGCTCCGTTCGCGGCCTTACCGACCGCGCCACCGGCGGCCTGGGCGGGCCGACCCTGGGCAGGTTGGGCCGGCGCGGGTTGGGCAGCTGCGCCGGCGGCTGGTGCCGGGGCGGCCTGGGCTGGGACGGGTTGGGCTGGGACGGGTTGGGCTGGGACGGGCTGTCCTGCCGGCGGCTGTCCTGCCGCGGGTTGGGCTTGCGCGGCCTGTGCTGGGACGGCTTGGGCTGGCGCGGGCTGGGCGGCCGCGCCGGCGGCGGGTGCTGGCGCGGCTTGGGCGGGCGGGGCCGCCGCGGCGGGTGGCGCGGCGGGCGCGGGCGGGGCCGCCGCGCCGGCGGCGGCCGATCCGAGGGTGTCCGGCCCGGCGGCCAGGATCTCCGGGGCCGGCGGGGCCTCGGGGCGGGTCCGGCCGGGGTTGGGCGGGGCGCCGTTGCCGACGTCCTGCCGGCCCGGGTCGTCCGGATCCTTCGGCGCGAGCACCTCTGGGCGGTTGGGTTGGTCGCGCAGCGGGGTCGGGTACCGCGAATCGTTGTTCCGCTCCGGGTGCTCGATCAGCTGGTCCACCATCGCGGTGATCGACTTCGTGGCGCTGTCGTCCGCCGGCAGCGGCGTGGCCATGGCCTGGTGCAGGCCCTGGCGCAGGCCGTCCAGCTCCTCGCGCTGCGCCGCGCGCTGGCGGATGCGCATGGCGCGTTGCTCGTTGAGCTGCTGGGCGGCGCTGGCCTCGGCGGGGGAGAGTTGCCGGTGCGTGGCGACGTCCTCCATCGCCCGATCCAGGCTGCTCACGTGGTCCTCGGTGTCAGCGAGGCGCTGACCGGTGTCCTGCATGGACCGCCAGGTCGCCAGCTCGGAGGTGAGCGTGGCCTTCTGCTGCTCGAGCAACGTCTTGCGGGCGTCCAGCGCGCGGACCGGGGACGGTGCGGGGTCGGGCCGCTGGGTGACCGGCAGCGCGTTCCAGATCTGCTGGGTGCGGACCACCTCGGTGATCTGCGTGTCCAGCGAGGCCAGCGCGACCCGGGCCTGTTGTGCCCACTGCTGTTCGGCTTCCGGGCTGGCGGCCAGCCAGGGCGACGAGGCGGCGGCGGTGCTCGGTGCGCCCAGCGGGGAGCTCGCGGCCATCAGGCCGCCGCCGGTCACCAGCAGGCCGGCGGAGCCCAGCACGGCCACCGCGCGGCACCGCCGAGCGGCCGCTTCGGCGAGCTGGCGGCGGCGCCGGCTGACCCCGGGCAGCGGGGCGAGCGGGGGCATCGGCAGCGGCGGGCTGGGCAGCGGGAGGGGCGGCGCGGTGGCCGAGCGGTGGGTGCCTTCCCGCCGCATCTGGCGGGCGACCGCGCGGTGCGCGGCGGTGCAGTATTTGCGCTGAGGACGGCCCTCCGGCTCCGACTCGATGAAGACGTAGCATCCGGGAAGCGCGCAGCGTCGACCCTCGGTGATAGTCATCGTCCCCCGTCCCCTGAGGAAGTCCAGGCAAAGCCGCCGCTGGTGTTGGCCCCCGGCACAAGGCGTGCGCTACCAGCAGCGGATTGTTAGCCCCCGACTCTCAATCCGAGCGAAGGTCAACATAACGGATGAATCAGCAGGTGTCACTAGCCTCAGGAGGCGACTTCTGTTGACGGCCGTCACCGGAACCCCTACGGTAATCCGCCTTTGAACAAAGCGGCGCAATTCGGTGCACTCATTTACTCGGGGCTCGCATCATTCGCAGCGCCCGCCGCGAAGCCCTCAACAGCCGCCGCGATAGCGTCCTGTCCATGTCTGGCGCTGTTCCCGGTGTTGTTGGCCTGGCCGAAGCACGCGGCCCTTTCGGTCCCGGGGACCGGGTGCAACTCACCGATCCGAAGGGCCGTCGTTACACCCTGATTCTGGAGACCGGTGGGCAGTACCACACACATCGGGGCGCACTTTCCCACGATGAGCTCATCGGTCAGCCGGAAGGCATCGTGGTGGCTTCGACAGCTGGTACCTCATATCTCGCGTTCCGCCCGTTGCTGGCCGACTATGTGCTGTCCATGCCCCGGGGTGCCCAGGTGGTGTACCCGAAGGACGCGGCGCAGATCGTGATGTGGGGGGACATCCGGCCGGGCGCCCGAGTGCTGGAGGCCGGAGCCGGGTCCGGCGCGCTGTCCTGCTCCTTGCTCCGGGCGGTGGGGGAGTCCGGCTCGGTCACCTCGTACGAGGTGCGCCAAGATCACGCCGACCACGCGGTGCGCAACGTGGAGCGGTTCTTCGGTGGCATTCCGGCGAACTGGATCTTCCGGATGGGAGACGTCTCGGAGTTCGCCGGCGAGGTCGACCGGGTGGTGCTGGACATGCTCGCGCCGTGGGAGGTGCTGCCCTCGGTCACCGCGGCGCTGATGCCCGGCGGAGTGCTCACCGTTTACGTCGCGACCACCACGCAGTTGTCCAAAATTACCGAGAGTTTGCGCGAGCAGCAGTGTTGGACTGAGCCCCAGGCATGGGAGACATTGCTCCGTCCGTGGCATGTTGTGGGACTTTCGGTACGACCCGAGCACCGCATGATCGGTCACACGGCGTTCCTCTTGACAGCTCGAAAGCTCGCCGAGGGGGTGACGCCACCTCGTCCGCAGCGCCGGTCGACCGGTCGATGAGGTGCGGAGGTTATCGCAGCGTGACGTCAAGCTGTCATCTGGCTGAGTGCTGGATCACCGATCTGACCTACCGCACCGGAGCCCCCCGACAGGTACCGTATGGAAACGGAACACGGAGGGGAGGCGCCGTGAACCACTACGAAGGCCCTGGAGGGCGTACACCGGACGAGCGGGACCCCAGCTCCTCGGAGCTGACCGCCCAGATCAGGTTCCTCGAAGATGAGGTATCTCTGCTTCGCCGCAAGCTGACCGAGTCGCCGAGGCACGCACGGATCCTCGAACAGCGTCTCGCCGAGTCGGCCAGCCGGTTATCGCAGCTGAGCGCCCGCAACGAGAAGCTCACCGAAACGCTGCGTGAAGCGCGCAGCCAACTGGTGGCGCTGCGTGAGGAGGTTGACAGACTTGCCCAGCCGCCCAGCGGCTACGGCGTTTTCCTGGTCGGTCATACCGACGGAACCGTGGACGTGTTCACCGCTGGACGGCGGATGCGTGTCGCGGTGTCCCCGGCGGTGGAGATCGCCGAGCTCGGCCGAGGCCAGACGGTCCGGCTGAACGAGGCGCTGACCGTCGTCGATGCGGGTGATTTCGAGCGAACCGGCGAGGTGTGCGCACTGCGCGAGATTCTGCTCGAGCCGCCCGGCCTGGACGGCGAGCAGATCGGCGCGCGAGCGCTGGTGGTCGGGCACGCCGACGAGGAGCGGGTGGTCTGGCTGGCCGAGCCGCTGATCGCCGGGTCGGACCGGCCGGACGTGGTGCCGCTCAAGCCGGGTGACTCACTGCTGGTGGACACCAAGGCGGCGTATGCCTACGAGCGGGTGCCGAAGGCCGAGGTCGAGGACCTCGTGCTGGAGGAAGTCCCGGACGTGGCCTACGAGGACATCGGCGGCCTGGGTCGGCAGATCGAGCAGATCCGCGACGCGGTGGAGCTGCCCTTCCTGCACGCCGAGCTGTTCCGCGAGTACGAACTGCGCCCGCCAAAGGGCGTCCTGCTCTACGGCCCGCCCGGCTGTGGCAAGACGCTGATCGCCAAGGCGGTGGCGAACTCACTGGCCAAGAAGGTCGCTGAGGCGCGTGGAGACTCGAGCCACGACGCCAAGTCGTTCTTCTTGAACATCAAGGGCCCTGAGCTGCTCAACAAGTTCGTCGGCGAGACCGAGCGGCACATCAGGCTGATCTTCCAGCGGGCTCGGGAGAAGGCATCCGAGGGCACCCCGGTAATCGTGTTCTTCGACGAGATGGACTCGATCTTCCGGACCCGTGGCTCCGGGGTCTCCTCCGACGTGGAGACCACCATCGTCCCCCAGCTGCTGTCGGAGATCGACGGCGTGGAGGGCCTGGAGAACGTGATCGTGATCGGTGCCTCGAACCGTGAGGACATGATCGACCCGGCCATCCTGCGTCCCGGCCGGCTCGACGTGAAGATCAAGATCGAACGCCCGGACGCCGAGGCGGCTCAGGACATCTTCTCCAAGTACCTGACCGACACTCTGCCGATTCACGCCGACGACATGGCGGAATTCGCCGGCAGCCGTAGTGCCTGCGTCGATGCGATGATCCAAAGAGTTGTCGAGCGGATGTACGCGGAGACTGAGGAGAACCGTTTCCTCGAGGTCACCTATGCAAATGGTGACAAGGAGGTCCTGTACTTCAAGGACTTCAACTCCGGCGCCATGATCCAAAATATCGTGGACCGATCGAAGAAGGCCGCCATCAAGTCGGTGCTGGAGACCAAACAGCGCGGCCTGCGAGTGCAGCACCTGCTGGACGCCATCGTGGATGAGTTCGCCGAGAACGAGGACCTGCCCAACACCACCAACCCGGACGATTGGGCGCGGATTTCGGGCAAGAAGGGCGAGCGCATTGTCTACATCCGCACGCTGGTGACCGGCAAGAACGCCGAGTCCGGTCGGGCTATCGACACCGCATCGAACACCGGCCAGTACCTGTAAGCACACGCACACGCAGACGCCCGCCGCTCCGATTGGGAGCGGCGGGCGTTTGTCGTCCGGGCGGCGCTCAGCTGGCGCGCAGCACGCCCTGGACGTCCAGCTGGAGCTGGATCTTGTCGGAAACCACCACGCCGCCGCCGTCCAGCGGCATCTTGATGTCGATGTCGAAGTCGCTACGGCTGATCGCCCCGGTGGCGGAGAAGCCGGAGCGGGTGCCGCCGTAGGCGTCCGGTCCGGTCCCGGTGACCTCCAGCTCGAGCGTCACCGGCCGGGTCACCCCGTGCAGGGTGAGCTCGCCGTCAAGCAGATAGTCGCCGCCGTCGGCGCGCAGGCCGGTGGACCGGTAGGTCATCGTGGGGAACTTGGCCACGTCCAGGAAGTCCGCCGAGCGGACGTGCTCGTCGCGCTGGTCGTTGCTGGTGGTGACCGAGGCCAGGTCGATCGAGGCGGTGACCGAGGAGTCGAGGAAGTTCTCTCCGGTGGTGATCTCGCCGGAGAACGAGGTGAAGCGGCCCCGCACCTTGCTGACCATCATGTGCCGGGCAGCGAACGACACTTCAGAGTGCACCGGGTCGATGTCCCAGGTCCCAGCGGCCACATTCAAGGTTTCGGTGGTACTCATTCAGGGATCTCCTCAGATTGCTGTTGTCACGGGGTGGGGTGGCTGAGCGAAACTGACACTGCACTCAACACATTGAGAGTTCAACTATTCCGGAGGTGACGTGGCTCACACGAGGTGGCTCAACGACGATGAGCAGCGCACCTGGCGTGCGTTCCTGGCCGCGAACAGACTCCTGATGGACACTCTGGACCGCCAGCTCCAGCACGAGGCAGGTGTTCCGCACACCTACTACGAGATCCTGGTGCGGCTGTCCGAGGTGCCCGATCGGGCACTGCGGATGTCGCAGCTGGCGGTGTCCTCGATGTCCTCGCGCAGCCGGCTCTCCCACGCGGTGGCCCGGTTGGAGGAGACCGGATGGGTGCGCCGGCGGGAATGTCCGACCGACCGCAGGGGGGCGGTGTGCGAGCTCACCGACGCCGGTTTCGCCGCGTTGCAGGCAGCGGCACCGGGTCATGTAGCGGCGGTCCGGGCGAATCTGTTCGACCAGCTCACCCCCGAGCAGGTGGTCGCGCTGCGGGAGATCAGCGAGGCGCTGGCCACTCATCTCGGCGGCGATGGACGTTGGCCGTTGGGCGAGAACGCCGGCTAAGGAGCGCCCTGAACGATGCATGCTCTCGCGACGAGCGGCATCATTCAGGACCCTCCTTCCCCCCGGCGGACCCCCGCAGCGATTAGGCTCGGACCTCATGAGTGCTCGGCGGATCATGGGTACCGAGGTGGAGTACGGGATCTCGGTTCCCGGAGATGCCACCGCGAACCCTGTCATCACCTCCACGCAGGTGGTACTGGCATACGCGGCGGCGGCGGAGTTGCCACGGGCCAAGCGAGCCCGGTGGGACTACGAGGTGGAGTCGCCGCTGCGCGATGCCCGCGGCTTTGACCTGTCCACCCCGAGCATCCCGACCAGCCCGGACTCGGAGCTGGACGATCTCGGCGCGGCGAACGTCATCCTCACCAACGGCGCCCGGCTCTATGTCGATCACGCGCACCCGGAGTTCTCCACGCCTGAGGTGACCACCCCCCGCGACGTGGTGATCTGGGACAAGGCCGGCGAGCGGGTGATGGAGGAGGCCTCGATGCGCTCGGCCACCGTGCCCGGCGCACCCCCGATCCAGCTGTACAAGAACAACGTGGACGGCAAGGGCGCCAGCTACGGCAGCCACGAGAACTACCTCATGTCCCGCTCGACCACCTTCCCGTCGATCATCACCGGGCTCATCCCGTTTTTCGTGTCCCGCCAGGTGGTGACCGGTTCGGGCCGGGTCGGCATCGGCGCGAGCGGGGACGAGGCGGGCTACCAGCTGTCCCAGCGCTCGGACTACATCGAGGTCGAGGTCGGCCTGGAGACCACCCTCAAGCGCGGCATCATCAACACCCGGGACGAGCCGCACGCCGACGCGGACAAGTACCGCCGGCTGCATGTGATCATCGGTGACGCCAACCTCGCGGAAACCTCCACGTTCCTGAAGGTGGGCACCACCGCGTTGGTGCTGGACATGATCGAGGCCGGGCAGCGGTTCGACGACCTGCGGCTGGCCGATGCGGTGCGCTCGGTGCACGCCATCAGCCGGGACCCCAGCCTGCAGACCAAGGTGGAGCTGGCCGACGGGCGCCGGATGACCGGGCTCGACCTGCAGTGGGCCTACCACGACCGGGCCGCCGAGCACGTCACCCGAACCCAGGGCGAAGAGGTCGACCCGGTGACCGCCGAGGTCATGACGATCTGGGGCGAGGTGCTCGACGCGCTCGGCCGGGATCCGATGGAGTGCGCCGACCGGCTGGACTGGCCGGCCAAGCTGCGCCTGCTGGAGGGCTACCGGGCGCGCGACGCGCTGGCCTGGTCCTCGCCCCGGTTGCAGCTGGTCGACCTGCAGTACTCCGACGTGCGGCTGGGCAAGGGCCTGTACAACCGGCTGGTGGCGCGCGGGTCGATGCGGCGGTTGGTGAAAGAGGACGACGTGATCGCCGCGATGCGCCAGCCACCGGAGGACACCAGGGCCTACTTTCGGGGGCGCTGCCTGGAGCGGTACCCCACGGCGGTGGCCGCCGCGTCCTGGGATTCGGTCATCTTCGACCTGGGCCGGGAGTCGCTGGTGCGGATCCCGACGCTGGAGCCGCTGCGCGGCACGCGCAACCATGTCGGCAAGTTGATCGACGCATCGGCGACGGCGGAAGACCTGGTCACCGCGCTCACCCGGGGATGAATCGGAAACTTGGTCGCATGTTTGCGTGGGTTTTTCCGGCTTCGGCTAGGTAGTGTTCTAGTCAGCGAGACCACAAATCGGGAGGCGTCATGGCCCAGGAGCAGACCAGGCGACAGGGCGGCGGAGACGGCGACGGCGACGAGGACGAGGGCGCCGCTCCGGCCGGTCAGGAACGCCGTGAGAAGCTGGGTGAGGACGTCGACACGATCCTGGATGAGATCGACGACGTGCTCGAAGAGAACGCCGAGGACTTCGTCCGGGCGTACGTCCAGAAGGGCGGCGAGTAGTCTCGTCGCGCTAGAGACCGCCGCCGGGCGCGATGCCCGGCGGCTTCATTGAGCAGACCCGCCGACCGAGCCGAGGGAGTACAAAACAGCAATGGATCCGAGGTCGGCGCGGGGACCTGTGAGCCCGGTCAGCACGGCATTGCCCGCCGAGTACTTCACCCCGGGGATGTCGTCATTCGCTGACTTCGTCGCCGGGGCCGCCCCGCACCTGCTGCCCGGGTCCGGGTCGGCGCCGGCCTCCACCGTGGCTGGGGACCCCGCCCTGTCCGGGCTGGAGGTCCGGCACGGCACCACGATCGTCGCGCTGAGCTTCTCCGGCGGGGTACTCATCTCCGGCGACCGCAGGGCCACCGCCGGCAACATGATTGCCCAGCGGGACATCGAGAAGGTGTTCGTTGCCGACAACTACTCCGCGGTGGGCATCGCCGGCACCGCCGGCATCGCGGTGGAACTGGTCCGGCTGTTCACCGTCGAGCTCGCGCACTACGAAAAGATCGAGGGCGTGCCGCTGTCCCTGGACGGCAAGGTGAACAAGCTGGCCGGCATGGTGCGCGGGAACCTCGGCGCGGCCTTGCAGGGCCTGGCTGCCATCCCGCTGTTCATCGGGTTCGACGAGGACGCCGCCGACCCGGCCAGGGCGGGGCGGATCGTCAGCTTCGACGTGGTCGGCAGCAAGTCCGACGAGATCGGCTACCACGCGGTGGGATCCGGCTCGGTGTTCGCCCGGTCCGCGCTGAAGAAGCGGCATGACCCGCAGGCCGATGTGTCCACCGCAATCCGCACCGCGTTGGAGGCGCTCTACGACGCCGCGGACGATGACACGGCGACCGGGTTGCCTGACTTGAGCCGGGGGATCTACCCGGCGGTGATCACCATCACCGCCGCCGACGGGTCGGTCCGCCACCCGGACGAAGAGATCGGTGAGGTTGCCCGGGTGGTGGTGGCCGATAGGCTCACCCGACCCGGTGGCTAGCCCTGCCCCACCCTCCGCGAGCCACCTCGGAACGACGATCCAGGAGTACCAGACGTGACGCTGCCGTTCTACGCCTCTGCCGAGCAGGTGATGCGGGACCGCTCGGAGCTGGCCCGCAAGGGCATCGCCCGAGGTCGCAGCGTCACCGTGATGAGCTACGTCGGCGGCGTGCTGTTCGTGGCGGAGAACCGCTCCCGGTCGCTGCGCAAGGTCTCCGAGATCTACGACCGGATCGGCTTCGCGGCGGTCGGCCGGTACAACGAGTACGAGAACCTGCGCACCGCCGGCATCCGGGCGGCCGACGTGCGCGGCTACACCTACGACCGGCGGGACGTGACCGGCCGCTGGCTGGCCAACGTATACGCACAAACCATGGGCGCGATCTTCACCGAACAGCAGAAGCCGTTCGAGGTGGAGCTGTGCGTGGCCGAGGTGCTGCCCGCCCCGGACACCGACCAGATCTATCGGATCACCTATGACGGCTCCATCACCGATGAGCCGGGCTTCCTGGTGATCGGTGGCCAGACCGAGCCGGTCAGCGCCCAGCTGCGGGAGAGCTACCAGGACGGCATGGAGCTGGCCGAGGCGGTCGCGGTGGCGGTGCGCGGTCTGCAGTCCGCCGCCACGGGCACCGGCGCCAGCCCCGCCGCCGCGACCAACGGCGGCGCCGAGGACCGGCTGCTCGGGGCCAGCGCGCTGGAGGTCGCGGTGCTGGACCGGAACCGGCCGAGGCGGGCGTTCCGGCGCATCACCGGGGCGGCGTTGGCCGCGCTGCTGCCGGAGGAGAATCGGCGGGTGGACAAAGCGGGCGAGAAAGCCGCTGATGCCGCCGAGGACGAGTCGAGCGCGTCGGGGGATACCCCGGGCGCTTCCGGCTCCGGTACGCCCTCAGCGAGCTCCTGAGGCCCTGTTACCGACGGCCGCTGTCGCCGGCCGCTCGGTGCGCCGGTTCACCAGGGTTGGTATGGCCGATTCCGCCTCGCCCAGCGGGGGTTGCGCTCGTCGCGGCGGTACACCGGCACCGGCTTCGGCTCCACCTCGAAGGTGAACCGGGTGGCGCCTTCCACCACCTCGCCGTCGGTGGCCAGCAGCCCGGATGTGGTCAGGGTCACCTCCAGCGAGACCACCTCGCGCTGGCCGTACACCCGGCTGTGCGCCAGCGCGGCGAAGGCGAGCGCGCAGAACGCCCGTACCCGGGAGAACCGGATGTCCGCGCGTAGCCACCGCACGTCCAGCAGGCCGGTGTCCAGGCGGGGCCGAAAGGCCGGCACCATGCCGCGCGGGTGGTACGGGCCGTTGCCCACGAACAGGATCCACACCGAGTGCCGCACCCCGTCCATGCCCAGCTCGACCGGCGTGGCCCGGCGCAGCACGGTGATCAACGCGGCGACGAACGCCGGCCACTTGCCCCACCGCCCCTGCCAGCGCTCGCGCAGCCGCACCAGGTCCGGGTAGCAGCCCAGGCTCGCGGTATTCAGGAAGTGCCGGGTCACGGTGGTTTCCGAGGAGCCGGTTTCCGAGGAGCCGGTGTCCGAGGAGCCGGTTTCCGAGGCGCCGGTTTCCGAGGAGCCGTGGGAGCGGTGCACCCGGACCGTGCCCAGATCCACCGCGACCGCCTCGCCGGCCCGGCTGGCGTCCACCGCCTCCTGCAGGTCGTAGACCCCGACGTCGCGGGCGAAGTGGTTGAGCGTGCCGGCCGGCACCAGGACCAGCGGCAACTCGTGCCGGCTGGCCAGCGTGACCACGGTGGAGACGGTGCCGTCGCCGCCGGCCGCGCCGAGCGCGAGGACCGGGTCCGCGCCGGCTTGGCCGCGGTTTGCCAGCTCCTCCTCGATCTGCTCGGCCAGGTCATGCCCCTCGGTGGCGACGACCACGGTGGCCGCCGGGAAGGCCTTGCGGATGTCATCGGTGGGGTCGTAGTCCGGGTCGCCGGAGATCGGGTTCACTGCCATCAGCAGCCCGGCGCCGTCGGTCAGCTCGGGCACCCGGTCCAGCGGCCGGGCGGCGGCCTCGTCAGAGTTGCGCACCGGCCACCAGTGCCGGGTGAGTAGCGCCGAGGTCGCGCCGACCGCCGCGCCGGCCACCACATCGGAGGTCCAGTGCACCCCGGAGTGCACCCGCGAGTAGGCCACGGCGGCGGCCACCGGGGCCACCGCAAGACCGGTGCGCGGGCTCTCCATGGCCACCGCGGTGGCGAAGGCGGCCGCCGAGGCGGCGTGCCCGGACGGAAATGAGCTGGACGTCGGCCGGTTGCGCAGCCGCCGATTCTTCGGAAGTCCCCGGTCCGGCGGTCGCCGGCGGGGCAGCAGCGGCTTGAGTACGCCATTGGCAGTAATGCTTGCCCCGAGGATGGCTATCAGGCCGCGCAGTGCGGCCCTTCGGGTGACCCCGACCCTGCTGGCCAGCAGCGCGGCGATGCCGAACCAGAGCAGGCTATGGTTCGCCGACCTGGACAAACGCTTTATCACTTGGTCCGCCTCGGTCGGCGGGAGCGCGGCCACCCAGGCCTGGATCGCGCGGTCGGACCGGTCCATCACTCTGGCCACGCCGCGAAACCACTCGATCACAGGCTCGACAGTACGGGTCACCGAACGCTTACGCTGATGCGCATGCACCGGCGGATTTATGGCGTTGAGACCGAGTTCGGGGTCACCTGCACCTTCCACGGCCAGCGTCGGCTGTCTCCGGACGAGGTTGCCCGGTACCTGTTCCGCCGGGTGGTGTCCTGGGGACGGTCGTCGAATGTTTTCCTACGCAACGGTTCGCGGCTGTACCTGGATGTGGGCTCGCACCCGGAGTACGCGACCGCGGAGTGCGACTCGCTGACCCAGCTGGTCGCACACGACAAGGCGGGCGAGCGGATCCTGGAGGATCTGCTGGTCGACGCCGAGCGGCGGCTGGTGGACGAGGGCATCGGCGGCGACATCTACCTGTTCAAGAACAACACCGACTCGGCCGGCAACTCCTACGGCTGCCACGAGAACTACAACGTTCCTCGTGCCGGTGAGTTTTCTCGGATCGCGGACGTGCTGCTGCCCTTTCTGGTCACCCGCCAGCTCATCTGCGGCGCGGGCAAGGTGCTGCAGACCCCGCGCGGCGCGGTCTACTGCCTGTCCCAGCGCGCCGAGCACATCTGGGAGGGCGTCTCCTCGGCGACCACCCGGTCCCGGCCGATCATCAACACCCGGGACGAGCCGCACGCCGACGCGGAGCGCTACCGCCGGCTGCATGTGATCGTCGGTGACTCCAACATGTCCGAGGTGACCACCCTGCTCAAGGTCGGGTCCGCCACCTTGGTGCTGGACATGATCGAGCACGGCGTGCAGTTCCGGGACTTCACCCTGGACAACCCGATCCGGGCGATCCGGGAGATCAGCCACGACCTGACCGGCCGGCGCCCGGTGCGGCTGGCCGGTGGCCGGGAGGCCAGCGCGCTGGACATCCAGCGGGAGTACTACTCCCGCGCGGTGGAGCACGTGGCCAGCCACGGCCGAGGTGACTCGATCACCGAGCGGGTGCTCGAGCTGTGGGGCCGCACCCTGGACGCGGTGGAGAGCCAGGATCTCGCCAAGATCGACCGGGAGATCGACTGGGCGATCAAGCACCGGCTGGTGGAGCGCTACCGCGAGCGCAACAACATGGAGCTGTCCAACGCCCGGATCGCCCAGCTCGACCTGGCCTACCACGACATCCGGCGCGGCCGGGGCCTGTTCGACATGCTGCAGCGCAAGGGCATGGTGGAGCGGGTCACCGACGACGGCGAGATCGAGGCCGCCAAGGACACCCCGCCGCAGACCACCCGGGCCAAGCTCCGGGGCGACTTCATTGCCGCCGCGCAGGCCGCCGGGCGTGACTTCACGGTGGACTGGGTGCACCTCAAGCTGAACGACCAGGCGCAGCGCACCGTGCTGTGCAAGGACCCGTTCCGCGCGGTGGACGAGCGGGTGGACCGGCTGATCGCCTCGCTGTAGCAGCCACTGACCCGTGAGTGGTGAGCGTTGCCAGGACAACGCCAACCACTCACGGGGTCAGTCCTGCCGCGCTAGGCGGCCCTCGGGCGATACGCTGCCGGGGTGTCTTCCGCCCGCGCCGAGCGCTTGGTGAACCTGGTGCTCTGCCTGCTGTCCACCCGGCAGTTCCTCAGCGCGGAGCGGATCCGGGCGACCGTGCCCGGGTACGACGGCGTGGCCTCCGACGAAGCGTTCTTCCGGATGTTCGAGCGGGACAAGGCTGAGCTGCGTGACCTGGGCATTCCCCTGGAGACCGGCCGGCGGTCGATGTTCGACACGGTGGACGGCTACCGGATCGCCCGCCAGGACTACGAGCTGGGCGACATCGAACTGGCCGCCGACGAGGCCGCCGCGGTGGCGCTGGCGGCTCGGCTGTGGGACTCCCCGGAGCTGGCCGGCGCGGCGCGAGGGGCGCTGGTCAAGCTGCGCGCGGCCGGCGTGGAGGTGGACGAGGCCGCCGGCGCGGGGGTGGAGCCGAAGGTGCGCGCCACCGAGCCGGCGTTCGGCCCGCTGCTGGCCGCCGTGCAGGCCGGCCGCGCGGTCACCTTCGAACACCGCCCGCACCCGGCGGCGGAGTCCCGGCGGCGCACCGTGGAGCCGTGGGGCGTGGTGAGCTGGCGGGGCCGGTGGTACCTGGTAGGCCACGACCGGGACCGCGACGACGTGCGCTGCTTCCGGCTGTCCCGGATCGAGGAGCCGGTGACCGCGATCGGCCCGGCCGGAGCGATCCAGGCGCCGGAGGGTACCGACCTGGTGGGCCTGGTGCGGGACAGCGCGGGGCCGCCGCCGGTCATCGGGGTGGCCAGGGTGTGGGTGGCCGAGGGCCGCGCGCTCGGGCTGCGCCGGTTGGGCCGGCTCCTCGGGCCGCACGCGTACCGAGGGCGGCCCGGTGACGAGCTGGAGCTGGAGCTGCGCAGCCCCGAGACCATCGCCCGGTGGATCGGCGGGCATGGCCCGGACGTGGTGGTGCTGGAGCCCGCCGAGCTGGCCGACGCGGTCCGCCGGGGTTGGGCGGCCGCCGCTCGCGTGCACGCCTCGCCCACTCCTCGGCTGGTTGACCAGCCGTCCGACGGGCAGCTGGGCGTTGCCGAGCCTTCCGGCGGCCCCGAGGGACCCGCGCACCCGTCCGCCGTGCAGCCGTCCGCCGTGCAGCCGTCCGCCGCGCTGAGGAGCGTGGCGCGGTGAGCGCCGGGCAAGCCACCCTGGGCTCCCGGTTGCCTCGGCTGCTGTCCCTGGTGCCGTACCTGCTGGCCCACCCCGGGGTGCGGGTGGACCAGGCGGCGGCCGACTTCGGGGTGACCGAGAAGCAGCTGCGCCGCGACCTGGAGCTGCTCTGGATGTGCGGGCTGCCCGGCTACGGGCCGGGCGACCTGGTGGACCTGTCGTTCGCCGGGGAGACCGTGACGGTCACCGAGGACGCCGGGATGCGCCGCCCGCTGCGGCTCACCACGGCCGAGGCGACGGCCCTGCTGGTGGCGCTGCGCGCACTGGCCGAGGTCCCCGGGATGGTGGACACCGACGTGGTCCGGCGGGCGGTGGCGAAGATCGAGAGCGCGGTCGGGGCCGCCGACGCACCCGCCGGGGTGGCCGTCGGGCTGACCGCCCGCGAGGAGGAGACCACCGCCGCGGTCCGGGCCGCGCTGGACCGGGGCAGGGCGCTGCGGATCCGCTACTACACCGCGTCCAGGGACGTGGTGGGGGAGCGCACCGTCGACCCGATGCGGCTGCTGCTGGTGGAGGGCCGGGAATACCTCGAGGCGTGGTGCCGGTCCGCGGAGGGCGTCCGGCTGTTCCGGCTGGACCGGGTGGACGACGTCGTGCAGCTGTCCGAACCGGCCGCCCCGCCGCCCTCGGCGCGCCCCACCGACCTGTCCGCCGGGCTGTTCCGACCCGACCCGGAGCAGCGTGAGGCGGTGCTGCTGCTGGAGCGGGAGGCCCGCTGGGTGGCCGAGTACTACCCGGTCGACGAGCTGGTCGAGTGGGCGGACGGGCGGGCCGAGGTGCGGCTGCGGTTCACCGACGACGCCTGGTTGGTGCGGCTGGTGCTGGGTTTGGGTGGGCGCGCCCAGTTGCTGCGCCCCGCGCCGCTGCGGGCCGCGGTGGCCGAGCGGGCCGAACAGGCGCTGCGCGGGCTGGCCGCGAGTTGATCAGAGCGCAGGCACTACCGTGACGCTCATGGGATGGCTGCCGACCGCGGTGCTGATCGTGCTCGGGATCGTGTTGTTGGCGCTGCTGGGGATGCGGGTGCTGGGTGCATTGCGCCGGGCCCGCGCCGCGTCGGAGACGCTGAACACCTCGGTCACCGGCCGCGCCAGGCGGATCAGTGCCGGTGTCGCGGAGGTGCGTATCTGGCGCAGCGCCACCGCGCTGGCGGCACCGGAGACGTCGGCACCGGAGACCCTGGCGACATCTGGCTCGGCGGGTAGCATCGAGGCGACCTGCACGGCAGCGGAGAGGAACGCTTGATGCCTGGCGGATGGGAGTGGGCGATCCTCCTCGTCGTGGTGTTGCTGCTGTTCGGCGCGAAGCGGCTGCCCGACATGGCACGCTCGTTGGGGCGGTCCGCGCGGGTGCTGCGCAGCGAGGTCAAGGGCATGAGCACCGACGACGACCCGGCGGAGAAAAAGCCCTCGACGGAGCTCTCCGAGCCGGTCCGGGCCCGGGCGGCGCTGCCCTCGAGCCCCCTGTCCTCGAGCACCCCGGCCGAGTCCTCGGCGAAGCCGGCCGCCCCACCGGAACCGGTCACCGGCACCAGGCCGGGCAACGGCAGCGCGCTGGGCAACGGCACCGCGCCGGGTACCAGCAACGGCTCCGCGCCGAGGAACGGCACCGGCCCGGCGAACGGTACCGAGCCGGCCACCGGCCGCCCCGACCGCGGATAGCGCACCCCGGTGTGGAACCCACTGACCCGCCGCCGTCGCCGCCGGGCGAACCCGGACGGCACGATGACGCTCATCGAGCACCTTTATGAGCTGCGCAATCGGCTGGCCATCTCGCTGATCGCGGTCGCGGTGATGACCGTGGTCGGCTACATCTGGTACGGCACCCCGTACTTCGGCGGCCCCACCCTGGGCGACCTGCTCAAGGAGCCGTACTGCGCGTTGCCCGGCACGGTCCGCCCGATGGTGAACGCCGGCGGTACCTGCACGCTGTTCGGCACCGGCGCGCTGGACCAGTTCTCTCTGCGGCTGCGGGTGGGCATCGCCGCCGGTGTGGTGCTGTCCTGCCCGATCTGGTTCTACCAGCTGTGGGCGTTCATCACCCCCGGGCTCTACACCAAGGAGCGCAGATTCGCGCTCGGCTTCGTGGCGTCCGCCGCGGCGCTGTTCCTGGCCGGCGCGGCGATGGCCTACTGGGTGGTGCAGCAGGCGCTGTACTTCCTGCTGTCGGTCAGCTCCGAGGTGCAGACCACCCTGCTGTCCGGGGAGAGCTACTTCGGTCTGCTCATCGCGCTGTTGCTGATCTTCGGGGTGAGCTTCGAGCTGCCGCTGCTGGTGGTCATGCTGAACCGGGTCGGCGTGGTCAGCTACGACCGGCTGCGCCGCTGGCGCCGAGGGCTGATCTTCGGGCTGTTCGTGTTCGCGGCGGTGGCCACCCCGGGCGGGGACCCGATCTCGATGACCGCGCTGGCCCTCACGCTGACCGTGTTGTTCGAGTTCAGCATTCAGATCGCCCGGGTGCACGACCGTCGCAAGGCGAGGCAGCGGGCGGCGGAGGGCTGGGACTCCTGGGACCCCGACCAGCCCTCGCCGATGGACCCCACGGCGAGCCCCCTGGAGAAGCCCGAACCGCTGGACGCCGGCGCAAACGGCACCACCCCGCCGCGCTACGACGACGCCACTTAGAACCCCTGCGCAGAGGGCAGGGCTACCGACGTGGTGGAGCGGTTCCGCCGGCTCTTCCCGCCGCGCCAACCGGTCCCGGTGCCAGACCGCACATAGGGCATGCTCACCTTGGTAGGTCGGGGTACACGGGGCCGAGGAGAACGACATGACCGAGACGACATCGCCGAGGGGTCCGGCCTCTGGCTCGACATCGACGCCGACCTCGACACCGACACTGGCGGCGACCCGGCGGGCGCTGCACGGCATCGCCGAGCTGGTGCTGGCCGGGCCGCAGTACCGGGCGGGCGGCGAGATCCGGCTGCGGGTGGTGCCCGGCGGGTTCGGCACCGTCGTCGAGCCGTGGCTGCGCGTCGACGGGGACCATCTCGTGATCGGCGACTCGGCCGGACGGGTGGCACTGGCCGGGCGCAGCTACGCCGAGTTGGCCGCCGAAGCCGGGGTCGAGGCCGGCGCCCCGGCGGATCTGTACTCGGACGGCTCCGGCGTCCAGCCCGGGGAGCCGATCGCGCTCGACGCCACCGCCGCCGAGACGATCCAGCGGGCCTTCGCCGACGGCGACCGGGCGCTGCGGCTTCTCGCCCCGGACGCCGAGCCGGTGTTGTGGCCGGAGCACTTCGACGTGGCGCTAACCCTGCGAGAGGTGAACTACGGCGTCTCGCCTGGCGACGGCTACCTGGCGGAGCCGTATGCCTACGTCGGTCCGCACCACCCGCGTCGCGGCTCGTTCTGGAACGCCCCGTTCGGCGCCGCCCGCCGGGTGGCCGCGCTGGGTGACGCGAACGCGATCCTGGCGTTCTTCCGGGAAGGCCGCTCGCGGGCCAGCGAGTAGCCCCGCGACCGCGGTGAGAGACCCGCGCGGGCCGCCCCACGGCGTGATCCCGCGCGGTGTGACAGCCTGGTGTGGTGGCTAGCCGCTCTCCCGCCCAGGCATACGCCGAATCCCGCGAGCGCGTCGCCCGGCCGCGGTTGGCCGAGTTCGCCGGCATTCTGCCGTTCGAGCTGGACCCGTTCCAGCGGGACGCGTGCGCCGCGCTAGAGGACGGGCACGGCGTGCTGGTGTGCGCGCCGACCGGAGCCGGCAAGACCGTGGTCGGCGAGTTCGCGGTGCACCTGGCCCTGGCCGAGGGCACCAAGTGCTTCTACACGACGCCGATCAAGGCGCTGTCCAACCAGAAGTACGCCGACCTGGTGGCTCGCTACGGGCCGGCACAGGTGGGGCTGCTGACCGGGGACACGGCGGTCAACGGCAACGCGCCGGTGGTGGTGATGACCACCGAGGTGCTGCGCAACATGTTGTACGCGGACTCCCCGGCGTTGGCCGGCCTGGGTTACGTGGTGATGGACGAGGTGCACTACCTGGCCGACCGGTTCCGCGGCGCGGTCTGGGAGGAGGTCATCCTCCAACTCCCGGCCGAGGTGGCGGTGGTCGGGCTGTCTGCCACGGTGAGCAACGCCGAGGAGTTCGGCGACTGGCTGGTCGCGGTGCGCGGGGACACCGCCGTGGTGGTGGACGAGCACCGCCCGGTGCCGCTCTGGCAGCACATGATGGTGAACAACCGGCTGTTCGACCTGTTCGCCGGGGAGGACACCGAGGGCAGGCTGCGGGTCGACCCGGCGCTGATCCGGCACACCGAGGAGGTCGCCAGGACCTTCGCCGGCTGGGGCGACCGAGGCCGAGGCCGCGCCGGGCGAAACGGCACCGGACGCAACGGCCGGGGTGGGCCCCGGAGTGGTGACCGGTTCCGCCCGCCGTCCCGGGTCACCGTGATCGACCGGCTGGACCGGGACGCGCTGCTGCCAGCGATCACCTTCGTGTTCAGCCGGGCCGGCTGTGAAGCGGCGGTGACCCAGTGCGCGCGGTCCGGGTTGCGGCTGAGCACCGAGGACGAGGTTAAACGGATCCGGGAGATCGTGGCCACCCGCACCGCCGGGCTGCCCGAGGCCGACCTGGAGGTGCTGGGCTTCTGGGCCTGGCGGGACGCGCTGGAGCGAGGGATCGCGTCGCACCACGCCGGCATGCTCCCGGCGTTCAAGGAGACCGTTGAGGAACTGTTCACCCTCGGGCTGGTCAAGTGCGTGTTCGCCACCGAGACGCTGGCCCTGGGCATCAACATGCCGGCCCGCACCGTGGTGTTGGAACGGCTGGTCAAGTACAACGGCGAGGCGCACGTCGAGCTGACCCCGGGGGAGTACACCCAGCTGACCGGACGGGCCGGGCGCCGGGGCATCGACGTCGAGGGTCACGCGGTGGTCATCTGGCAGCCGGGGGTAGACCCGACGGCGGTCGCCGGGCTGGCCTCCACCCGCACCTACCCGCTGCGCAGCTCGTTCCGCCCCGGCTACAACATGGCGGTCAACCTGCTCGACCGGTTGGGCGCCGAGCAGGCCCGTGAGCTGCTCGAGCAGTCCTTCGCGCAGTTCCAGGCGGACCGCTCGGTGGTCGGGGTGTCGAAGCGGATCGAGCGCAACGCCGAGGCGCTGCGCGGCTATGCCGACGCGATGAACTGCCACCTCGGCGACTTCGCCGAATACGCCGGGCTGCGCCGCGAGCTCACCGAGCGGGAACGGGTGATCAGCAAGGGCAGCGCCGCCGCCCGCCGGGCCGCCGTCGCGGACTCGCTCACCACACTGCGACCGGGGGACGTGATCGCGGTACCCACCGGGCGCCGCGCCGGGCTGGCCGTGGTGCTCGACCCCGGGCTGGACCACTCCGGCGAGCCACGACCCCTGGTGCTCACCGAGGACCGCTGGGCCGGCCGGTTGACCTCGGCGGACTTCACCGGCCCGGTCACGCCGCTGGGTCGGATGCGGCTGCCCAAGCGGGTGGATCACCGGGTGCCCAGGGCCCGCCGCGACCTGGCCTCCAGCCTGCGCAACACCGGCATCGAGTTGCCGTCCGGGCCGGGCCGGCGGGCCAGGGCCGGGATGGACGCTGGAGTCGATGCCGCGGAGTCCGCCGAGCTGGCCGCGCTGCGTCGGGCGCTGCGCGCGCACCCCTGCCACGGCTGCGACGACCGGGAGGCGCATGCCCGGTGGGCCGAGCGGGCCGCCCGGCTGGAGAAGGAGACCGAGCAGCTGCGGCAGAAGGTCAGGGCCACCACGCACTCGTTGGCACGGGCATTCGACCGGATCACCGCGCTGCTGTCCGAGCGCGGCTACCTGGACCGGGACACGGTGACCGAGCACGGCGCGGTGCTGTCCCGGCTGTGGGGCGAGTCCGACCTGCTGGCCGCCGAGTGCCTGCGGCACGGGATCTGGGACGGGTTGAACCCGCCGGAGCTGGCGGCGGTGGTGTCCGCGCTGGTCTACGAGTCGCGCCGAGACGACGGCGCGATGCCCCGGGTGCCGACCGGGCCGGTGGCGAACGCGCTGGACGCCACGGTGCGGCTGTGGTCGGAGTTGGAGTCCGACGAGCGTCGGCACCGGGTGGAGCGGACCCGGGAGCCGGACTTCGGGTTCGCCTGGCCGGTGCTGCGGTGGGCCAGGGGGCAGTCGCTGTCGGCGGTGCTCACCGCGGCGGAGGAAAACGGGCAGGAGCTCTCCGCCGGTGACTTCGTGCGCTGGTGCCGGCAGGTGATCGATCTGCTGGATCAGTTGGCCGCGGTGTCCGGGCCGAAGACGTCCGTGGGGCGGGCCGCCGACCAGGCGGTGCGGGAGTTGCGGCGAGGTGTCGTCGGGTTGGCCACAGTCTGACCCTTTGTGGTCACCGAGTGGCCCATATGGTGCGGCCTTGTGGTTCGATCGGAGCAGCCTCCCCGCCAGCTCCCCC
>DASWST010000124.1:0-25886 GCA_036402515.1 Pseudonocardia sp.
CTGGACCGGTTGTCTTTCCCCGAGCTCAACCCGGCGCGCAAGGAACTGATCGACGAGCTGGTCGAGCTGGCCGCCGACCTGCCGGCCAGCCGCGCCGCGCTGGGCCTGTCCGAGCGCCAGGACGGCGAGATCCTCCGCAACGCCGCTGTGTGGGCCGCGCCCACCCGCCCGGCGGTGCACCGTTACACGGGGGTGCTTTACGACGCGTTGGACATCGGTTCGCTGCGCGGCGCGGCGGCGGCCCGCGCGGGCGAGCGGCTGGCGGTCGGGTCGGCCCTGTTCGGGCTGCTCCGCGCCGGGGACCCGGTCCCGGCGTACCGGCTCTCCGCCGGCTCGGCGTTGCCCGGGCGCGGCACGCTCGCGGCGTTCTGGCGGCCCGCGCTGGACCCGGTGTTGGCCGAGCTGGACGGGCTGGTGGTGGATCTGCGCTCCGGCTCCTACGCCGCGCTGGGCCGAATCCCGGGTGCGGTCACTGTGCGGGTGCTCACCGAGCGCCCGGACGGCTCCCGCACGGTGGTCAGCCACCACAACAAGGCGTCCAAGGGACGGGTGGCCCGACTGCTGGCCGGCGGCCGCGCCGAGCCCACCGACCTGGCTGGACTGCTGCGGGTGCTGCGCCGAGCCGGGCTGCCGATCGAGCGCGGCAAGGTGGAGAACGAGCTGGACCTGGTACTCCCCGAGGGCAGCTGAGATGCCATCCGAGGCCGGATCCGAGGCCGCGGCGCTGGAGCCGATGCCGGAGGACTGGCAGCGGGCGCTGGTAGTGGTGGCCCACCCGGACGACGTCGAGTGGGGCAACGCTCAGGCCGTCTCGCGCTGGACCACGGCCGGCAAGCAGGTGGCGTACCTGCTGGTCACCCGGGGCGAAGCGGGCATCGAGACGATGTCACCGGAGCGGGCGGGTCCGCTCAGGGAGGCCGAGCAACGGGCCGCCGCGGCCGAGGTCGGGGTACACACCGTGGAGTTCCTGGACCACCGGGACGGCGTGATCGAGTACGGGCCGGCGCTGCGCCGGGACATCGCGGTGGCCATCCGCCGACACCGCCCGGAGCTGCTGGTCACCATCAACCACCACGGCTATTGGGCACCGGGCAGCCCGAACAGTCCCGATCACCGAGCGGTGGGCCGCGCCGCCATCGACGCCGCCACGGACGCGGCCAACCGGTGGATCTTCCCGCCGGCCGCCGGTGAGCCGGAGCCGTGGAACGGGGTGCGCTGGGTCGGGGTGAGCGCGTCCCCGAGGGCCAGCCACGCGGTGGACATCTCCGGCCACCGTGACCGAGCGGTCGCCTCGCTCGCCGCACACCGCGCCTACCTGCTGGCGCTGAGCGACGAGCCTCCCGAGCAGCACGCTGCCCACCTGATCGACGAGATGCAAACCACCGACCCAACGCTGTTCGACGGCCGCCCCTATCTGACCTTCGAACTCCTCACCCTGTGAGTGGTATTGGTCGCCATAGCGACCAATACCACTCACGGGCTTGTAACTCGCTTGCGGTGGGCGGGCGAGCACGGCACTGTCGTCCGCGATCAGTTGAGGAGCCGGCGAGCCGGCGGAGACAGGGAGGTGGCCCGGTGCGAACGACTGCCGTCATGGGCGTGGCCTCGTCCCGTCCTTCCGCCCCGCCCGGGGAGCGTCCGCGCCGCTAGGTGCCGCGCACCGGTGGGGCGTCCGTACCCCTGGTCAGGAGACCCCACCAGTGCATCCGCACGAGCACGACGACTCCACGCACGACTCCCGCTATGACGGTTCCGACGCGCGCCGGCCTCGGCAGCCTCGCCGCGCCCGCCGTGCACGCTTCGACGACGAGCCCGAGCCCGCCCGCCGGGGTCGGCTGACCGAGGCCGAACGGCTGCGGCTGGCCGAACGCCGGGACGACCATCTGGACAGCGCCGGCGGGCCGCCGGAAGGCGACCGCTGGTCCAGCTGGGACGGCGCCGAGCACGGGCCCGAACCGCACCCCGGATGGCTGATCACCGAGCTTGCCGCGGTGGACACCGAGATGGGCGTACTGAAGACCGGCAAGGAGGCCGACGTCCACCTGGTCCGCCGCGCGCTGCCCGGCACCGACCGGGAGTGCCTGCTGGCCGCGAAGCGCTACCGCGCGGCTGAGCACCGGATGTTCCACCGGGACGCCGGCTACCTGGAGGGCCGGCGGGTGCGGCGGTCCCGGGAGATGCGCGCGATGACCCAGCGCACCGCGTTCGGCCGCAACCTGCTGGCCGAGCAGTGGGCGGCCGCCGAGTTCAGCGCGCTGGACAGGCTGTGGCGGATCGGCGCGCCGGTCCCCTACCCGGTGCAGCGGGACGGCACCGAGGTGATGCTGGAGTTCCTCGGCGAGCCGGACGGCAGCGCCGCGCCCCGGCTCGCCGCGCTGCGGCCGGCCCGGGCCGAGTTGGCCGACCTGTGGCACCAGCTCACCGAGGCATTGCTGGCGCTGGCCGGCGAGGGGCTGGCGCACGGCGACCTGTCCGCGTTCAACCTGTTGGTGCACCGGAGTCGACTGGTGCTCATCGATCTGCCGCAGGTGGTGGATCTGGTGGCCAATCCTCGGGGCATCGAGTTCCTGCACCGCGACGTGCGCAATATCGCCTCCTGGTTCGCCGCCCGGGGGCTGCCGGACGACCAGGGCGACCCGGACGCGCTGCTCGCCCGGCTGGTCAACGAGGCGCTGCCGGCCACTTGACGCGCGCCGGCGCCGGCCGGCCAGAGCGCCAGTTGGATCCGGCCCCGCCGGTTCACTCACCGAGTGGGCCGGCGGGCCGGATCCACGTACACCTGGCAGGCTGAGGGCACGAGCCACCACCGGCCGGGCTCCCCCCGGCCGCTCGACCGCGTCACCGGGATGTGAAGTCCATGGCCAGCACCGGGATCCCACTCACCGTCGCCATCGTCGGATCCGGCCCGTCCGGGTTCTATGCGGCGGGGGCACTGCTCGAGCGCGCCGACCTGGATGTGAAAGTCGACATGTTCGAGCGGCTGGCCACACCGTGGGGGCTGGTGCGGTTCGGCGTCGCCCCGGACCACCCGAAGATCAAATCGGTGTCCTCGGTGTACGCGAAGATCGCCGCCCGGGAGTCGTTCCGGTTCTTCGGCAACGTCGAGGTCGGTAAGGACATCACCCGCGACGAGCTCACCGAGCGGTACGACGCGGTGATCTACGCCGTGGGCACCCAGGGTGACCGCAAGCTGGGCATCCCCGGCGAGGAGCTGCCGGGCAGCGTGGCCGCGGTGGACTTCGTGGGCTGGTACAACGGCCACCCCGACTACGCCGACCTCACCTTCGACCTGAGCTGCGAACGGGCGGTGGTGATCGGCAACGGCAACGTGGCGCTGGACGTGGCGCGCATCCTCTGCTCGCCGGTGGAGCGGCTGGCCAAGACCGACATCGCCGACCACGCGCTGGCCGTGCTGGCGAGAAGCAACATCACCGAGGTGCTGGTAGTCGGCCGCCGAGGCGCCGCGCAGGCCGCCTTCACCACCCCCGAGCTCAAGGAGCTGCCGGAATTCACCGAGTCCGGGGTGGACGTGCACCCCGACGAGGTCGCCGAGTTTCCCGGCGAGGACGAGCTGTCCAAGGTGGCCAAGCGCAACCTCGGGGTGATGCGGGACTACGCGGCCGGCGACACCGAGCTCGGCGCCCGGCACATCACGCTGCGCTTCCAGCGCTCGCCGGTCGAACTGCGCGGCGACGACAAGGTGGAGCAGCTGGTGCTCGGCCGCAACGAACTGCGTACCGGCGAGGACGGCTGGGTCAGCGCGCACGACACCGGCGAGCGCGAGGTGGTGGACACCGGCCTGGTACTGCGCGCGGTCGGTTACCGGGGGCTGCCCATCGACGGGCTGCCGTTCGACGAGCGGCGCGGGGTGATCCCGAACGAGCAGGGCAAGGTGATCTGTGCCGAGGGGGGAGCCGAGCGGGAGTACGTGGTGGGCTGGATCAAGCGCGGCCCCACCGGGATCATCGGCACCAACCGGAAGGACTCGGTGGAGACGATCAACCGGCTGCTCGCCGACCTGGACAGCGGCGCACTGCGCCAGCACGACAGGGATGGCTCGGCGGACATCGAGGACTGGCTGGCGGAGCGGCAGCCTGACCTGGTCACCGAGCAGGGCTGGCAGCTGATCGATGCGGCGGAGCGGGCCGCCGGAGAGCCGCACGGCCGTCCCCGGGTCAAGCTGTGCAACACCCAGGAGATGCTGCGGATCGCGCTGAACCGGGCCAACGCCGAGGTCTGAGCCGTCCCGTCAATCACCGTGAGAAGTCCGTCGGTCACCGGCGGCGCTCCCGCCCGGGCACTCTGGGCCGCAGCGCGTAAGCCGGCACCAGCTGGTCCCGCCACCACACCGTGGCCTCCCGGCCGTCCGCGTAGCGCACCTCGTAGTTGACCACGCCGAGCCAGTCTCCCCGGGAGCTGCGCCGCCACTCGAGCAGGAAGCCCTTGGCCCGACCGGTCAGGTCCAGCCCGTCGACCACCGTCCGGGCCACCACCGGGTCGTGCACGCAGACCTGTTCCAGCAGCACCCACACCGGCTGGACATTCGGCGCCTCGGCCGGCGCGGCGAACCGGGCGATGGCCGGCGCCGGCGGCGGTTGCCAACTCTCCGAACTCGAACACATGTTCGAAGTATCCGTCATCCGGCGAGCTGATCGCCAGCGCGGTCAGCCGTCCAGCCCGGATACCCGCATGGTGATGTTCAGCCGGCCGCTGGTCAGACCGAGGTCCGGGTCCGCGGTGCCCGGCAGGATGCGCGGTACGCCGTGATAGGCCAGCCGGGAGGGCCCACCGAACACAACCAGGTCACCGGAGCGCAGCTCCACGTCCGTCCACGGCCGATTCCGGTTCCCCGTGTTGCCGAACCGGAACACGCAGGCATCGCCCAGGCTCAGCGACACCACCGGCTCGAGGCCGCGCTCGTCCTTGTCCTGGTGCAACCCCATCTTGGCGTGCTCGTCGTAGAAGTTGACCAGCCCGATGTCCGGCCGGTAATCCTCGCCGGCGGCCGGATCCCGGTACGCCTCGGCTACCGCGCGCCGGCCCAGCTCGGCCAGCCACGGCGGGAACGGGAGCACCGGGCCGCCGTCCCCATCGTCCACCGTGCGCGAATACCGGTAGGGGCGCCAGTGCCAGCCCAGGCACACGGTGCGCACCGACATCACCCCGCCGCTGGGCAACCGGGTGTGGCGCAGCCCAGGTTCACCGGACGCGCGGGCGGCGGACCACTCCCGGCAGGCCCGCAGCAATCGGCGCTGCTCGTCGAGCCCGAGCCAACCGGGTACGTGTACCGCGCCGGCCGCGAGCTCCAGCCGGGGTCGGGGAAGCAGGGCATCCGACTGAGTCATGACCCGTCCAGTGTGCCCTCGGCGGTGCTGAAATGCTGTGCCGGTGACGGTGATCGGATCCACCCAGGTCAGTGATTCCGCGTCGGTCATCGGATCGGCGACCGTGGTCGGCAGCGCCGGAGTGATCGGCAGCACGGCGGTGGCCGGCAGCGCCGGGGTGATCGGCAGCGTGGCCGTGGCCGGCAGCGCCGGAGTGGTGGGCAGCGCGGCCACCTCCGGCAGCGCGGGTGTGGTCGGCAGCGTGGCCACCTCGGGCAGCGCGGGGGTGGTGGGCAGCGTCCTGGTGTTGCTGTCCGTGGCGCTCACCACCTGCCTCGGCTGCCTGCTCTGCCTGCGGTGCACCCGCTGCATCGGTTGCCTGGGCTGCCTGAACTGCCAGGACTGCCTCGGCTGCGTGGGCTGTGTGAACTGCTCGGGGCTGCGCGGCGCGATCGGTGCGCGGGACGTACACATCGTCCCGGAGTGACTCACAGGCCCCAAATTCACCGCGCGCCGCGCCCCCACCCGGGGCTAAGTTTCGGGGCATGGCTGATCGTGAACGCTTCGCCATCCCCCGGATCGGCATCTGGACCGGCGCGCTGGAGGTGGTGCCGGCCAGCCGGGCCCAGGAGCTGGCCGCCGAGCTGGAGGAACTGGGCTACGGCGCCGTGTGGCTGCCCGAAGTGGCCGGGCGTGACCCGTTCGTCCACCTGGCGCTGCTGCTCTCGGCCACCCGGACGCTGATCGGCGCCACCGGCATCGCGAACATCTGGGCGCGCGATGCGGTGACCGCCTCCGGCGCGGCCAAAGGACTCACCGAGGCGTTCCCCGAGCGGATGCTGCTCGGCCTCGGCGTCAGCCACCAGAACCTGGTCAGCGAGCTGCGCGGGCACAACTACAACAAGCCGCTGAGCGCGATGCGCGACTACCTGGACGGGATGGACGCGGCCCCCTACACCTCGTTCCGCCCGACCACCCCGGTACGGCGGGTACTCGCCGCACTACGCCCGAAGATGCTGCGGCTGGCCGCCGAAAAGGCCGACGGCGCGCACCCCTACTTCGTCACCGCCGAGCACACCGCCAAGGCCCGGGAGATCCTCGGCGCCGAGCCGCTGCTGTGCCCGGAGCAGGCCGTTGTCCTCGGGTCCGACCCGGACACCGCCCGTGCCATCGGCCGCGAGTACACCAAGGTCTACCTGGCCCAGCCGAACTATGTGAACAGCATCCTGGAGCTGGGCTTCACCGAGGCCGACCTGGCCGACGGCGGCAGTGACAAGTTCGTGGACACGCTGGTCGCCTGGGGTGATGCCGACGCGATCGTGGCCAGGGTGCGCGCCCACCTGGACGCCGGCGCGGACCACGTCGCGGTGCAGGCGCTGCCCGCCCAGAAGCGCGGGGTGCCTGACCAGCAGTGGCGCGAGCTGGCCCCGGCGCTGGCCACGCTGCGCGGAGCGTAACTAAACGAAGTGCTGACGCGATACGTGTAACTCACGGGGGTACTGCGCCGATAGGAATAAGGTCAACCCAACCCGCGGAGGTTGCTGTGCGTTACAGCCTCGGCGTCGACCTCGGAACAACCTTCGTCGCGGCCGCCCTAGCCGCGTCGTCGCGGGTCGAGCTGTTTACCCTGGGCGATCGCTCGGAGGTCACTCCGGCGGTGGTGTACGCCCAAGAGGACGGCACGCTGCTCACCGGTGAGGCGGTCAACAGCCTGCGGGAGGTGAGCAGCCCGGACCGGGTTGCCCGGACGTTCAAGCGTCGCCTCGGCGACCCGACCCCGGTGATGCTGGGCGGCCACCCCTTCCCGGTCACCACGATGCTCGGCGCGCTGCTGCGGGACGTGTTGGACCGCGTGGCGGAGAGCGAGGGAGGGCCACCGGAGCGGGTGATACTCACCCATCCCGCCAACTGGGGCCCGTTCCGACGAGCGCTGTTCGAGGAGGTCGCCCAGTACGCGGGGGTGACGGACGCGCTGACGGTGTCCGAGCCCGAAGCGGCCGCCGCGCACTACGCCGCGACCCGGCAACTGGCCGAGGGGCAGACCGTGGCGGTCTACGACCTGGGCGGCGGCACCTTCGACGCCACGGTGCTGCGCCCGGTGTCCGGCGGGGTGGAGATCCTGGGCATCCCGGAGGGCGTCGAGAAGCTGGGCGGCATCGACTTCGACGACGCCCTGATGGAGCACCTGAACTACCGCAGCGACGGCGCGCTCACCGATCTGGACATGAGCGACCGCCGCAACGCCACCGCGCTGGCCCGGTTGCGTCAGGACTGCGTGCTGGCCAAGGAAGCCCTCTCGGTGGATACCGAAGCCATCATCCCGGTCTTCCTGCCCGACCGGCATTTCGACGTCCGCGTCACCCGGGGCGAGTTCGAGGACCTGATCCGCGCCCAGATCGACTCCACCATCGCGGCGCTGTCCGGCACGCTGCGCTCCGCACAGGTTGAGCCGGCCGAGCTCAGCGCGGTGCTGCTGGTCGGCGGATCATCCCGCATCCCGCTGGTCGCCCGGATGGTCGCGGCCGCGCTGGGGCGCCCCACCGTGGTCGACACCCACCCGAAGTACGCCGTCGCGCTCGGCGCCGCCGCGCTGGCGGCAGGATCGCCGGTAGCGGCGGCAGGCTCGCCGGTGGCGGCACCGGTGGCGCCCATCCCCACGCTGCCCCGGTCCGCGCAACGTCCGGCGGCATCAGCCCGTCCCACGGCGCTGGCCAGCTTCGCCCCACCGGCGAGGCGCGCCGCGCCGCCCGGCCAACCCGTGCCGCGACGGCCCCTCACCGAGCACCGCACGCCGCCGGCACGCGGACTGCCGCCCCGGCTCCCCTCGCACCTGACACCGCCGCCGCAACCGCTGCCCCGGGTACACCTCGGGCCGCCCCCGTACCCGGCGCGGCACCAACTCATGCCGCCCGGGCGTTCGGGTCCGCCACGGCGCCCGATGCCGCCGCCGGCGCCAATGCGTCCGCCGGTACCGGTGCCCCCGCTACCGGAGGAACCCCGCATCGGCGCCCGCTCCACCAGCCGCCGGCGACACCAGTGGCGCCGGCTAGCGGCCGCCGTCACCATGGCCGCCGCTATCGCGGTGGGCGCCACCGGGGTCCACGTGCTGGTCCGACCGGCACCGGCAACCGCGCCAGTCACCTTGGCCGGGTTGGCGCTCACCACCTCGCAGGTGACCAGCGGCAGTTCGTACGTCGCCACCGCCACCGGGTTCCAGCCCGGCGAAGCGGTCAGGTTCTCCTGGACCGGACCGGCCAGCGGCTCGACCGACGCCCTGCCCACCGACCCGTCGGGCACCAACGTGCACGGCCCGATCATCAAAGACGGCCCCCCGGGCAACTATCTGATCACCGCCACCGGACTGGCCTCCGGGCGCTCCGCCACCGCGCCCCTGGTCGTGGTGGCCGCCAACCCGGTAATCACCCCACAGGTCGCCACCCCGCCCAAGGCCACCACAAAGCCCAAGGCCATCACACCGCCCAGGACCATCACACCGCCCAGGACCATCACACCCAGGGCCACCACAGCGCCCAGGACCACCACAGCGCCCAGGACCACCACAAAGCCAAGGACCACCACAAAGCCAAAGCCGGTCTCGCCGAGCCGCACCTCCAACTCCTCGAGCCCGGGGCGCTGACGCCGGCCGGGGCGCTGACGCCGGTTCACCGTGCCGAGGTCATCCCACCGGGCGACTCGCTCAGCGGGGCGCGGCCGGTGCCGGGCTTCCCGGCGAAGGCCTGGGCGATGGACAACCACTCCTCGGCGACCGGGCCGGCGACCTCCAGCGCCAGGTCGTCCCGGTGCCGGCGCTGGGTGACCAGCAGGCAGAAATCCAGCGCCGGGCCGCGCACCAGGTCCGCGGCGCCGTCCGGGCCCCAGCTCCACAGCTCGCCGCCGGGCGCGGTCAGCTCCACCCGGACCGGGGCAGCGGGTGCCTCACGGCCGCGCAGCAGGTAGCTGAACGGCAGCGCCCGCACGCCGATGTGCGCCACGTGCCGTAGCCGGTCGGTGGGTGCCCTGGTGACCCCGAGCGCGTCGGCGACGTCCTGACCGTGTGCCCAGGTCTCCATCAGCCGGGCGGTGACCGAGGAGGCCGCGCTCATCGGCGGGCCGTACCAGGGCACCCGCAGGGCCGGGTCCAGCTCGGCGAACGTGCTGATCAGGCGGGCCCTGGCACCGTTGAACCAGTCGAGCAGGCGATCGGCGGGCAGGTCGCGGTAGCCCGCGGCGATGTCGTCCGGCGAGAGTTCGCCGGTCTCCAGCACCCGCCGCAGCTCCTCCTGGAAACCGTCCGGGTCGGTGGCGGAGCGGACGGCGGAATCGTCGAAGTAGGCCAGGTGGCTCACCTGGTCCCGGATCGCCCATCCTCGCGCCGGCGTGGCCAGCTCCCAGTCGTCCGCGCTGAGCTCGACCAGCAGCGCGCGCAGCGCCTCGGTCTCGCCCGCGAGGTCGTGGGTTAACTGATCCATCCCGACTGGCATCGCGGCGTCCTCTCCGTTGACGTCGACCTCGCCCCCGCCGGGCATCATCCCCCAACTCCGGGCGCTCGGCGCGGGAAGCGGCCGCGGTCAGGATGCGGCGGCGACCGGGGCCGGGCTCGGCGAGGGCGGTGGGATGCCCGCCCCGGTGAACGCGGTGGCCACGGCCTCGAACAGCGCTCGGCGGACCGCGGCCTGCTGACCGGGGCGGGTCCGCACGGTGATCCGCAGCGTGACCCCCTCGGCGGTGACCGACTGCACACCGAGCACGCTCACCTCGCCGAGCAGGTCGTCGGCCAGCGGCGGCTCGGCGACCGCGTCCCGCGCGGCCGCCTCGGCGACCTCGGTGGCCATGCCGATGTCCGCGCCGTGGCCCAGCGGTACGTCCACCAACGCGATGGAAAAGTGCTGGCTGAAGTTGCCGACCCGGGAGATCGCCCCGTTCCGGACATACCAGAGCGTCCCCTCGACATCGCGCACCGTGGTGACCCGCAGCCCGATGCTCTCCACCGTCCCGGTTGCCTCGCCGAAATCGACCACGTCACCCACGCCGTACTGGTCCTCCAGCATCATGAAGATGCCGGACAGGAAGTCTCGGACCAGGTTCTGCGCGCCGAAGCCGACCGCCACGCCGATCACCCCGGCGGAAGCGATGATCGGCGCCAGGTTGACCCCGAATTCGCCCAGCACCAGGACCGACGCGGTTCCGAAGATCACGAACGAGGCGATGGACCGCAGCAGCGAACCGATCGTGGCCGCGCGTTGCCGCCGCCGCTCGATCAGCGTCGCGACACCGGAGCTCCCGCGCGGCCCTCGCGCGGCACGCTCCCGCAGCGGGCGCAGCAGCGCCGGTGCCCGGCCCTCCCCGACGCCTTGGGACACCCGGGCGATGGCCCGGTGACACAGCGCCCGGATGACCACCGCCAGCACCAGGATGAGCAGGGTCTTGAGTGCACCGTCGAGCACCACGCCGGCCGAACGAGCCAGCCAGCCGACCCCGGTGAACTGATAGATCAGTTGACACCACGAGCTGTCCTGGGCGGTGCACACGGTGGCACCGCCCACCAGCTCGTTCGGCGGCAAGACTATCGAGGGCAGGAATGGCATGGTCGCGAACTACCTCCAGTGCGCGTCGGTTGTCGGGGCACCAACGTGGCCGCGCCCGAGGCTACCGGCCTTAGCGCACCCGGAGGGATCTTCAGCTAGCTAGCCGGACCCAGGCTCACGATGAGCTGGCCGTTCTCTTCCCGAATTGGATAGGTGCGGACCGCGAAGTCGCCGTTGAGGCAGGATCCGTCGGACAGGGAGAACATGTGATTGTGCAGCGGGCAGACGATCTTGGCGTCGTCCAGCTGCCCATCGGCGAGTGGGCCGCCCGCGTGCGGGCACACCGCTTCCATCGCGCGCAACGCCCCGCCCCGGCCGCGGAACACCGCGATCTGCTGCCCATCCACGGCGAAAGCCCGGCCTTCGCCGGCCGGGATCGCGGCCGCTCGGCCGATCTGCCGACTGATCACCTCGGTCATGTCTGCGTCCCTGATTGCTCGGCGGTTCCGTGAGCGCTGGTGAACGGTCCTCTGCCCCCGGAGGAACCGTTGCGCACCGGCACCTGGGGCAGCGGGATCAGCGGCAGCGAGTTGGCGAACTGGCCACTGGTCAGCGGCTCGCGGCCCTCCAGCCACGGGTCGCGGTAGGCGTCGATGGCGGCCTGCATCCGCTCGTTCAGCCCCGCCACGATCCCCTCCCGGTCCTCGACCAGCAGGGCCTTCAGCTGCTCGAGTCCGACCCTGGGGACGAAGTCGTAGCTGCGCTCCAGCCAACGCCCGTTCTCCCGGTAGAACTGGATAAAGGTGCCGGTCAGCCGCAGCGCCTCGTCCCGCCCGCGCACGGTGGCCAACAGATCCCCCTTGCGCACCGACGCCCCGGCGGCCCCGCCGACGTAGACCTCCCACCTGTCCTCGCCGACCGCGACCACCCCGACATCCTTGACCAGCGCTTCCGAGCAGTTGCGCGGGCAGCCGGCGACGGCCAGCTTCATCTTGGCCGGGCTGTCCAGGCCCTTGTACCGCTGCTCGATGTCCACCCCGAGCTGGGTCGAGTCGCCCAGCCCGAAGCGACAGAAGTCGGTGCCCACGCAGGTCTTCACGGTGCGGAAGGACTTGCCGTAGGCGTATCCGGAGGGCATGTCCAGGTCGGCCCAGACCGCCGGCAGGTCCTGCTTGCGCACGCCGAGCAGGTCGATCCGCTGCCCCCCGGTGATCTTGAGCATCGGGATGTCGTACTTGTCCGCGACGTCGGCGATGCGGCGCAGTTGCGCGGCGCTGGTGACCCCGCCGGCGACCTGCGGGACCACCGAGAACGTCCCGTCACGCTGAATGTTCGCGTGCACCCGGTCGTTGATGAACCGGGCGTCCCGCTCATCGATGTACTCCCCGTTCCAGATGACCTTGAGCAGCGAGGCGAGCGCCATCTTGCTGCCGGCGTCCTCCCCGTCCGGGGCGAGTTCGGCGAACACCGAGGACACCGACCTCAGCGCCCGATCCCGGATAGCCGCCATCAACGCCGGCTTCTCCAGCGGGATCGACGGGACGTACCAGCTGGCGCTCTGGTCCACCTCGACATCGCCCCCGGCGGCCCACTCGACGATGTCGCGGACCAGTGCCTTGCAGGCCCCGCAGCCCTTCCCGGCCCGGGTCGCACCCATCACGCCGCCGACGCTCTTCGTGCCGCCGCGCACACAGGCCACCAGGTCGCCCTTGGACACGCCGTTGCAGTTGCACACCTGCACCGAGTCGTCCATCTCGGCGGCGCCCTGCTCACCGGACGGCCCGGCCAGCTCGAAGAGCAGCTCCACCCGTTCCTCAGGCAGTGGCAGGCCGCGGTCGAAGCTCTGGGTCAGGAAGGCGACCTTGCCGACATCGCCGAGCAGCGTGGCGCCGACCAGCTTTCCCTCGCGGATCACCACCGACTTGTAGACACCCCGCTTGGGCTCGGCGAACCGGACGAACTCGTCGTCCTCCCGCTGCGGGTGCTTGATCCCCATGGAGGCCACGTCGACGCCGGCGACCTTGAGCTTGGTGGCCATCCGGGAGCCGTGATAGGCGGCCTTCGGGTCGGCACCGGTGATGTGGTCGGCCAGCACGGTCGCCTGTTCCCACAGCGGCGCCACCAGCCCGTACACCTCGCCCCGGTGCTGCGCGCACTCGCCGACGACGTAGATGTCCGGGTCATCCACCGAGCGCATCTGGTCGTCGGTGACGATGGCCCGCTCCACGGTCAGCCCGGAGACCACGCCGAGCCCGACGCTCGGGCGGATGCCGGCGGTCACCACGACCATGTCGCAGTCGATCGCGCTGCCGTCGGCGAACAACACGCCGCTGACCGTGCCGTGGCTGCGCACCGCGGTGGTGCGCTTGCCGGTGTGCACCTGGATACCGATGCGCTCCACCACCTTGCGCAGGATCGCGCCGGCCTCCTCGTCGAGCTGCTGGTTCATCAGCACCGGCCCGGACTGCACGACGTGCACCTCGAGGCCCTGGCGCTGCAGCCCGTACGCCGCCTCCAGCCCGAGCAGGCCGCCACCGATGACCACGGCGGCGCGGTGCTCGCCGGCGTACTCCGCCATGGCGGTGGTGTCGTCCAGGGTGCGGAATCCGAAGACGCCCGGGGTGAGCGTCCTGTCGTCCACCCACATGCCGTCCATCGGCGGGAAGAAGGTCCGACTGCCGGTGGCGATGATCAGCTTGTCGTAGCCAACGGTCGTGCCGTCGTCGCCGAAGACCTTGCGGGCGAACCGGTCAACCCGCACCACCCGGACCCCGGCGTGCAGCGTGATGTCGTTCTCGGTGTACCACTCCAGCGGATTCAGGAAGATCTCGTCCGCGTCGTCGCCGGCCAGGACGTGGGACAGCATGATCCGGTTGTAGTTGCCGTAGGGCTCGTCGCCGAACATGGTGATCCGGAACCGGCTGGCGCCACCCCGGGCGAGGATCTCCTCCACCGCCCGGGCGCCCGCCATGCCGTTGCCGACCACAACCAGTTCGAGGCGCTCGTCGCTCTGGTTGGCCATGCTCACGGTCGTGCTCACACCTCCACCAGCCCGAAGTCGACGACCACCGTGCCGGCCAGGCCCTCCGGCGCGGCCAGGTGCAACTCGAGCACCGTGCCGTCCTCGATGTCCTCCACGACGGCCAGTGCGACGTGGGTGTCGGACTTCGCGCCGATCGGGAAGTAGCGCATCGGAGCCCCGTCCCGGACCAGCAGCACCGCGATCAGTTCGTCGGTGCTGTTGCCGCCCCGGAAGTACAGCGGCTGCGCGGTGATCCCGGCCGGCACCGTGTAGGTCAAACCCTCCTGCAGCAACGACGGCTTGGTCATGCCGTGACCTTCGAAAGGGAAGATCCCCTGCAGGAAGCATGGCGTGCTGTGCATGGCGCTCCTCTGTGATGCTCAGGCGGGGTGATGCTCAGGCGGGGTGATGCTCAGGCGGGCAACTGGGCGACGCTGTGCTGGGACCTCCGCTCGCCCCCGTCCCGGGAGCCGGAGTCGGCCGGTTCAACCGCGACCGGACAGGTCTTGAACTCCGGCATCCGGGAGATCGGATCGAGCGCATCGCTGGTGAGCAGGTTGGCGCTGGCCGGGCCGCTCCAGTGGAACGGCGCGAACACGGTGTCCGCCCGGATCGCGGGGGTGAGCCGGGCGCGCATCACGGCGCTGCCCCGGCGGGTGCGCAGCCGGACCGGCTGGCCGTCGGCCACCCCGATCGCGCGGGCCAACTCCGGGTGCAGCTCGGCGCACGCGTCCGGCGCGGCGGCCCGCAGCGACGGGCTGCGCCGGGTCTGGGTGCCGGACTGGTAGTGGCCGCGGTTGCGGCCGGTGGTCAACAGATAGGGGTAGTCGGCGTCCGGCCGTTCGGTGGCTGGGCGCGGTGTCACCGGAACGAACCGGGCCCGGCCGTCCTCGGTGGCGAAGGACTCCAGGAACATCCGGGGCGTCCCCGGGTGGTTGGGGTCCGGGCAGGGCCAGAACAGCTCTTCGCCGGCAATCAGCCGGTCGCGGGTGATCCCGGCGTAATCGGCGATTCCGCCTGAGCTGGCCCGGCCGAGCTCGGCGTAGACCTCCCACGGGTCGGTGCTGAAGAACTTCCCCCGGCCCAGCCGGTCGGCGAGCGCGCGCAGGATCTCCAGGTCGCCGCGCACGCCGGCCGGGGGCTCGACGGCCTTGCGGCGCACCAGCACCCGGCCCTCGGGGTTGGTCAGCGTGCCGTCCTCCTCGGCCCACTGGGTGGTGGGCAATACGACGTCGGCCCGCTCGGCGGTTTCGGACAGGAAGAAGTCGGTGACCACGAGCAGGTCCAGCGAGTCCAACCGGTCGATGACGTGCCGGGCGTTGGGTGCGGACACCGCCGGATTGGACGCCGCCACCAGCAGCACCCGGACCCCCGCGTCGGTGCCCAGCCGATCGAGCAGCTCGTAGGCCGAGACGCCGGGGCCAGGCAGCTCGTCGGGGTGCACACCCCAGACCGAGGCGACGTGCGCCCGGTCCCCCGGGTCGGCCAGCTTGCGGTAGCCGGGCAGCTGGTCGGCCTTCTGGCCGTGCTCGCGCCCACCCTGCCCGTTGCCCTGCCCAGTCACCGTGCCCCAACCGGAACCCGGGCCTCGCCCGGGCAGCCCGAGGGCCAGCGCGAGGTTGATCCACGCCTGCGCGCTGTCGGTGCCATCCGCGTGCTGCTCCACCCCTCGGGCGGTGAGGATCATCGCGGTCCGCGCGGCGGCCAGCTCATGGACCGTCTCGGTCAGCTGGGCAACCGGGATGCCGGTGGTGCGCTCCACCCGGTCCGGCCAGTCCGCCCGGACTATCCGGCGGACCGCCTCGAAGCCGACGGTGCGCCGCGCCAAGTAGGCCTCGTCGACCAGGCCGTCCCGGATCGCGATGTGCAGCATGCCGTTGGCCAGCGACAGGTCGGTGTTCGGCACCGGCTGAAGGTGTCGGTGGACGAGCTCGGCGGTCGCGGTGCGCCGGGGGTCGACCACGATGTGCCGGGCGCCCCGCTCCCGCCCCTCCTCGAAGAACCGCATGGCCGGCGGCATGGTGTCGGCCGGGTTGGCACCGACCAGCAGCACCACGTCGGCCAGCGGGATGTCGGCCAGCGGGAAGGGCAGCCCGCGATCCAGACCGAAGGCGCGGGTGCCCGCGGCGGCGGCCGAGGACATACAGAACCGTCCGTTGTAGTCGATGGCGGAGCTGCCCAGCGCCACCCGGGCGAACTTGCCGAGTTGGTAGGCCTTTTCGTTGGTCAGGCCGCCGCCGCCGAAGCAGCCCACCGAATCCGGGCCGTAGCGCCGCTGGGCACGCCCGATCTCCGAGGCAATCCGGTCCAGCGCCGCGTCCCAGCTGGCCGGGCGCAGCGGCGCCCCGGGTGCATCGCGGACCAGCGGGGTGGTCAGCCGCTCCGGGTGGTCAAGCAGCTCGGCCGAGGTCGCGCCTTTGACGCACAGCCCGCCCCGATTGACCGGAAAGTCCACCCGGCCGGTCACCTCGACCGTGCCCTCCGGGCCTCGAGCGAGGTCGATCCCGCACTGCAGCGAGCAGTACGGGCAGTGCGTCGCCGTCGGGGTAACCACCCATCACAGCATCAACCACCACTGTTGCCGCCCCGTTATAGAACGGTAACGCCAAGATCCAAGGTCCGGATCGGTGGTTCAGCGTGGTTGACGGGGTTCAGTCGCGCCGCCGGGTGTCCCGGGCTCGCCACCAGCTCCGGCCGGCCGCCACCGCGGCGGCCGCCAGCACCAGGGTGATCAGGATCGGGCCCAGCGGACCGTGCCCGACCAGCGCCACCCCGAACCCGAACACCAGGGTTCCCGCGATCACGCTCACCAGCAGCGCGAACGGGCGGCGTCTGGGCGCGATCACGCCGACGTCGGCGTCCTCGAGGCGCAGCCTCAGCACTATCTGATCGAAGTCCGCGCGTTCTTTCGGGCTCAGTGCCATGGCGGGGGCTCCTCGGTGTCGTACCGGGGCACCAGGGAGCGTCTCGCCCGCGCTGAGGCACGTGACGAGGAGGTGCCCGATCGAGTGGATCTCGCGGTCGGCACCGGCATCATCCGCGTGGCCCGACCTCTCCAAGGTTACCGGATCGTGACCTGATCGAACTTCGGGGTCCCCTTTCGGGGAGACAGGATCACGCGGTCGTGGCATGGGGGCCGTACTCGTCATACGCAGCGTGACCTGCCAAGCTGAACGGCGTGCGCAATAACGCCGGTGAGCCGACTCTGGGCCACGTCATCATGTTCGGCGCCGCCTCGGCTGGCTGGCTGGTGCTCTTCCTGATCAACCTGACGCTGTTCCATCCGGGCACGGGTTGGTGGATCCGGGCGGTGTTCAGCGGGGTGCTGCTGGTCGGCTCGCTGGTGTTCACCGTGGTGCTGTGGCGTCGGCTGAGCAAGAAGGACGCGGGCAAGGGCGCGCAGCGCGGAAGCTAGCCCACCAGACTGAGCGGGACGACCCATCGACCGTGCGACAGATCGCTCCGATCCGCGTCAGCTATCGAAGCTCCCCTGCGATCACCAATCCGGGCGCAGCGGCATGAACGCCTCCCCGCGGTCGTCCAGTTTGACCCCGAGTACCTGGTGCAGCTGGATGTTGTTGCGCTCGAAACCGACCACACAGGCGGCCATGTAGAGCCGCCAGACCCGGGCCCGCTGCTCGCCGACCTCGCGCACCGCCTCGTCCCAGTGCTCGTCCAGGTTGGCGCACCAGCCGGACAGGGTGCGCGCGTAGTGCTCGCGCAGGTTCTCCTCGTGCCGAACCTCGAAGCCCTGCCGGTTCATCTCGGTCACCAGCTTCCCGATGCCGTGCAGCTCGCCGTCCGGGAAGACGTAGCGGTCGATGAACGAGTCGACGTCGTTCCCGTCCGCGGTGGGCTGGGTGATGCAGTGGTTGAGCAGCCGACCGCCCGGCTTGAGCTTGCCGTAGAGCCTGCCGAAGTAGGACGGCAACTGGGCCGCGCCGATGTGCTCGGTCAGCCCGATCGAGGAGATCACGTCGAAGTCGGTCTCCGGCACGTCCCGGTAGTCCAGGTGGCGCACCTCGGCCAGCTCGGTCAGGCCGCGCTCGACAATCTCCTTCTGCGCCCACTCGGCCTGCTGCCGCGACAGCGTCACGCCGAGCGCCTTCACCCCGTACTCGGCGGCGGCGTGCATCACCATGCCGCCCCAGCCGCAGCCCACGTCCAGCAGTCGCATGTCCGATTTGAGGCCGAGCTTGCGGGCCACCAGCTCGTGCTTGGTCCGCTGCGCCTCCTCCAGGCTGGCCGTGTCGGAGGGGTAGACGGCGCAGGTGTAGGCCATCGACGGGCCCAACACCCAGGAGTAGAAGCGGTTGGACACGTCGTAGTGATGCGAGATCACGTTGGCGTCCCGCCGCTTGGAGTGCAGCCGGCCACGGGGCCGGTACTCCACCGGAGGGATCGGCGCGCGGTGCCGCAGCCGGTAGCCCAGCAGGGTGCGGGTCAGCTTGATCCGCTGCTCCTTCGGGATCCCGTGCAGCGTGACGTCGGCTATCTCACGCAGCACGACCGACATCTCGCCGTCCACCTCGAGCGCACCGGTCACGTACGCGCGGGCCAGGCCCAGCGAGCCGGGCGCCGCGGCCAGGTAGGCCAGCGCCAGGGGCGTTCGGATGCGCATCACGTACGGGGCGTCCGGCGGTCCGACCGCGCTGCCGTCGTACGCGGTCACCCGAATCGAGGTGTCCGTACCAATGACGCTCTGGAACAGCTGGGCCACCCGCATCGCAATCACCGCTCCCGTACACACTTGTCGTAGAGGTCGGGTAACCGACCTCCCGGGTCATAACCCTTCTTGAGAGCCCGGTAGGCAGGCCCGTTGTAGCGCCGCTCGAACTCCTCCGGCGTGTAGTAGGAGTTCGAGTACAGGGACTTGTGCCCGTCCAGGTCCGCAACCAACTGCTCGATGCGGCGGTTGTGGGTGCCCAGCGGCTGCCCCGGCGCCAGTGGCACGGCAGACCAGAAGCCTACGTTGACGTAGAGCCGGCCCGGTTCCATGGGATACAGCGGCCAGCCGGCCTGGTTGCGCAGCTGTACCGGGCACAGCCACACCGGGGTGATCCCGATGTCGGCGTGGAACCCGGCGAGGAACTCCGCCAGCCGCTCCACCGGCACCTCGATGTCCTGGATCACCGGCTCCTCGAGGGGCAGCCCGCGCCAGGAGCGGACCCGCTCGTTGAGCCGGTACCGACGGTCCATCGCGACCAGCTTGCGGTACACGTCCGAACGGCGGTACCTGCTCGGCCACAGCCGGCGCGCCAGCGGGTGCTGGGCACCCAGCGCCCGCGAGCACCAGAACCAGTCGGTGTCCCAGCGCCAGATGTAGTCCGAGGTGGTCAGCACGTCCTCGCCGCGCCCGGCGTACTCCTGGATGGAGCGGTAGTAGATCCGCTGACCGGTGTAGTCGCTGACCGAGGAGCCGCCCGGCACCTCGTCGGTGAACCGGCCCAGCGTCAGGTACTGCTCGTCGCCACTGAACACCGTGCCGTCCAGGAAGTCGACCGGGCTGCCCTCGTGCTCGCCGCTGGCACAGATCGCCGCGATGGCCTCGGCGCAGCTGGCCGCGTCCGGGTAGCGCAGGTGCCGGACGGCGACGTAGCGGGTGACCGGCTGCAGCTCGACCTTCAGGGAGAGCGCGTAGCCGAGCGTGCCGTAGGAGTTGGGCATGCCGTGGAACAGCTCGGCGTGCTCGCCGTCCGGGGTGGCGGTGAGCACCCGGCCGTCGCCGGTGAGCACCTCGATCTCCAGCACCGACTCGTGCGCGAGCCCGTGGCGGAAGGAGGTCGACTCGATGCCCAGCCCGGCCAGCGCGCCGCCCACGGTGATGGTCTTCAGCTGGGGCACCACCATCGGCATCAGCCCGTGCTGGAGCGTCGCCTCGACCAGGTGCTCGTAGGTGGTCATGCCCTGCACGGTGGCGGTGCGGGCCACCGGGTCCACCTCGAGCACCTGGTCCAGTGCCCCGACGTCGAGCAGGCCGTACTTGTCTTTCGGCTCGGCGCGGAACCGGAAGAGGTTCGAGGTGGGCTTGGCCAGCCGGACGGTACGACCCGCTGGGAGCCGCGCGTAGCGGGCGCGCAGGTCGGCGGTCGCGGCCCGGTGTCCCGTCAATGCACTCACAGACTTGACGCTAATTGCTGTGAGCCGGCGTTCCTAGTATTTCCGCCGTACGCCACTCGCCGAACTGGGTGAGGCTCAGACGTGCTGGACGACCTGGTCGTACTCCAGCCGGGGCAGCCGGCCGAACCAGGCGTTCTCGCCCGGGTGACCGATGTTGACGACCATGATGGACTTCCACCGGCCGTCCGGGAAGAACTCCTTGTCCACCCCGTCGGCGTCGTAGCCGGTCATCGGGCCGGCGGCCAGCCCCGCGGCGCGCACGCCCAGCAGGAAGTAGCCGGCCTGCAGGGTGGCGTTGAGCATGGCGTGCTGCTTGCGGCCCTCGGTGTTGGCCTCGAAGTAGTCCTTCATCTCCGGCTTGATCGGGAAGACCGTCGGGATGTGCTCGTGGAAGCCCAGGTCGGCGGCCAGCACAGCGACGGCGGGGGCGGACGCGGTCTTGGCCTGGTTGCCACCGGCCATGTGCTCGACCAGCCGGTCGCGGGCCTCCCCCTTGCTCACGTAGAGCACCCGCAGCGGCTGGGTGTTGGCGGAGGTGGGGGCCCACTTGGTCAGTTCAAAAATCGCCCGCAGCTGCTCGTCGGTCACCGGTTCGTCGGTGAACGTGTTCGCCGTGCGAGCCTCAGTGAACAGCAGCCTCCGGGCGTCGTCGTTCAGCGCCAGGACGTCTTCGTAGTTGGCGAGCACCTCTGTCATCGTGAACCTCCCCGGGAGCTTTACCTGTCGATGTGCTCGGCACTGGGCGCATCTTTGTCAGGTGTCAATAACCACGTGGAGCAAGGCCGTGATGCCCAGGAGTGAGATACGTCATAAGATTGAGCGTTCAATCAGAATCGGCGGTTGCGCTTCGCGCTCCGAGTAGCTAAGAGAGCTCGCCGTTGTGCGCAACCATGGAGTGCAACTGGGCGCGCATGCCAGGCCACAGCCGGGCGACCTCCTCGGCCCGATCCAGGAACTCGAGCACGGCCAGACCCCGGATCGCGGCCAGCGCGGTGGCCAGGAAGGACCGGAAGTCCGGGCGGTCGGCAAGGGCGGGCATGCGCTCGTGCGCGAACTTGACCACCCGGCGGGTCAGTTCCCGCTCGAAGTCGCTCAGCCCGACCCGCAGCTCGGCATCGGTGCGCGCGGCCAGCCAGAGCTCCATCAGGGCCGGGAACAGCCGGTCGGTGTGCAGCGCCCAGAGCTGATCCAGCAGCGCCAGCTGGGCCTGCTCGGGGCGCTCCGGCGGGCTGGGCTGGTCAGCGATCACCTCGAGGGCCAGCTGGTCGGCAACGTGCCGCAGGGCGGCCAGCACCAGCTCCGCCTTGGTGCTGAAGTAGTGCGCCTGGGCCCCTCGGCTCACCCCGGCACGGCTCACCACCGCCCCCGTGGTCAACCTCGCGTATCCCTGCTCGAGCAGGCAGTCCACGCACGCCTCGAGCAGCGCGGCGCGGGTGCTGGCGCGGCGCTCTGCCTGCGTGCGGCGGGGGCGCTGGGGCAGACGGGGAGGCACGGGTCAGGCCGACTTGTCGTGCGTGTCCAGGAACCCGTCCAGGCAGGTCCACGTGGTGCCCCGGGCGCGCCGGCCGGTGAGTACCCCGAGGTGGCCACCCGGAGCGGACTCGAACCGCACCTCGGGCGAGCCGGTCAGCAGTTGGGCACCCCGCCGGACCGCGCGCAGCGGCGCGATCACGTCGTTCTCCCCGGCCACCACCAGCACCGGGACCCGCACCTCGGCCAGTGCGATGCGGCGCCCGCCCAGGTCCAGGCCGCCGTCGGCCAGGTCATTGGAGCGCAGCATCAGGTGGTAGATCTGGCCGAACGTGCGGCCCGGGTAGCCGTGCATGTGGCTCATCAGGTAGTCCACCGCTTCGATCTGCTCCAGCACGTCCCGGTCGTCCAGCCGGGACAGCACGGTCAGCGGCTTGGTCAGGTACTTGTCCACCGTGGACAGCTGGAACGCCCACTTCACCATCGGCGCGGGAATGCTGCCCAGTGCCTGGTAGGCCGAGGAGACCAGCCGACCGCCGGTGATCGCGGCGAGCGGGCGCAGCGGCGCCACCAGGGGCACCGCCGAGACGTCGAACGGGCTGGCGATCGCGGTCACCGTGTGCGCCGGCAGGTTGGCCCGGTCCGCCGCGGAGAGCAGCGAGAAGATCCCGCCCAGGCACCAGCCGACCAGGTGGACCGGCGCGCCGCCCCGGTACTCGCTGACCCGGTGCACCGCGCGCGGCACCACGTTCTCCACCCAGAACTCGATGCCCAGCCCGCGCTCGGCGAAGGAGATGTTGCCGTAGTCGACCAGGTACACGTCCCGCCCGGCGGTCAGCAGGTGCTCCACCAGGCTGCAGCCCCGGCGCAGGTCGTAGGCGAAGTCCGGGGCACCCAGCGGCGGCACCAACAGCACCGGCAGCCGGCCCGGGTCTGACGACGGGTGCGATCCCTCCAGCGGTAGGTAGCGGTAGAGCGTGGCGCTCGGCGACGAGTCGATCACCTCGCGGGGCATCCGGCGCAGGTCGGCAAGGTGCCCGGCGACCGCGCGGTCACGCACGTTGGCGGCGGCACCCAGCAGATCCATGGCCGAAGGTTACCGGCAGCTGCGCATGTATGTGAGACTCGGCGTATGCAGCGGAACATCTTCGACGACGACCTCGATGCCTTCCAGGCCTTCCGCGACCTCGCCCGCACCTTCGTGGAGCGCGAGATCGAGCCCCACCACGAGCAGTGGGAGGCGGACGGGCAGGTCAGCCGGGAGGTCTGGCTGGCGGCCGGCAAGGCCGGGCTGCTGGGCACCGACGTGCCCGAGGAGTACGGCGGCGGCGGGGTGGCCGACTTCCGCTACAACGCGATCATCGACGAGGAGCTGACCAGGGCGGGCGCCAGCGGCATCGGGTTCCCGTTGCAGAACGACGTGGTGGCGCCCTACCTGCTGCGGCTGGCCGACGAGGAGCAGAAGCAGCGCTGGCTGCCCGGCTTCTGCTCCGGCGAGATCATCACCGCCATCGCGATGACCGAGCCGGGTACCGGCAGCGACCTGCAGGGCATCCAGACCACCGCGGTCCGCGACGGAGACGACTACATCGTCAACGGCGCCAAGACGTTCATCACCAACGGCATCATGGCGGACCTGGTGATCGTGGTCGCCAAGACCGACCCGGACGCCGGCAGCAAGGGCTTCAGCCTGATCGTGGTGGAGCGGGACATGCCCGGGTTCGAGCGCGGCCGGCGGCTGAAGAAGGTCGGCCTGAAGGCGCAGGACACCGCCGAGCTGTTCTTCTCCGACGTGCGGGTGCCGGCGGCGAACGTGCTGGGCGAGGTCGGCCAGGGGTTCATCTACCTGATGCAGAACCTGCCCCAGGAGCGGTTGTCCATCGCGGTGGGCTGCACGGCCGGCGTGGAGCGCGCGCTGGAGCACACCGCCGCCTACACCAAGGATCGGCACGCGTTCGGCAAGCCGATCTCGGCGTTCCAGAACACGCGCTTCGAGCTGGCCGAGATCGCCACCGAGGCCCAGGTGGCCCGGGTCTTCACCGACCGCTGCCTCGCCGAGCATGTGGCCGGCAAGCTGTCCGTGACCGACGCCGCGATGGCCAAGTGGTGGACCTCTGACCTGCTCAAGCGCACCGTCGACCGGTGCGTGCAGCTACACGGCGGGTACGGCTACATGCTGGAGTACCCGATCGCCAAGGCATTCCTGGACGCCCGGGTGCAGTCCATCTTCGGCGGCACCAACGAGATCATGAAGGAGATCGTCGGGCGCAGCCTGTTCAGCTAGTGTCCGTGTCGGACACGGGACACTAGAACCGGGCCGGGCGCGAAGCTGTCGGGGCTTGGCGCCACCATGGGGCCATGAGCCTGAGCCAGCCGATCGACACCGAGCCGATCGATACCGAGACCGACCTGCGCGGCGAGGCCGAGGCGGCGCTGCGCGCACTGGCCGGGCCCGGCGCGGTGCTGCGCGAGGACCAGTGGGTGGCGGTGCGCGCCCTGGTCGCCGAGGGCCGGCGGGCGCTGGTGGTGCAACGCACCGGGTGGGGCAAGTCGGCGGTGTACTTCGTGTCCACCGCGCTGCTGCGGGCCAGGGGCAAGGGGCCCACAGTGATCGTCTCGCCGCTGCTCGCGCTGATGCGCAACCAGATCGACGCGGCGGCCCGCGCCGGCATCCACGCGGCGACGGTGAACTCGGCCAACACCGAGGACTGGGAGCTGGTCTACCAGCAGGTCCAGGACGGCAAGATCGACGTGCTGCTGGTCAGCCCGGAGCGGCTGAACAACCCGGAGTTCCGGGACCGGGTGCTACCGGAGCTGTCCCGCACCGCCGGCATGCTGGTGGTGGACGAGGCGCACTGCATCTCCGACTGGGGGCACGACTTCCGGCCGGACTACCGGCGGATCCGGCACCTGCTCGGCGAGTTGCGGCCCGGGGTGCCGGTGCTGGCCACGACCGCGACGGCGAACGCCCGCGTGGTCGACGACGTGTCGGCGACGCTGGGCCTCGGCGAGGAGGGCGGGGACCCGCTCGTCCTGCGGGGGTCCCTCGAGCGGGAGAGCCTCCGGCTGTCGGTCGTGTCGCTCCCGACGGCGGACCACCGGCTCGGGTGGCTCGCCGAGCAGCTGCCCCGGATCCCCGGCTCCGGCATCGTCTACACGCTGACCGTGGCACAGGCGAACGACGTCACGGCCCACCTTCGCGCGGCGGGACTCGAGGTCCTCGCGTACTCCGGTCAGGACGACACGGACACCCGCATCGCCGCCGAGCAGGCGTTGCAGACCAACCAGGTGAAGGCGCTGGTCGCCACGTCCGCGCTCGGCATGGGATTCGACAAGCCGGACCTCGGCTTCGTGGTGCACCTGGGCGCGCCGCAGTCCCCGGTGGCGTACTACCAGCAGGTCGGCCGTGCGGGTCGCGGTGTCGAGCGCGCCGACGTCGTCCTGCTCCCCGGCCGGGAGGACGAGGAGATCTGGCGCTACTTCGCCTCACTCGCCTTCCCACCGGAGGATCGCGTGCGGGAGGTGCTGCGGCTGCTGGCCGACGCCGGCAAGCCCCTGTCCACGCCCGCCCTGGAGAGCCGCGTCGAGCTGAGCCGGTCCCGTCTGGAGATGATGCTCAAGGTCCTCGACGTCGACGGGGCCGTCCGTCGTGTCCGCGGCGGCTGGGAATCCACGGGACGCCCGTGGGCGTACGACGAGGAGCGTTACTCGCGCGTGGCCAAGCTCCGCGGCGAAGAGCAGCAGGCCATGCGGGAGTACCTGACCACGTCGACGTGCCGGATGGAGTACCTCCGGCGGGAGCTGGACGACCCGGCCGCCGAACCGTGCGGCCGATGTGACAACTGCGCCGGCCCGGTCCAGCCGGCCGCGGTTTCGGCGGAGTTCCTCGACACCGCCCGTCAGGCGCTCCGGCGCCCCGGGGTCGAGGTGGAGCCGCGGGCGCAGTGGCCGACCGGCATGGCGGCCGCCGGCATCGGGCTCTCGGGCCGGATCGCGGCCGGCGAGCGGGCTGAGCCGGGCCGTGCGCTCGGCCGGCTGAGTGACCTGGGGTGGGGATCGCGGCTGCGTGCGGTCCTCGGCGAGGACGCGGAGATCCCGGACGACGTGCGCCGAGGCGTGGTCGAGGTGCTCAGCGCGTGGGGGTGGGACAGGAGGCCCGCCGGTGTGGTGGCCGTCCCGTCGGCCACGCACCCCCAGCTCGTCCGCAGTCTCGCCGAGGGGATCGCCCGGATCGGCCGGCTCCCGCTGCTCGGCTCACTGGAGCGGCTCGGCACCGACCCGGGTCCCGGCAGCCGCGTGAACAGCGCACGACGGCTCGCTGCGCTGCACGGTGCCTTCACGGTCCCCGCGTCACTCGCGGATGCCCTCGCGGAGCTCCACGGCGAGCCGGTCCTGCTGGTGGACGACCGCGTCGACACCCGCTGG
>DASWST010000125.1:0-12150 GCA_036402515.1 Pseudonocardia sp.
GAAGGTCACCGGCGAGGAGGACCGCTACTCGCACACCGACCTGTGGGACTTCCAGGCCAACATCGACGGCGCCCGCAAGTGCTTCGAGCTGCTCCGCCCGGCGCTGGCGGCGAAGAACCCGGAGCTGGCCCAGCAGCTGGAGGCCCGGTTCACCGACGTGGTGAGCGGCCTGGCCCAGTACAAGCGGGGCTCGGGCGACAACGCCGGCTACGTCGACTACAGCACCGTGCCGCAGGACCAGCGGCGCAAGCTGGCGGACGCGGTGAACGCGCTGGCCGAGCCGCTGTCCAAGGTCGCCGGCCAGGTGGTCTGAGTTGGTCATGTCGCGCGGCCCCCGGCTGTCCCGCCGAGGACTGCTGGGTGGCGCCGCCGGCCTCGGGCTGGCCGGAGTCGCCGGCGCGGGGTTGGCCGCTTGCGCCGCCGGCCCGCCCAGTCCGCCGAGCCAGGTCGTGCCGTTCTACGGCGCGCGCCAGGCCGGGATCGACACCGACGTGCAGGACCGGCTGGCGTTCGCCGCGTTCGACGTGACCAGTACCAACCGGGCCGACCTGATCGACATGCTGCGCACCTGGACCGCCGCGGCGGAGGCGATGACCAGGGGCGTGATGGTGCCCGGCGAGTCCAACGCCGCCGAGATCCCGCCGGCGGACACCGGCGAGACGATCGGGCTGCCGCCGGCCCGGCTGACCGTGACCGTCGGCTTCGGCCCCTCCCTGTTCGACGGGCGGTTCGGGCTGTCCGCGCACCGACCGGCGGCGTTCAACCCGCTGCCCGCGCTGCCCGGCGAGATCCTGGACCCAGGCCGCACCGGCGGCGACCTCGGCATCCAGGCCTGCGCGGACGACCCCGCGGTGGCCTTCCACGCGGTGCGCAACCTGGCCCGCCTTGGCAAGGGCACCGCGGTCACCCGGTGGACCCAGCTGGGCTTCGGGCGTACCGCGTCCACCGGTGCCGACCAGCAGACCGAGCGCAACCTGATGGGCTTCAAGGACGGCACCCGCAATATCAAGAGCAACGACGCCGACGCGCTCAACCAGCACGTCTGGGTGGGCAATGAGGCCGGGCAGCCGTGGATTCAGGGCGGCAGCTACCTGGTCGCGCGCCGGATCCGGATCTTCGTGGAGGCCTGGGACCGGGACCGGCTGTCTGATCAGGAGGCGGTGTTCGGCAGGGCGAAGTACACCGGCGCCCCGCTGACCGGAAAGGCCGAGTTCGACCTCCCGGACTTCGCCGCCGCCGGCCCGGACGGCACGACGGTGATCGCTGATGACGCGCACGTCCGGTTGGCCGCGTTCGAGAACAACAACGGGCTGCGCCTGCTGCGCCGGGGGTACTCCTTCACCGACGGCATCGACCAGCGCACCGGCGACCTGGACGCCGGGCTGTTCTTCATCAGCTACCAGCGCGACCCCGCGCAGTTCGTCACCCTGCAGCGCAAGCTGGGCAGCCAGGACGCGCTGAACGAGTACATCCGCCACGTCGGCTCGGCGTTGTTCGCCTGCCCGGCCGGCGTCCCGGACGCCAACAGCTACTGGGGCAAGCAACTGTTCGAATGAGCGTGCGCGACTGTGGGGAACATTGCGTCATCCGGCCGGTGTTGGTCTTCGCTATGGACATCAGCGTTGTTGTCGCCTCCCGACCGAACGTGGCCCCGGAGGAGGAACTGCGCACCGCCGTGCTCGCCGACCGGCTGGGATACGCGGACCTGTGGATCGGCGAAGGGTTCGTCTGGGACGCGTTTGCGCTGGCCACCGCGGCCGGACTGGCCACGGAGCGAATCCCGGTCACGGTCGGGCCGATCCCGGTGTCGGTCCGCGACCCGGCGACGATCGCCCGGGGCGCCGCGTCCACCGCCGCCCTGATCGGCCGGCCGGTCGGCGTGGCGCTCGGCACCTCGAGCATCCGGGTGGTGGAACGGATGCACGGCCGCTCCCGCCGTCGGGCGGTGACCACGTTGGCGGAGAGCGCGCAGGCGGTCCGTGCGCTGTTCGGTGGCGCGCAGGCCGACTTCGACGGGGAGATGCTGTCCACCCACGGCTACCGGCTGCGGCTGGATCCTCCCGGCGGGCCAATCACCGTGGCGGCCTTCGGCGACCGCGCCATCGCGGTGGCCGCCGAGTACGCCGACCGGATGGTGCTCGACCTCGTGTCCCCTGAGCTGGCCCGCGAGTACCGGAGCAAGCTGGACGCGGCCGCGCGCGCGGCGGGCCGCCCGGCGCCCAGGCTGGCCGCCTGGATCCCCGCCGCGGTCGACCCCGCCCCGGCTTCCACCGCGCAGGTCATGCACAGCCTGGCCGGCTACCTGGAGGTGGCCGGGTACGGCGAGATGCTCACCGCCGCCGGGCTCGGCGACGCGGTGCGGCTGGCCCGGGCGGGGGCGGACCGCGACCAGTTGCTCGCCGCGCTCCCGACGGACGCCGCCGACCGGATCGGGCTGGTCGGCGACCAGGACACGGTCAACAAGCGGCTGGCCGCCTACGCCGACTCCGGGCTGGACGAGGTGGTGCTGGTCCCGGCCACCGACGGCGACCCCGGCGGCGAGCGCACGTTGAAAGCCCTGGCGAAACACCCGTGAGTGGTATTGGTCGCCATAGCGACCGGTACCACTCACAGGCTTAGCGCTTGGGCCAGTGCCAGGACGGACGGTCCAGCTGGCCCTGCCCGTCCAGGGTGGTTTCGCCGAACTCCTTGCGCAGCGCGAGCGTGGCGAGCTTGGTGTCGAGTTCACCCGCGACCGCCTCGATCGCGCGCATCAGCGATTGCGCGTGGGAGACCACGATGAGCTGGGTGCGCACCGCCGCGGTGGCGATCAGACCGGCCAGCGCGGGCAGCAGGTCCGGATGCAGGCTGGTCTCCGGCTCGTTGAGCACCAGTAGCTCGGGCGGGCGGGGAGTGAGCAGCGCGGCGACCCAGAGCAGGTAGCGCAGCGTGCCGTCGGACAGCTCCGCCGCGCCGAGTGGACGCAGCAGGCCGTGCTGGTGGAACCGCAGCTCGAAGCGGCCCTCGACGTTGGCGATCTCCAGCCGTGACTGGGGAAACGCGCTGTCCACGGCGTTGTGCAGCGCGTCGGAGTCGCCGATCTCCCGGATGGTGGCCAGCGCCGCGGCGAGGTCGGCTCCGTCGTGGCCGAGCACCGGGGTGCGGGTGCCGATCCGGGCTTGCCGAGCCGGGGCGTCGGCATCGGTGCGGAAGTGGTCGTAGAACCGCCACGACCGGACCCGCTCCCGCACCATCAGCAGCTCAGGGCAGCGGCGCGGATCGGCGAACTCGCTGATCATGCTGTCGGTGAGCCGGATGCTGTCGGTGTCCTCCGCCCACCCGCCGGTGTGGTCCCGGGTGCGCACCACCGGGCCGGCGCGGTCGGCCAGCAGGGTGGACGGGCGTGGCCCCGGGCCGGCCCAGACACACTCACGTTTGAACTCCGGGTCCAGGTTGAACAGGGTCTGGCCGGGCACCGGAAACCCGAGGTCGAGCGCGTAGCCGAACTCGTCCCCGGCGAACCCGAGCCGCAACCCGACCGGTTTCGTCCGCACGGTGGGCTGAACCGGTGCCCGGCCCTCGCGGACCGCGCGCCCGATGGTCTCCGGGCCCGCCCACAGCGTCGAGGGCAGGCCGCCTTCCCGGGCCAGCGCGGCCACCGCGCCGTTGCGGGAGGCCTCGGCGAGTAGCCGCAACGCGCGGTACAGGCTGGACTTGCCGCTCCCGTTCGCGCCGGTGACCAGGGTCAACCGGGACAGCGGCAGGATCAGGTCACGCAGCGAGCGGTAGTTCGCCACCGCCAGGGTGTTCAACACCTGCCCGAACCTAGGACACCACCCCGACGGGAGACCCGTGAGTGGTATTGGTCGCTATAGCGACCAATACCACTCACAGGGTCCTCAGCCGAGCAGGATGTCGGCGCCGAAGGCGGTGCTTTACCCGATCGGGGCACACTCGAGCGCGAAGGGTGACGAGGCAGACTTGGCGGATGAGCCCGGTAAGTCGTGGCCGCAAGCGCAAGCGGAACGGCGGGAAGGTCAATCGGGGGAGCCCCCGGTCCAACTCGCCCGACCTGTCCAGTGGCCCTGAGCGCTGTGATTGCCCAGCCTGTTCTGGCGAGGGGTTCGACAAAAACGTGTTGATCGACGCGTTGGTCGAGGAAGGCTCGTCCCTGCTGGGAATCGCCGACTCGCTGGAGGCCGAGATCGTCGGCGCGTCGCTGGTGCGATTCGGTGGGGCCGCTGAAGAGGAATTCCGGGAAGCGTGGGCCGCTGAGGTCGTGCCGGCGATCGCCCAGCGGGCGAGTACCGAGGCATTGGCGGTGCTGTTGGCAATCGGGTCGGTCGCTCCGCCGCCGGCAGGTGAAGCCGCGTCGGCTGCCGCGGACCGGCTGATCGAGGCTGGCGTTGCCCGGCCAAGTTGGGCGGACGAGCTGGCCCAGCCGGTCGAACTGACCGACTGCCGCCAGCTGGCCGACCCGGACGGGTCGGCGTCGATTTTGGTCTGCTCGTTCCGCGGGGCCGGGCACGAGCACGCGTTCGTGGTGGCGGTCGACCATGAGGACTGCGGCGCGGCGGCCAGCATCATGATGGCCGAGCCCGACGAGCTGGTCGCCGTGCTGGCGTCGTTGCGCTCCGGCGGCGCCGTCCCGTTTGCCGAGCAGGCGCTGGACCCAGCTGAGCTGCGCTGGCAGGTGGAGAACGCCCTCGACGCGCGGGCGCAGCACGACCTCGACAACGACCGGCTCGACGACGGCGGGCCCGCCGAGTGGGATGACCCCGACGACGTGGACGAGTACCCGCTGCTGGCTGAGCTGTTGGCGGCCCGGATGCGCGCCCTGCCCGCCCCGAGCAAGCCGAAGTTGCCGCACGGCGACGCATGCGCCGACGACCTGGCTGTGCCCGCCGGCCTCGACCTGGCCGAGGCCAACCAACCCGGCCTCTTCGCCCCGCCCAAGTCCCGGGGACAGCGCTGGGGGCAGCGGCCTGCGGCAGCCAAGCTGCCGGCGAAGCGGCCCAAGTCCGCGCCACCGGCGCCGATCTACCAGATCAAGGTGAGCCTGCGCGACTCGAATCCGGCGATCTGGCGGCGGCTGGAGCTGCCCGCCGACGCCAGCCTGGCCACGCTGCACCGGGTCATCCAGGTTGCATTCGGCTGGGAAAACGACCACCTGCACTTCTTCGAGACGCCCTACGGGGAGTTCGGCGCTGTCGACGCGGACCAAGGGGTGCGGCCGGAGAAGTCGGCCACCCTGGAGCAGGTCGCTCCCGAGGAGGGGGACACCTTCCGGTACACCTACGACCTCGGCGACAACTGGGAACACGACGTCCTGGTGGAGCGTGCCGTGGACCGGGAGGAATTGGTTCGCTATCCCCGGTGTACCGGAGGGCGGCGCGCCGGCCCGCCGGAGGACTGCGGCGGGATCTGGGGGTACCAGCAGCTGCTGGAGGTCCTGGCCGATCCGTCCCACCCGGACCACGAGGACCAGATGGAGTGGCTCGGGCTGGACGACCCGGGCGATCTCGACCCGCTGCGATTCGACGCCGACGAGATCACCGGAGCCTTGATCCGGCTGCGCTGAGCGCTCGGGTCAGCTCGGGTCGGTCCGACGCCAGGCCACCACTCACAGGGTCCTCAGCCGAACAGGGTGTCCGCCCAGAAGCCGTCCGGACCGACCCCCGGTGGGACGGCGTACAGCCCGGATCCGGTGTGCTTGACGTACTCCATCAAGGTGTCCTGGCTGGCCAGCTTGCGCTGCAGGGGCACGAACTGCCGGTGCGGGTCCTTCATGAACGCGACGAAGAACAATCCGGCGTCCAGGTGCCCCGAGCCGTCCGCCCCGTCCACGAAGTTGTAGCCGCGACGCAGTATCCGGACGCCGCCGTTCGCCTCGTGCGAGGCCAGTCTGATGTGCGCGACCTCCCCGACCAGCGGGCGGCCGTCGTTGGCGGTCAGGTCGAAGTCGGTCGGATCGAACTCGTGGGCCTTGCCGGGCGGTGCACCAGTGCCCTTCCGCCGACCGATGATCAACTCCTGCTCGGCCAGCGAGGTGCGGTCCCAGATCTCGATGTGCATCCGGATCCGGCGGGCCACCAGGTAGCTGCCCCCGGCCATCCAGGCCGGGCCTTCCTCCGGCGCCACCCAGACGTGGTCGCGCAGCAAGTCCGGGTCTTCCGCCTTGATGTTGTTTGTGCCGTCCTTGAACCCGAACAGGTTGCGCGGGGTGACCTGGGCGGTGGAGGTGGACGAGGTGCGGCCGAAACCGAGCTGGGACCACCGGACCGAGGTGGTGCCGAAGCCCATCCGCACCAGGTGCCGGATCGCGTGCACGGCGACCTGCGGGTCGTTCGCGCAGGCCTGGATGCACAGATCGCCGCCGCTGCGCCTGGGGTCCAGCTGGTCGAGCTCGAAATGCGGGAGGTCGGCCAGCGCGGCCGGTTTGGCCCCGGCCAGGCCGAACCGCCCGTCGAACAGTGAGCCACCCAGCCCGAGGGTGAGGGTGAGCTGGGACGGCGGCAGCCCGAGCGCCTCGCCGTTGTCCGCCGGCGGCGCCTCCGGGTTCCCGCCCAGCGCGCCGAGCGGGCTCACCTCGGCACCGGCGGTCATCCGCTCGGCGGCCCTGGTCCACCGGCGCAGCAGGTCGACCAGGGCGGCGCGATCGGTGGTGGTGACATCAAGCGCGACGAAGTGCATCCGGTCCTGCGCCGGGGTGATGATGCCGGCCTGGTGCGGGCCCCGGAACGGCACCGCCTCCTGGGCGGCCTGCTCCCGGGCGGCCGCCTCTCGGACCGGTCCGGTCGCGCTCGAGGCGATCGTCGAACCGATCGTGGCGCCGGCGCCGGCCAGCGCCGCCCCGACACCGGCAAGCCCGAACAAGCGGCGCCGGGACATCCCGGACGGAGCGGAGCCTTCGGGTTGTCCCGCTGGTTGAGTCACGTGGCCGTCACCACCCCCGCGACCTGGCTGACCGGCTCGCCGAGCGCGTCCACCGAGTCGGCCATCTTCTTCTTGTCCGCGTCGGTCAGCTCGGTGTAGAGCTTGAACCCGTCACCCGAGCGGTAGCCCTCCAGCAGCTTGTCCACGTCGGCGAAGCGCTGGTCCAGGGTTGGGCCGAGGTTCTTGTCCTTCTCGTCAATGACTGGGCGCAGCGCCGCGACCGCCGCCTGGGAGCCCTCCATGTTGGCCTTGAAGTCCCACATATCGGTGTGCGAGTAGCGGTCCTCCTCGCCGGTGATCTTGCCGGTGGCCACCTCGTCGAGCAGTTCCTTGGCGCCGTTGGCCAGCTGCACCGGGGTCGACTCCACGGTCTTGGCCCGGTTCGCCAGGTCGTTGATGTCGGCCAGCAGCTGGTCGGCGACGGCGCCCGAATCGGGTTTGAGGCCGTCCCGCCACAGGTCCGCCTCCAGGCGGTGGTAGCCGGTGAACTTCTCGCCGGGGCCGCGCTCGTCGTCCTCCCGGCCGTCCACCTTCGGGTCGATGTCGCCGAACGACTCGGCCACCGGCTCGATCCGTTCCCAGTAGGTCCGGGCGACCGGGAACAGTGCCTTCGCCTGCTCGACCTTGCCGGCCTTGACGGTGTCCACGAACTCCTGCGTCTTGGGCACCAGGGCCTCGATCTGCGAGTTCACATAGCGCTTGTAGCTGGCGGTTGCCTCGGCCAGCCGGGCACTGGCGTCCACCGATCGGTTCGCCTGGCCGGTCACCGTGAACGGGGCCCGGATGCCGTCGCCGACCATGCCGGGCTTGCAGGCCGTGGTGTAGGTGCCGCCGTCGGGCGCCTCCACGATCAGCCGCCGGGTCAGACCCGGACCGACGTTCTCCACCTCGCCCATGATCCGGTCACCGGTGCCGTAGAGGTAGAACTCGGTGACCTTGCTGCCCCGGTTGGCGACCTGGAAGGTGATCTTCCCGGCCGGCGCCTCCGCCGTGCTCAGCTCGCAGGCGGTGTCCGAGGCGGCGACCGCGATGGAGCCGTCGGTGGGCGCCGGAGCGCTCGCGCCACCGCCGCCGGCACAGCCGGCGAGCAGGGCCGTGGCGCCGAGGGTGGCGGCCGAGAAAGACAGCGAGCGTGCGGTTGCGCGGGGCACAGTGGTTCTCCTTGACGATCGGGGCGAGTACGAGGGTCAGGCGGTCGCCGAGGCGGGAGACGCGCTGCGCGCTCGACCCGGGAGCAGGAACAACGTGAGCACAATGCCCACGTACAACACCCAGACGGTCGCTTCGACCACGGTGGTCTGGGGGGAGAGGTTGAAGATGCCCTTGAGCAGCGTCCCGTGCCAGGAGTCGGCGGGGACCACAGCGCTGATGTCGAAGGCCAGCGTGTTGAGACCGGGGAGGATGTTCGCCTCCTGCAGGTCGTGCATGCCGTAGGCCAGGATCCCGGCCGCGACGAAGATCAACAAAATTCCGGTGATCTTGAAGAACTTGGCCATGTTGATGCGCACCGCGCCTCGGTAGATCAGGTAGGCCAGCGCGACCGCGACCACGATCCCGATCAGGAACCCGACCAGCGGCTGGCTGGTCTCACCGGTGGCCTGGGCGGCGGCCCAGAAGAACACCGCGGTCTCCAGGCCTTCCCTGCCGACCGCGAGAAAAGCCATCAGTACGACGGCCCAGGAGCCGATCTGCAGCGCCTGCTCCAGCCTGTCCCGCAGCTCACCGGACAGCGCGCGAGCGGTGCGCCGCATCCAGAAGATCATCCAGGTGACGAAGCCGACCGCGATGATGGACATGCCCCCGCCGAACGCCTCCTGGGCCTCGAACGACATGGCATTGGAGGTGAAGGTGAGCAGTGCACCGACCGCCACGCTGAGCCCCACCGCGACCGCGACCCCGGCCCACACCTTTGGCAACGCCTCGCGCCGGTGGCTGCGCACCAGGAAGGCCACCAGAATGCTCACCACCAGGGCGGCTTCCAGCCCTTCCCGCAGGCCGATCAGTGCGTTGCTCAGCATGCGGCGCCGCCAAGAACGACGGGACCGGGAACAAGCTGGTCACAGTGACGTGGCAGCGGCGTTGCGCCAGGCCAGGCTAACCTCATGGTGGGCAGCCTAACCTGGGACTTTATTGAGATTCCAGGCTTGACAACGGCGTGTGACCAACATTCTGGGCCGGCCGCTGTCGGTGCCGGCTACTCAGTCCCGTTCGGAAATAGCGATCCGCGCGCTGACTTCGCCGATCGCGTCCTGGTATTCAGGCCGTGGGTCCATCGCGGACGCCATCCGCAGCTGGGCCAGCGATTCGGTGAACCGGCCCTGCCGCTGCAGCGCCTTGCCCAGCGCGAACCGCGCGTAATGGTCCGCCGGGTCGATCTCCAGCACCCGGGTGAAAGCCGCCTCGGCCCGGCGCAGCTGCGCCGAGTCCAGAAATGCCCGCCCGGCGAGCAGATGCACCGAGGCGTGGTCCGGCTGCGCGGCGAGCACCGGCAGCAGGGCCTGCACCGCGTCCAGCGGGCGACGCTGAGCCAGCAGCGCCTCCGCGCGGCGGAAGGAGGCGAATGTGGCCTCAGCGTCGGACCCGCCCTCGCGGGGGCGGTCGGATTCGGGGTTGGGGGAGGGAGCGCTCGTCATGGTCGTGCCAAGGTTAGGTGGCGCGGCGCCCTACCGCGAGCCGTCCCGGCGGTTACCCTCGACGGCGACGCTGATGCCTCTCCCGGTGTGTCCGGGCAGAGGCGACCGACGCACGCCGGAATGCCAGGCAAGGAGCTGATGTGGCCGTCATCGAACAGGTCGGCGCCCGCGAGATTCTCGACTCTCGAGGCAACCCCACGGTGGAGGTGGAGGTTGCCCTGGACGACGGGACGCTGGCGCGGGCGGCTGTTCCGTCCGGGGCGTCCACCGGGGAGCACGAGGCGGTGGAACTGCGCGACGGCGACTCCCGCCGGTACGGCGGCAAGGGCGTCGAGCGGGCGGTCGCCGGAGTGCTGGACGAGATCGGTCCGGAACTCGTCGGCGTCGACGCGGTGGACCAGCGCGTGGTGGACCAGAAGCTGGTGGACCTGGACGGCACCCCGGACAAGTCCCGGCTCGGCGCGAACGCGCTGCTCGGGGTGAGCCTGGCGGTGGCCAAGGCGGCCGCCGAGTCCTCCGGGCTGGAACTGTTCCGCTACGTCGGCGGGCCGAACGCACACGTGCTGCCGGTGCCGATGATGAACATCATCAACGGTGGTGCGCACGCCGACTCCTCGGTCGACGTGCAGGAATTCATGATCGCCCCGATCGGCGCTGACTCGTTCCGGGAGGCGCTGCGCTGGGGCGCCGAGGTGTACCACGCGCTGAAGTCGGTGCTCAAGGCTCAGGGGCTGAGCACCGGGCTGGGCGACGAGGGTGGCTTCGCGCCCGACCTGCCCGGTACCCGCGCGGCGCTGGACCTGATCGGCACCGCGGTCGGGCAGACCGGGCTCACCTTGGGCCGGGACGTGGCGCTCGCGCTGGACGTCGCGGCCACCGAGTTCTTCACCGACGGCAGCTACGCGTTCGAGGGCGGCAAGCGCAGCGCCGAGGAGATGTCCACCTTCTACGCCGAGCTGGTCGGCGCCTACCCGCTGGTGTCCATCGAGGACCCGCTGTCCGAGGACGACTGGGACGGCTGGCAGGCGCTTACCGCCGCGATCGGGTCGAAGGTCCAACTGGTCGGCGACGACCTGTTCGTGACCAATCCGGAGCGGTTGGAGGAAGGGATCTCCCGCGGCGTGGCCAACGCGCTACTGGTCAAGGTCAACCAGATCGGCACGCTGTCCGAGACGCTGGACGCGGTCACCCTCGCGCACTCCTGCGGCTACAAGTGCATGATGAGCCACCGCTCCGGGGAGACCGAGGACACCACGATCGCCGACCTGGCGGTGGCCACCGGGTGCGGGCAGATCAAGTCCGGTGCCCCGGCCCGCTCCGAGCGGGTGGCCAAGTACAACCAGCTGCTGCGCATCGAGGAGACCCTCGGCGACGCCGCCCGGTACGCCGGTGACCTGGCGTTCCCGCGCTACACGCTGGAGGACTGAGCAGCGGATGCCGTCTGCTGGCGACCCGGGACGGACGCGGGCCGGACGGAACCGCCCGACCAAGGGTCCGCGCGCGGCGGCCGGCCGGGTTACCGGTGACCGGAGCTCCGGGCGGGGCGGCGGTGAGAAGTCGTCCGGCCGGGCTGGAGGACGGGCCTCCGCCGTGCGGCCGCCGGGTGGTGCCAGGGGCGAGTCCGGCGCGGCCGGCCTGGGCCGAGGTGCCCCGGCGGCTCCGGGGGAGAAGGTCCGGGTCGGCGCGGCGGGTGCGGCGTCGGAGTCGATCCGGGGCAGCCGGGCACACCGGATGGCGGTGGTCACCTCCGGCATGCTCGGGGTGTCCTCGACCCGGCGCGCCGCGATCCTCGCGCTGGTGGTGTGCGCGCTCGCGCTGACCGTGGCGGTGCCGCTGCGCAACTTTCTGACCCAGCGCCAGGAGCTGTCCGCGCTGCAGGCCAAACAGCGTCAGCTGACCAGCCAGGTGGACGACCTGGCCCGGCGCCGCGATCAGCTGAATGACCCGACGCAGCTGCAGGCCGAGGCGCGGGACCGGCTGGGATACGTGCGCCCTGGCGAGACCCCGTACGTGGTGCAGTTACCCAGCGACGTCACGGCGGCTCCGGCCGGCGCGGCTGGCGCGGGCGGTGCACCCTGGTTCAACGTGCTGTGGAGTGACGTGCGAGGAGTACCGAGGTGACCGAGTTGGACCGGGTCGAGGTGGACCGGGTCGAGGCGGACCGGGTCGAAGCGGAGCGGGCCGAGGTGACCGAGGCCGACCAGGCCGCGGTGACCGCCCAGTTGGGCCGCCGCCCCCGAGGTGTGCGGGCGGTGGCGCACCGCTGCCCGTGCGGCCTGCCGTCCGTGGTGCGGACCAACCCTCGGCTGGAGGACGGCACGCCGTTTCCGACGCTGTACTACCTGACCTGCTCGCGGCTGTGCTCGCGGATCGGTGGGCTGGAGGCGGACGGGCGGATGCGCGAGATGACCGAGCGGCTGGCCACCGACCCCGAACTCGCCGAGGCGTACCGCCGCGCGCACGAGGCCTACCTGGCCGAGCGGGACGCCCTCGAGCCGCTGGGCACCCAGGTCAGCGCCGGCGGCATGCCGGACCGGGTCAAGTGCCTGCACGTACACGTCGGACACGCGCTCGCCGCCGGCCCCGGCGTCAACCCCATCGG
>DASWST010000126.1:0-18368 GCA_036402515.1 Pseudonocardia sp.
GGTGAGGAAATCGATCGCCGTCTCCCACTCGGCGTGGGTCAGCCGCACCTCGCGGGCGAACCCGTGCAGGTGGCGGACCAGGCTGGTCATCACCTCGCGGTAGCGGTCGGTGGTGCTGGTGGCGAAGCTGGCCACCACCTCCTCGGTGAGCGCCTGCTCGCGGGCGGCCTGCTCGGCCTCGGTCGAGGTGTTGATGGTGCGTTCGGTCACGGTCATGTCGTTCCTTACTGTCTGTTGGTAACACTCGTGACGGGGGATTATGAATGGCGGTGTGCCGGACAGGTCTTATCCCGGACCAGTCCGAGTGCCTCGCCCTTGCGCAGGTGCAGACGAGTCGCACGCCTGAAACTCGGTGTGCCTGATAACCAGCACGAGATCCGTAACTGCCTCATTCTCAAGAAACCGCCCAGCCGCAAAGTCCGCAAGGTGCAAACTCAAATGGCAAGTGACCAACAAGCCACGAGACCATCTTGTGCGGCCGGGGACCAGTGGTCGATCTGCGTGCGCCCGCCGGGCAGCAGCACGTGCTGCTGCGAGCCTCGGCGAGGGAGTGTTGATCAGGCTGCCGGTGACGGCGGCGAGGTGCTGTGCGAATTTCGTTGGAGCACCTCCGCCACCAACTCAGCAGAAGCATCCAGAATGTCCTCGCGAGAGTTGCAGTCGACCTGTGTTGCTCCCCGTATCGCACGAACCACCATGCGCGAAATCCTCGTCGACACACATTTACGAGCGGTTGACAAACGATTGGTGGTCGAGCGCCTGATCAGGCACGCTTGGAGGACTCGATGGTCAGACGCTCACCCCAGTCGGTCACCGGGCGGCGTGCAGCCGATCCACCGCACCATCGATCCGCTCATCATCGATCCGCGTCGGCAGCGGTCGCCACAGCGCACGTCGCTGACTATGGGGTCCGCCGCAGACCGATCCTCGATGGGATCAGCAGCGAGTATGAGCGAGTGGCATGACCGAAACAGACACGGCACGAACTCGCAGAACAGCGCCGCGATCGACTATTCGAGCCACACACCTTCGGATGCGTCAGACGATCTTGCTCGGGCGTGATCTTGTCGTCTCGGGCGCGGCTCGGGCCCGGATTCGTCCACTATGGACGACCGCAAACTGGAGGGCGCATTCCAGAATAATCCAAAACGCAGGCCAGCGACTTGCTGACCTGCGTTGGGGTGGTGCGCCGCCAGGGACTCGAACCCCGAACCCGCTGATTAAGAGTCAGCTGCTCTGCCAGTTGAGCTAGCGGCGCCAGGCAGGCGCTCCGTCGAGCGCGGGAAAACGCTAACACAGCTCAGCCGGGCGCGGCGCGGCGGGGCCCGGCGAGAGCTCATGACCTCGGCGGGTCCTTTTAGTCCAAGTTAAGTGCTCGGTCAAGTAACTCACCGGGTGTGTCGATCGTTGTCCACCCAGTCAGATGACCTCGTTGATATGCCCTCGGAGGTGAGGTCGTGGTGGGTCGTGTCGATCCGCGTGGTGTGGCTCTGGTGGGAGCGGCCGCCGTGCTGATGGGCGTGCTCAGCGGTTGCGGGCACGCGAACGCCGGTGATCCGATTGGCGCGATTCAGGATGTCGCCGCCCAGAAGGAGCTGGCCAAGGGCATGGCCGACGCGTTCCACCCGAACCTCACGGTGAACCCGCCGGACGGGGCTTCCGGGGTGTCGCCCACCGAGGCGGTGACCGCCGTCGCGGCCGGTGGCCGGCTCACCCGGGCGGACCTGCGCACCCAGGACGGCGCCAAGCTGGACGGAGCGCTCTCCCCAGACGGCGCGCGGTGGTCGTCGAGCAACCCGTTGAAGCCGAATACCTCCTATGTGCTCACCACGGTGGTCCGAGCCACCTCGGGCGAGGAGAGCACCACGGCGACCAAGTTCACCACTCTCGCCCCCGGCCAGCAGGTGGCCGCCAAGATCATCCCGAACGACGGGGACACGATCAGCGGGGCCACCCCGATCAGCGTCGTGTTCGACAAGCCGATCGGCGACCGTGGCGCCGTGGAACGGGCGCTGGTGGTCACCTCGAACCCGCCCGGGCCCGGTAGCACCCACTGGCGCACCGACCGTGAGCTGGTCTGGCAGCCCACCGGTGCCTGGGATCCGGGCACCCAGGTGATCGCCACGTTGGACTTCTTCGGCAAGCAGGTGGGGCCGGGGCTGTACGGCGGCTCCGATGTGCGCAGCATGTTCCACGTCGGCCAGCTGGGCGGCCCGTTGCCCGCCGACCCGGCCAACGCGGATCTGCCGCCGAGCCTGGACCCGAACGCGCCGGGCCTCGGCTCGCCGGTGCCGCCGGACCTGGCCGCCGCCGGGCCGGGCGGGGCGAATCTGGCAGGTCCGGGACCGGGCACCGCTCCCGGTGCCGCCCACCCGCATGCTGCCCCGAACCCCGCCGCCCGCCCGAACGCCGCCAGTCCGCCCGCCGCCCGCCCGAACGCGACCGGTCCGAATGCCGCGACCACATCGGACCCCGCCCTGGACGGCAGTCCGGATGCGGTGGTGCCGGACACCACCCCGGGCCGGGACGACTCCGGGGACGGCTCCAGGGCGCCCAAGCACAAGCCGACCCCGACCAGGAAGCCCACCCTGCCGGTGCTGCAGTGATCGCCGATCCGAGGGGCGGGCGCGAACCCGTCATATCCGACAAGAGCCCGCGCTCGGGGATCCGAGCGCGGGCTCTTGTCGGTGGCTGGGGTGAGTGACGGGATTCGAACCCGCGACCCCTGGGACCACAACCCAGTGCTCTACCGACTGAGCTACACCCACCATGAACGTCGCCGCGTTGTCGCGCGACGGCCGAGACAGCGTAGCGCGCCCGCCGCGGTCGGCTCTACCGGGCTCAGCTCGAGGTGGAGCGCACCGGTTCGGCGAGCACCTCGGCCGCGACTGACCTGGCCTGATCCGTGCTGGGCCCGGGAGGGGCGACAAACGCGGTGGCCCGGTAGTACCGCAGCTCGCGCAGCGACTCCTCGATGTCCGCGAGAGCCCGGTGCGCCAGTCCCTTCTCCGGCTTGGCGTAGTAGATCTTCGGGTACCACCGGCGGCAGAGTTCCTTGATCGAACTGACGTCCACCATCCGGTAGTGCAGGTAATCGTCCAGCTCCGGCATGTCCCTGGCGAGGAACATCCGGTCGGTGGCGATCGAGTTCCCGGCCAACGGCGCGGAGCGGGGCTCGGGAATGTACTGGCGCACGTAGTCCAGCACGATCCGCTCGGCCTCGCCGATCGACACGGTGGACGCGCGCACCGCCTCGGTCAGCCCGGAGCGCTCGTGCATGTCCCGCACGAACTCCTCCATCCCGGTCAGCTTGGCCTCGTCGGTGTGGACCACCACATCGACTCCCTCGCCAAGTACCCGCAGCTCACTATCGGTGACCAGGGCGGCAATCTCGATCAAGGCATCGGAGCCGATATGCAGGCCGGTCATTTCGCAATCAATCCACACCAAGCGGTCGTTCACCCTGCCAGCCTAGTTGGCTAGGCTCGCCGGGCACTGGCGACACAACACTGGCGGCGGTAGCCAAGGGGCACTGGAGGTCGATCCGATCGTGGCGGACAAGGTGGCAACCGGTGGCGCAAGCGCCGCCGCGCAGGAAATCGCGGCCGGGTACGCGACGACCGGCGCGGCCCTGGAGCTCGGCACCGTTTTCCTGGGCGGGCAGGTGGATTCCTCCGCGCGGGTGCGCATCCCGCTGGCGATGCTCAACCGGCACGGGCTGGTGGCCGGCGCGACCGGTACCGGCAAAACCAAGACCCTGCAGAACCTGGCCGAGCAGCTCTCCTCAGCCGGGGTGCCGGTGGTGATGGCCGACATCAAGGGCGACCTGTCCGGCCTGTCCCGCGAGGGGGAGGCCAGCGACCGGACCAAGGCCAGGGCCGCCGAGACTGGAGACGACTGGGCGCCCACCGCGTTCCCGGTGGAGTTCCTCTCGCTCGGCGGGGAGAGCGCCGCGATCCCGATCCGGGCCACCCTCACCCAGTTCGGGCCGATCCTGCTGAGCAAGGTGCTCGGGCTCAACGACACCCAGGAGTCCACCCTCGGGCTGATCTTCCACTGGGCCGACCAGCAGAACCTGCCGCTGCTGGACACCAAGGACCTGCGTTCGGTCATTCAGCATCTGACCAGCGACGACGGCAAGGCCGACCTGAAGGGCATCGGCGGGGTGTCCCCAGCGACCGCCGGGGTGATCCTGCGCGCCATGGTCAACCTGGAGGCCCAGGGCGGGGAGAAGTTCTTCGGTGAGCCCGAGCTGGATCCGGCCGACCTGATGAAGGTGGTGGACGGCAAGGGGGTGATCTCGCTGCTCGAGCTCTCCGAGCAGCAGACCAACCCGATGCTGTTCTCCACGTTCCTGATGTGGCTGCTCGCCGAGCTGTTCGAGCACCTGCCCGAGGCCGGTGACCTGGACAAGCCCAAGGTGGTGTTCTTCTTCGACGAGGCGCACCTGCTGTTCTCCGACGCATCCAAGGCGTTCCTGGACCGCATCGAGCAGACCGTCAAGCTGATCCGGTCCAAGGGCGTCGGGGTGTTCTTCTGCACCCAGTTGCCCACCGACATCCCGAACGACGTGCTGTCCCAGCTCGGCGCCCGGATCCAGCACGCGCTGCGCGCGTTCACCCCGGACGACCAGAAGGCGCTGGCCCGGACCGTCAAGACGTACCCCATCACGCCGAATTACAAGCTGGAGGAGGTACTCACCTCGTTGGGCATCGGCGAGGCGATCGTGACCGTGCTCTCCGAGCGGGGCGCGCCGACCCCGGTGGCCTGGTGCCGGCTGCGTGCGCCGAGGTCATTGATGGGTGCGATCGGCGCCGACGCGATCGGCTCGGCCGCCCGGGGCTCCCAGCTGTACGGCAAGTACGGCCAGACGGTCGACCGGGAGTCGGCGTACGAGAAGCTCACCGCGAAGATGGCCGAGGCGCCCCCGCCGGAGGAAGCGGCCCCCTCGGCGCCGCCGGCCGAGCGTCCTCGGGTGGAGCGGGAGGAGCCGGGCATGCTCACGCAGATCATGTCGAACCCGGCGGTGAAGTCGTTCCTGCGCTCGGCGGCCAGCTCGGCCGGCCGGGAGATCACCCGGGGCCTGTTCGGCACCCGCCGGCGCTGACCCGGCGGGCTGACTCAGCGGGGCTGACCCGGCGGGGCTGACCCGGCGCGGCTGACTTGGCGGGCCTGACGTCCGGGCCGCTCAACCGGTGGGTAGCAGGCCGGGGTTGACCTGGTCGACCAGGGCCACGGCGCGCGCCAGCGGCACGTCTACCACGGAGTAGCGGCCGGCGCCGGCGGCGGTCACCGCGTCCAGCGTGGCCAGGCCCGCCCAGCGCTGCGGCGGGCTCTGCCGTAGCTGCCAGCCGATGATGCCGCGCCGCTGCAGCGCCACCCGGCGGCGGATCAACGAGCCCTGGCTGATCACCAGGTAGTCCGGGCGCAGCGCGTGGCCCAGGTTGCGGTACCGGTCCGCGGCGAGCAGCGCGGCCAGCGGGAGCAGCAGGAGCGCACCCGGCCACGCCCAGTCCAGCCAGGGCACCGTGTCGTGCAGCACCCAGGCGAGCAGCGCGATCCCGACGGCGGGCAGCAGCGCGCGGGTCAGCCGGCGGCGCAGCGCGGCCGGGGGGTGGCGCACCAGCGGGGCGTCGGTGCCCGAGGACGGGTCGGTCAGCAGTAGCGCGGCGGCGGCGACCCGGTGCGCCTCGGCTATGGGCGCCGGCGGCAGCAGCGCGCCCCGGTTGCTGGTCTTCGCGTCCAGCCCGGTGGTGATCGCGGTGCACCGGGCGCCGCCGACCAGCCGCAGCAGCAGCGGCTCGGCCACCTCGGCGCCGCGCATCCGGCCTTGCTCCACGGACAGCGAGCGGGTGGTCAGCAGCCCTCGGCGCAGCCGCAGCGTGTCGTCCGGTTCCCGGGTCAGCCGGTAGCCCCACCAGCCCTCCAGGTAGATCACCAGCGAACCCAGCCCGGCCATCAGCAGCACGACTAGCGCGATCACCGCGATCTCCATCCAGAGCGGCACCGCGGTGAGCTCGTCCCCGGCGATCTGCAGGGTGACCCAGCTGGTCAGGTCCAGGCCGGCGTCGCTGGCCACCCGGAACGCGGTGCCGACGACGGCCCCGACGGCGACCAGCCCGGAGCCGGTGAGCGGCGCGTAGCGCAGCCAGGACGGGTGCAGCCGGGCCACCTCGATGGCCCGCTGGCCGAGGGTGGGATCGAGGCCCGGTTGGCTGGGCCCAGCCGCCGGGCTCGTCTCGGCGGTCGACACTGCCGAGGTGCGGCCAGCGGGGGCGGCCGAGGGGGATCGGGAAAGCAGCCGCGCCCGCAGCCGCTCGCCCTCGGCCACCGGAACCGCGTCCAGGCTCAGCCGGCCTTCCTTGGTGCTGCTCGAGCCGGTGCCGATCTCCACCACGGTGAGGCCGAAGATCCGGTGCGCGGGATTCGCCCGCAGGTCAACCGTGCGCACCCGGTCCCGGCGCAACGACCGCTGCTCGCGGTGGATCAACCCGCCGCGCAGCTCCACCCGCTCCTCGCCGACCCGGTAGCGGACCGTCGCCCACCGAGTCACCCCGATGCCCAGCACCACGAGCACCGGGGCCAGCGCGGCGAGCAGCTGCCAGCCGCCCTGGCCCTGGCCACTGATCAACAGCACCACGACCACCGGGATCAGCGCGCCGGCCTGCCGCAGCGGGAACACCGCCAGCACCCGAGGGTCCAGCCGCTGCCAGGCCGCCTCGGTGAGCTCCGCGCCCTCCGATTGTGGTTCGACCGTCACGTGGCATCCCCGGGGTGGCTCTGGGTGATCTCGGTGAGCCGGCGGGCCAGCGCGGCGGCGGCGTCCGCGTCCAGCCCCTCGATGCGCACCGGTCCGGCCGAGGACGCGGTGGTCACCGTGACGGTGGCCAGCCCGAACAGCCGCTGCAGCGGGGAGAGCGCGGTGTCGATGGTCTGGATCCGGGAGATCGGGGCGATCCGCCATTCCAACCGCAGCCAGCCGGACAGGGTGTACACCGCATGCTCGTCGGCTTCCCACCGGTGCACCCGGTAGCGCCAGCGCGGCATCACCACCACGTAGCCGGCACCCAGCACCGCGGTCACGATCAGCGTGCCGACCAGCCAATCACCACCGACGAACACCAGCGCGAGGATCTGCGCCAGCAGCAGGCCGCCCACCTCGAGCAGCGCGCGCACGGTCCACCAGTGCGGTGCGCGGCGGTCCACCCGGTGCGACGGCGGGCGCAGCGGCGGGGCTGACGGGGTGAGGTCCACCTGGCCACTCTGCCGAATCCGGCCCGGCTCAGCCCGCCCGACGCGCCAGAGACTCCCGCGCCCCCGAGCCCGAGGGGCAGCCCGAGCCCGCGGAGTCGGAGCCCGCGGAGCCGGCATGATCCGCGTTTAGGTGTCCGGAGGGACGAAATCCGTCCTCTCTTGTTTCGAGACATCTGTGACGAAACAAGAGAGGACGAAATCCGTCCTTATTTCCACCGAAACACCGATCACGCCTCTTTCGCGGCGGGAGGGGGCGCTCGGGGGGTCCTGCGGCAGTGAGGTTGTATTCGCTTGATGTTATATACGCTATGCGTGATGCTGGGTGGCGTGGACGTCTTCGAGGTCGTGGCCGAGCCAAGCCGGCGGGCGCTGCTGGACCTGCTGGCCGATGGCGAGCGGTCGGCCGGCGAGCTGGTCGCCACGCTCCCGCACCTCACTCAGCCGGCGGTGTCGCGGCACCTGCGGGTGCTGCGGGAAGTCGGGCTGGTTGAGGTCCGCCCGGATGCCCAGCGGCGGATCTACGCGCTGCGCCCGGACGGCCTGGCGGAGATCGACGAGTGGTTGGGCAGGTACCGCCGCTACTGGGCGGAGCACCTGGACGCCCTGGAACGGCATCTGGCACAGACCCACGGCGGCACCGCGGCGAAGGACAGCGCAGACAACGACAGCACACCGCACGGCAGTACAGCGCACGGCAGTACAGCGCACGGCGGCACAGCGCACGGCAGTACAGCGCACGGCAGTACAGCGCACGGCAGCGGAAAGGACCTCAATGAATGAGCGCACCGGATCCCTGGCGATCGACGGCGACCGGGCCACCATCACCTTCGTCCGGCACCTGCCGTACCCGGTGGAGGCGGTGTGGGCGGCGATCACCGATCCCGATGCCCGGGCGGCCTGGTTCGGCGAGACCAGCATCCAGCCGCGGGTGGGCGGCCGGATCGAGATGGTCGCGAGTGAGCCGCCGGTGCCGCCTGAGCAGAAGCGGATGACCGGCACCATCCTGGTCTGGGACCCGCCGAAGGTGCTCGAGCACGAGTGGCGCCAGCGAATCGTGGAGGACGGCGTGGTGCGCTACGAGCTGGCCAGCGAGGGCGCCGGCACGGTGCTGACCTTCACTCACCGAGGGCTGGGGGTACGCAACGCCACCGGGTTCACCCCCGGCACGCACGCCATCCTGGACCGGCTGGAGGCCCATCTGGCCGGCCAGCCGGTGCCCGGTTGGCAGCGGCGCTACGCCGAGGTAGCGCCCCAGTATCCGAGCTGGCCGGGAACTACGCGCTGACCAGGAGCAGCGCGGTGCGGCCCGGCACGGTGATCGTCTGGCCGGGGGACAGCGGGTGCGGGTCGGCCGGGCTGCCGTCCGGTTGGCCGCTGTCCAGCACCGGGGCCAGCGCGATGTCCGGGAGCACGTAGGAGATCGGGTCGGCACCGCTGTGCAGCACCAGCAACCAGTCCTTGCTGGCCAGCATGCCCAGGGTCCGGGCGTCCGGGTTGTGCCAGTCCCCGTCGTCCATCGGACGGCCCTCGGCGTGCCACCACTGCACGTCCGCCGGGCCGAAGAACCGAGCACGCCCCGGGGCGTGCTCGGAGTTGCGCAGCTCGATCAGCCGGGCGGTGAACCTGGTGAGCGCCTCGGCGTCCGGGTCCGCTGACCAGTCCAGCCAGGACAACTCGTTGTCCTGGTTGTAGGCGTTGTTGTTGCCCCGCTGGGTGCGCCACCGCTCGTCGCCGGCGGTCAGCATCGGGGCGCCGGTGGACAGCAACAGGGTGGTGAGCATCGCCCTGGCGGTGCGCAGCCGGTCGGCGCGCACCTGCCGCTGGTCGGTCTCGCCCTCCACACCGAAGTTCTGCGACCGGTTGTCCTCGGTGCCGTCCCGGTTCCGCTCGCCGTTGTCCTCGTTGTGTTTGCGCTGGTAGGAGACCAGGTCGCGGAGGGTGAAGCCGTCATGCGCGGTGACGAAGTTGACCGAGGCCCAGGGCCGGCGGCCGGACAGCGCGTAGAGGTCCTCCGAACCGGTCAGACGCCAGGCCAGATCGTTCACCCCGGACGCGCCGCGCCAGAAGTCCCGCACGGTGTCCCGGTAGCGCCCGTTCCACTCCGACCACTGCACCGGAAATCCGCCCACCCGGTAGCCCTCGCCGGTGGCGTCCCACGGCTCGGCGATCAGCTTCCGGTCCGCCAGCACAGGGTCGGCGGCGATCATGGTGAGCAGCCCGGCGTTCGGGTCGAAGGCCCCGCCCCCCGGCCGCCCCAGCACGCTGGCCAGGTCGAACCGGAAGCCGTCCACCCCCAGCGCGGCCCAGTAGCGCAGCGAGTCGCAGACCAACCGGGCCACGATGGGCGAGCCGGGATCCATTGTGTTGCCGCAGCCGGTCACGTCCACCAGCTGGCCGCGGTCCCCGTGCACGTAGTAGCCCGGCGAGTCCAGCCCACGGAAACTCAGCGTCGGGCCGCCGGGGCCGCCTTCGCAGGTGTGGTTGTAGACCACGTCCAGGATGACCTCGATGCCCGCGGCGTGCAGCGCGGCGACCATGGTGCGGAACTCGGCGATCTCCTGCCCGGGCACCGAGGCGTACTCGGCGTGCGGGGCCAGGAAGCCCAGGCTCGAGTAGCCCCAGTAGTTGCGCTGACCTCGGCGCACCAGCCCCGGTTCGTCGACGAAGGTGTGCACCGGCAGCAGCTCGACGGAGGTCACCCCGAGCGAGCGCAGGTGCTCGATCACCGCCGGGTGGGCCAGCCCGAGGTAGCTGCCGCGCTGCTCGGGCGGCACCTCGGGGTGGGCACGGGTATAGCCCCGCACGTGCAGCTCGTAGAGCACCGTGTCGGCCCACGGCACCTTCGGCCGGGGCCCCGGATCCGGCCCGCCCGGGGCGCCGGTGAGCACGGACACGGGCACCGCGCCCAGGGAGTCCACCGTGCTCGGCGGCCCGTACATCGGGTCGCCGGTGTAGCCCAGCGCCGCGTCCAGGTCGGTCAGCCGCCCGGTGATCCGGCGGGCGTACGGGTCCACCAGCAGTTTGGCCGGGTTCGCCCGCAGCCCGGTGGCCGGCTGGTAGCGGCCGTGTACCCGGTACCCGTACTGCTGGCCGGCGGTGACCCCGGTCACCACGCCGTGCCACACCCCGAACGTGCGCTCAACCAGCTCCAGCCGCCGCTCGGCCGGTGGCCCACCGCCGGCATCCGGCTCGAGCAGGCACAGCTCCACAGCCTCGGCCGAATTGGACGCAACCGCGAACCGGGCACCCCCCTCGATGAGGTGGGCGCCGAGCGGGAAGACTGCGTCGGCCGGCGGCGCGGCGGGGCGTGCGGTGCGCTCGTCGGACGACATCATCGGTAAGGATAGGGCCCGTGGGCCAGCACAGCGAGCAGAGCGATCTCACCGACCTCGTCATTCGGATGGACGACGTATCGGTGCGTCGCGGCCCCACCACGCTGCTGCACGACGTGGACTGGTCGGTGGAGCTGGACGAGCGCTGGGTGGTGCTCGGCCCGAACGGCGCCGGGAAGACCACGCTGCTGCGGATGGCGGCCGCCGAGCTGCACCCCAGCTCCGGTTCGGTGCACGTGCTCGGGGAACGGCTGGGCCGGGTGGACGTGTTCGAGCTCCGGCCGCGCATCGGGTTCTGCTCGGCCGCGCTGGCCGGCCGGGTACCCGGTGACGAGATCGTCCGGGATGTCGTGGTCAGCGCCGGCTACGCGCTGCTCGGTCGGTGGCGGGAGCAGTACGACACGCTGGACCTGAACCGGGCCGAATGGTTGCTCGACGCGCTGGGCATGCGGCCGCTGGCCGGGCGCCTGTTCGGCACGCTGTCCGAGGGCGAGCGCAAACGGGCGCTGATCGCCCGGGCGCTGATGGCCGACCCGGAACTGCTGCTGCTGGACGAGCCGGCCGCCGGGCTCGACCTGGGCGGCCGAGAGGACCTGGTGGCCCGGCTGTCCATGCTGGCCGAGGACCCGGACGCACCGGCCAGCGTGCTGGTCACCCACCACGTGGAGGAGATTCCGCCCAGCTACACCCACGGCCTGCTGCTGCGCGGCGGCGAGGTCGTCGCGCAGGGCCTGCTGCCGGACGTGATCACTGAGCAGAACCTGTCCCAGGCGTTCGGGCTGCCGCTGCGGGTGCGCCACGAGGACGGGCGGTACACCGCGCGCCGGGGGTAGGGTCCCCTCTGATCACCCGTGAGTGGCAAGCGGTCCGATGAGACCACTTGCCACTCCCGGCCGAGGCGAGGAGGCGTGCGGCGTGGCAGAGTTCGTCAGGCTCGAGGTGGACGGCCCTATCGGCACCATCCGGCTGGAGCGGCCGCCGATGAACGCCCTGAGCAAGCAGGTCCAGGAGGAGATCCGGGCCTGCGCGCGGGAAGCCACCGAACGCGCCGACGTCCGGGCCGTGATCGTCTACGGCGGGGAGAAGGTGTTCGCCGCCGGCGCGGACATCAAGGAGATGGCGGCCATGTCCCACGTGGACATGGCGGCCAGGGCGCGCGGGCTGACCTCGTCGCTGACCGCCGTGGCGGAGATCCCCAAGCCGACCGTGGCCGCGATCACCGGGTACGCCCTGGGCGGCGGGTACGAGCTGGCGCTGTGCTGCGACCGGCGGATCGTCGGGGACAACGTCAAGGTCGGCCAACCGGAGATCCTGCTCGGCATCATTCCCGGCGCCGGCGGCACCCAGCGGCTCACTCGGCTGGTCGGCCCGGCCAGGGCGAAGGAGATCATCTACTCCGGCCGCTTCGTGGGCGCCGAGGAGGCGCTGGCCATCGGCATGGTGGACCAGGTGGTGGCTCCCGACGACGTGTACGCGACCGCGCGCGGCTGGGTGGAGCAGTTCGCCGAGGGCCCCGCGCTGGCGCTGGCGGCGGCGAAGAAGGCCATCGACGGCGGGCTGGACGTCGACCTGCACTCCGGGCTGAACCTGGAGAGCGAGCTGTTCGCCGCGCTGTTCGCCACCGAGGACCGGGCCAGTGGGATGGAGTCGTTCCTGGCCAGCGGGCCGGGCAAGGCCACCTTCACCGGTCGCTGACCGGCGCTGGCCCTAGGCTCGTACTCATGAGTAGTGATCCGGCGCCGAATCCGCACGCCACCGCCGCGGAGGTGGAGGCGGCCCGGCGGGACCCCAAGCTCGCCAACGTGCTGTACCACGACTGGGAGGCCGGCTCCTACGACGAGAAGTGGTCGATCTCCTACGACGAGCGCTGCATCGACTACGCCACCGGCCGCTTCCAGCTGGTCGCCGGCTCGCTGGGGTGGCCGTACGGCCGGGCCTTGGAACTGGGCTGCGGGACCGGGTTCTTCTTGCTCAACCTGATGCAGGGCGGGGTGGCCAAGCGCGGCTCGGTCACCGACCTGTCCCCGGGCATGGTTCAGGTGGCGCTGCGCAATGCGACCAACCTGGGCCTGGACGTGGACGGGCGGGTGGCTGACGCGGAGCGCATCCCGTACGACGACAACACCTTCGACCTGGTTGTCGGGCACGCGGTGCTGCACCACATCCCGGACGTGCCGGCCGCGCTGCGCGAGGTGCTGCGGGTGCTCAAGCCGGGCGGCAGGTTCGTCTTCGCCGGTGAGCCGACCAAGATCGGCGACCGGTACGCCCGCCGGCTCGGCCGCATCACCTGGGCGGCCACCACCCAGCTGACCAGGCTGCGCCCGCTGCGGTCCTGGCGGCGCTCGCAGGAGGAGCTGGACGAGTCCTCCCGGGCGGCCGCGCTGGAGGCGGTGGTGGACATCCACACCTTCGACCCGGACGAGCTGGAGGCCACCGCCCGCGCGGCCGGTGCCGACAGTGCCCGGGTGGTCACCGAGGAGCTCTCGGCGGCGCTGTTCGGCTGGCCGGTGCGCACCTTCGAGGCCGCCGTGCCGCCGGGCAAGCTGGGCATGCGTTGGGCGATGTTCGCCTGGCGCACCTGGGAGCGGTTGTCCGCGCTGGACGCCGGACCACTGGGTCGCCGGGTGCCTCGCCGGTTCTTCTACAACGCGCTGGTCACCGGCACCAAACCGTCCGGGGGACCGCGCTAACGGAACTGGGCGTTTCCGATTGCGTTCGGCCGACGGAGCCGGGCACTCGGCCGAACGTGGTAGCTCGATCACCGCCAGGTAAGAGTGGCCAGGTAGCCGGTCACCTGCGGCGGGACGATGAGGTCCGGACGGGTGTACCGGATGCGATTCAGCGGCGCCGGCACCACCGTGATGGAACTATGACGTTCGGCTGGCGGCCGGCGGCTGCCTCCACACGGGTGACGCGGATCTCGGAAGGGACCCAACAGGTATGACTGCGACGTACGACGACCCGAGCTCGGTTACGGTCGTCGTGGTCGATGATCACCCGATCTGGCGGGAGGGCGTGGCGCGTGACCTGGCCGCGCAGGGCTTTGTCGTGGTGGCCACCGTCGCCGACTCGTCGTTCACCGCGCGGATCGCGGCGGCCACCCAGCCGAGGGTCGTGGTGATCGATCTTGACCTGGACGAGCTGTCCGCCGTGGAGGCGGTGCGCACTATCGCAAGCACCATGCCGGACACCCGGGTGCTGGTGCTCTCCGAGCGGGCCGAGCACCGGGATGTGCTGGACGCGGTGAAGGCCGGCGCGGCGGGTTACCTGGTCAAATCGGCCAGCGCGGCGGAACTGGTGGATGCGGTGCGGCGTACCGCCAACGGCGACGCGGTGTTCACCGCCGGGCTGGCCGACCTGGTGCTGGGCGAGTTCCAGCGGCTGGCCGCCGAGCCGGAGCCGGAGGCGGCCTCGGTTCCCCGGCTCACCGGGCGGGAGACCGAGGTGCTCAAGCTGGTCGCCACCGGGCTGACCGCCCGGCAGATCGCCAAGGCGCTGACCCTCTCGCCCCGCACCGTGGAGAACCACATCCAGAGCACGCTGCGCAAGCTGCACCTGCACAACCGGATCGAGCTGGTGCGCTACGCGATCTCCCAGGGCCTCACCGAGTAACCACCGTTGGCTACCTCGGCGCAGCCGCCGGACCCCCATGCCGACCTGGCCCGGCGCACGCTGGACCCGCTCTGGCGCGGGCTGGCCGGCTACCGCGTGCTGGCCTGGTGCTACGCGGCCGGCCTGGTCGCGGTGAGCTATCCGGACTACCGGTCCCCGGTCGGCGCCATAGGCGTACTGGCGGTGATGGCGGGGTGGACGGTGCTCACCACGGTGGGTTACCTGCGGCCGTGGCGGGTGCTCGGCCGGCGCCGGCTGGCCGCGGCGGACGTCGTGGTGACCGCGGCCACCGTGCTCAGCACAGCGTTGGTGGACACCCCCGAGCGGATCGACCAGGGCGCCCCGGTACTGGCCACGGTGTGGTCGGCGGGGCCGGTGATCGCGCTGGCGCTGGCCTACGGCGCGCTGGCCGGGGTGATCGGCGCGCTGCTGGTGCAGGGTGCGGTGCTGCTGGTGCGGGGTCGGCTGGGCACCCCGGAAACCACCGACCTGCTGCTGATGGTGGCCACCGGCACCGCGCTCGGATACAGCGCGACCGTGCTGCGCGGCTCGGTGCGGCGGCTGCGCGAGGCCACCGAGCTGCGCGCGGCGGTGGCCGAGCGGGAGCGGTTGGCCCGGACCATCCACGACAGCGTGCTGCAGGTGCTGGCCCAGGTACGCCGGCGCGGCGCCGAGCTGGGCGGCGCGGCGGGCGAGTTGGGCGAGCTGGCCGGCGAGCAGGAGGTCGCGCTGCGCACGCTGGTGATCACCGGTCCGCCCGCAGTACAGCCGGCCGGCCAGTTGGAGTTGGCCGGCCGGCTGGCCGCACTGGCCACCGCCAAGGTCACCGTGTCCGCCCCGGCCACCCCGGTGGTGTTGCCGGCGCACACCGCGACCGAGCTGGTGGCCGCCGTCGAGGCGGCGCTGGCCAATGTGCGCCAGCACGTGGGGCCGGACGCGCCGGCCTGGGTGCTGGTGGAGGATCTGGGGGAGCGGGTGCTGGTCAGCGTGCGGGACGACGGTCCAGGTATCCCGGCGGGGCGGCTGGCGGCCGCCCAGGCGGAGGGTCGGTTGGGCGTGTCGCGCAGCATCCAGGGTCGGATCGAGGCGGTCGGCGGCACCGCGCGGTGTGAGACCGGCCCGGGGTTGGGCTGCGAGTGGACCTTCGAAATGCCGGTGCGCGTGACGCCGGCGGGACGGCGCGGATGAACTCCACCTCGGACCCAGCCGCTGCCGACGGCCGCCCAAGCGAGATCACCGTGATGATCGTCGACGACCACCCGATGTGGCGCGACGGGGTGGCTCGGGACCTCGCCGAGCGGGGCTTTCGGGTGGTGGCCACCGCGCCGGACGCGCCGGCCGCCGTCCGGATCGCCACCGCGACCCGCCCACGGGTGGTGCTGATGGACCTCAACCTCGGGCAGACCCAGGGCGTGGTGGCCATCTCGGAGATCCTCGAGGGGCTGCCGGACACCCGGATCCTGGTGCTCTCGGCGAGTGGTGAGCACCAGGACGTGCTGGACGCGGTCAAGGCCGGGGCGAGCGGCTACCTGGTCAAGTCGGCCAGCATCACCGAGCTGGTCACGGCGGTGCAGCGGACCGCCGCCGGATCGGCGGTGTTCACTCCGGGGCTGGCCGGGCTGGTGCTGGGGGAGTTCCGCCGGGTGGATACCGGGGGCTCCGGCGGCCGTGGTGTCGAGCAGGACGACCCGGGGTTGCGGCTGACCGAGCGGGAGACCGACGTGCTGCGGCTGGTGGCGAAGGGGATGACCGCCCGGCAGATCGCCGCCCGGCTGGTGCTCTCCCACCGCACCGTGGAGAGCCACGTGCAGAACACGCTGCGCAAGCTGCACCTGCGCAACCGGGTCGAGCTGACCCGCTACGCCATCGAACGGGGCCTCACCGAGGACCCCTGACCTTCCCGTTCAGCTGGCGTCCAGGGTGCGCAGCCTGCGCAGGATCTCCGCTTGCAGCAGCGGGATGTCGGCGTCCACCGCGACGTCCACCGTTCGGGATCCGGTGCCGGCCTCGCCGGTGGTGACCTTCAGTAGGCGGCCCCGCTGGTCGTCCGGGGCGCGGAGCACGGCCAGCCGCATCGGCTCGGTGCGCAGCGTGCCGGGCCGGACGGCTTCGAGTACCGCGACCGCGTCGTGCAGGGGTGCCGCGTCCACTCCGGTCTCAGCCCGGAACCGGGCCCGGTTGTATTCGGTGATCGCGCTGAGCTCCGCGCCGCGCGGCCCACCGGCGGCCAGCTCCGCGAGCCAGCGGCCGGATACCGCGCAGCGCACGGTCAGGTCCAGCGGCACCAGGGTGAGGGGCACCGACTCGTCGGCCAGCACCCGATGCGCGGCCTCCGGGTCGGTGCGCACGTTGAACTCCGGGATGCCGCTACCCAGCCGCCCGCCCATCACGACGATCCGGGCGATCTTGGGCGTTAGCTCGGAGTGGCTGGCCAGCAGGGACGCGGTATTGGTGAGTGGGCCGATAGAGACCAGGGTGACCGGCTCCGCCGCGCCGCGGAGCAGCTCGGCGAGCAGCGCTATGGCGCCGAGGGGATGCAACGGGCCGGGTGCGGGCAGCTCCTCGGCGCGCCCGCCCAGGCCGTCCGCGTGGTGCCGCCCGGCGGAGCCCGGGGCCGGCGCGGCCACCAGCGGCCCCGCGGCGCCGGCCGCCACCGGTACGTCGGTGCGCCCGGCCAGGGCCAGCAGACGCCGCGCGTTGGTCGTGGTGATCTCCAGCCCGACGTTGCCGAACACCGTGGTCACCGCCAGCAACCGGGCCTCGGGGCTGCCCACTGCGAGCAGGAGGGCGAGGGCGTCGTCGATCCCCGGATCGGTGTCGATCACGAACGGCGGGCGCAGGTGTGCTGAGACCGCCGACTCGGGGTGCTGAGAGCGCCGACTCGCCGAAAAACGACCCGGCGGTGACCCGGTGGTGGACATCGGGGCAAGCCTGGCACACGACCCTGTGCCGCTCTGTGACGCGGGCCTCCTGTGAGCTGGCTAGCAGCGTCGAAACGATTCGATAAAACGAGTCGATACTGGATATGTGCCCGCCGGACAGCGCGGTCCGTTCCCCCGGACGGAACATGGCGACCCCGAAGACGGCCGCCGGCGTGGCGCATACCCACATCCCGGAAGAGGAAAGATGCACACCGACATCGAGCAGCAGCTGCGTGAGCTGCACGACTACTACGCGTTCCAGGTCAACGTGGCCATCGAAGAGGGCCGCGAGCACATGATCGACGGCCTGGTCGCCAGGTACCCCGAGGAAGCCGCGCGACTGATCCAGGAGGCACAGGCGCACGCCGCCTGACCCGCTCGGGATCACGCCCTAGGCTTGTCCACCGTGACCAGCATGTGGGGCGCTCCGGTACGGACCCGGTGGGCGGATTGGCGACGCAACCGGCGGGATCCCCGCCAGGCCCGGTTCCTCACCATGGCGTCCCTGCGCTGGGTGATCAAGAACCGGGCCTGGACCCCGTGGTATCTGGTGCGCTACGCCCGGCTACTGCGGTTCCGGATCGTCAACCCGCACGTACTGCTGCGCGGCATGGTCTTCCTCGGCAAGAACGTCGAGTTGCACGCCAGGCCCGGCTACGGCCGGTTGGAGGTCGGCCGGTGGGTGCACATCGGGGACGGCAACTCGCTGCGCTGTCATGAGGGCTCGCTGCGGGTCGGGGACAAGGTCGTGATGGGCAAGGACAACACGATCAACTGCTACCTGGACATCGAGCTGGGCGCGGCGTCGCTGGTCGCCGACTGGGTGTACATCTGCGACTTCGACCACGTGATCGCCGACATCCACCTGCCGATCAAGGACCAGGGAATCGTCAAGACTCCGGTGCGGATCGGCCCGGACTGCTGGATCGGCACCAAGGTCTCCGTGCTGCGCGGTACCCGGGTCGGCCGGGGTTGTGTGCTCGGCGCCCACGCGGTGGTACGCGGGAACATCCCGGACTACTCGATCGCGGTCGGCTCGCCGGCCCGGGTGGTGCGCAACCGGCAGGAGGACTACCAGGCGGACGCGGTGCGGCGGGAAGCGCTCGCCGACATCGCCCGCAAACACGCCCGCGCCGTCCAGGAGTCCCTCCCGGACGCATAATCGCTCGCCCCCCGCACACCCTCTCTGGGCGCGGCACACCCACTGCAACAGGTGTGTGGCGCCCGAAGTGGGTGTGCGCCCGCTCAG
>DASWST010000127.1:0-24242 GCA_036402515.1 Pseudonocardia sp.
GGTTGTTGACCGTGGTGGGGGCGCTACTCGGACCGGAAACGCGGAATGTGGAGATTGGCTAACCATGACTTGGCGTATCGACAAGGCAACCTTGCCGGAGCGGGCCAGGGCGGCGATCCGGGCCGGCGAATGGACCGCGACCACCACGGGCCTCTGCGGCGGGTACGTCCAGGCAAACCTGGCGATCCTGCCCGCCGCGCTGGCCGCCGAGTTCACCGAGTTCTGCCGGGCCAACCCGCGCCCGCTGCCACTGCTGGAGGCCACCGAGCCCGGCGTCCCGGACCGACTGCGCACCGCGCCCGGAGCCGATCTGCGCACCGACGTGCCGCGCTACCGGGTCTACCGGCACGGGGAGCTGGACACCGAGCCGACGTCGATCGAGGAGCTGTGGCGGGACGACTTCGTGGCGTTCCTGCTCGGCTGCAGCTTCAGCGCGGAGGAGGCGCTGCAGTCCGCCGGCGTGCGGCTGCGCCACCTGGAGTCCGGCACCGGCGTCGCCATGTTCCGCACCTCGCGGCGCTGTGAACCGGCCGGCCGCTTCCACGGTCCGGTGGTGGTGTCCATACGCACCATCGCCGAGGATCAGGTGGAGCGCGCCCGCGCGGTCACCGCCAAGCTGCCGTTCGCGCACGGCGCTCCCCTGCACTCCGGCGATCCGTCGGTGCTCGGCATTACCGACCTCGCGGCACCGGACTGGGGCGACCCGATGCCGCTCGAGCCGGGCGAGGTCCCGGTGTTCTGGGCCTGTGGCGTCACCCCGCAGGCAGTGCTCGCCGAGGTGCGGCCGGAGATCGCCATCACGCACGCCCCCGGCCACATGTTCGTCACCGACCTGCGGGTCACCGACCTGGTCGGGTCCTCGGCGCTCTGATCACGAGCCGGTCAGGACCAGCTCTGGGACGCGGCCGACCCGTACCGCGCGGTCTACCACGGCGAGGAAGCCAGCCGCCGAGCACGGCCACCGCCAGCAAACCATCGACCGGCTGCGAGGGGCATTAGACAAGCGCAGATGATATTTCCGGTGCGTTGTGCCCCTCTCCTGGACATGATCTGGCGAGAACTGGGACTGGGGGGCACCGGAGATGAGACGTGTTCGGCGTGGCCTGCTGGCCCGGAGCGTGGTGCTGGCGGTGGTGTTGACGGCGGCATTGGCCGGCTGCACCGGTGGCCCGGGCGGCGGCAAACCGGTGCCCCCGCTGAGCGCGCCCACCGGCTCGGGCGACGGGTCCGGGCCCGCGGAGGTGAGTTCGGCACCGGCGCCCAGCCAGGGTGAGGGCATCGTGGCGAAGCCGCAGTCGACGGCGCTGCCGCTAGAGGCACGCAACATCCGGCTGGTCCGCCAGGGCAGCGACGAACTGGTGTTGCAGTTCGAGTTCTACAACGGGACCGCCGAGAAGCTGGCGCCGGACAACTTCGGCATCGACCGGGTGCAGCGGCTGCTCCTGCTGATCGACCTGCCCCGGCGCACCGGGTACAGCGTGCTGTCTGTGCCCAACACCGGTGCCGCGGACAAGATGAGCGCCAACGTCGACGAATACGTCCAACCCGGTCAGTCGGCCACCGTGACGGCGGTGTTCGCCGCGCCACCGGCGGAGACCACCACCATGCTGGTCGCCATCGACCCGATGCTGCCGATGCAGGTCCCGGTGCAGCCGGCCGGCCCCGCGCTCACCCCGGACCCGATCCTGACCGCGCCCACCGAGGAGAGCCGGGCGTTCAGCCCGCTGGTCTGTTCGGCCACCCAGCAGGGCGGGCAGACCGAGTTCCGGCTGCCCAGTGACGTGCTGTTCGCCTTCGGCAGCGCGACGCTCTCCCCCGCCGCCCAGGCGGCCCTGGACTCTCTCGCCGCCCAGGTGACCGGCAAGGCGGGCACCGTCATCGCGCAGGGCAACACCGACAGCATCGGCGACGACCCGTCCAACCAGCGATTGTCCGAACAGCGCGCCAACGCGGTGTCACAGGTGCTGCAACAGAAGCTGGGCGCCGACTTCGACTACACCCCGCTCGGCTTCGGTGAGACCAAACCGATCGCTCCGAACACCAAGCCGGACGGCAGCGACTACCCCGACGGGCGGGCGCAGAACCGCCGGGTGGACGTAATGATCAAGACCGCCGCCGCCACACCACAGACAGCGCTACTGCCCCCCGGACAGCAACTGGCCAACGAGGGGCTCAAGGCCAGCGTCGCCGAGGTCCGGCGGGTGGACGGCTACCTGATGACTACCTACCGGGTGACCAACCCCGGTACCGAACAGGCCCGCTTCGACTATTCCGTCGAGCTGAGCAAGGACGAGGTCGCCGACGGCGAGCTGACCGTGTTGGACAGTTCGGGCCAGAACCACGCCAAGGCGTGCACCGTCGCCGCCCCGGTCTACTTCGCGCTCGCCGGCACCATGGGCACGATCTACGGGATGCACGGCCTGTCCAACGTGCCGGCCGGCGCCACGGTCACGATGTGGGGGCTCACTCCCGACCCGGCACCGAACGCGACCTCGGTCAACGTCCAGCTCGGCGGATTCCCCCAGTCTTTTCCGGCACCGGTGACTCCGGGCGGCTAGCAGCGACACCGCCGACCGCCCCAGGGCCGGCGCGCGGTCCGGCGCTTGTGGCCGAATTTGACGCTATCGTGGCCGGGGCGGCAACGACCGTCACCCGCCCGTTACCTGGCGGCAATGCCTGCTCCCAAAAATTCGGTCACCGCCGGTTATCCCGCCGGCGATCGTTCCCACTCCACGAGGTGGCGAGGAATTGTGTCCGAGAAGAATGCTCTGGCGCTCAGTATCGGAGTGCTCGCGGTCATACCGGCCATCGCCTGGGGATTCGCCTCGACGGTCGGCACGGTGGCGGTGACCGGTCGGCCGGTCACCATGGCCGCGATCGGGAACCCTGTGCTGATGGCCGCCGTGGCGATAGTGTTCGGCGGCCTTTTCGGCATTGCGTCGGAGTGGATTGCTCGGTCGATCACCCATTCCCGCTCAGCCCACCCGCTGCCCGCACAGGAGCACTCCGGATGAAACTCCAACACCAGCTCGGCGGGCTCGAAGGCCTGGACGGGCCCATCGACTTCGAGAAGCGGGTGTTCGTCCAGGACTGGGAGCGGCGGATCTTCGCCATCCACGCCGCCATGATGGGGCTGAGCGCCTCGCTGCGCGAGGCCGTGCCCGACTATGACCTGGACGCCGTGCCCACCGCGTTCGCCAGCACCTGGACCTGGGCGGACCTGCGCAAGGGCGCCGAGTCGATGAACCCGCTGGCCTACTTCCAGTACCGCTACTACGAGAAGTGGCTGGGCGGGATCACCGGATACCTGGTCGAGCAGGGCTACCTCAGCCAGGACGAATTGGACGCCGCCGCCGAGCGCTACCGCAACGAGCCGGACGCCCCGCTGCCCGACCGGGACAGCCAACCCATCGACGACCAGGTGATCCGCTACCTGCGGGAGGGCGACTCACCGCGCCGGGGGCCGGCCAAGCCCGCGTTCGGGGTGGGCGACCAGGTGATCGTGGGCGACCCCCCGCGCGCCGAGCACACCCGGCTGCCCGGCTACCTGCGCGGCCGCCCAGGCACCGTGACGCGGGTCTTCGAGGGCAACTACGCCTACTTCTGCTCCACCGGACCGGACGGGCTCGGCGAGCCGGTGCCGGTATACATCGTGCGCTTCGAAGCCGAGGACGTCTGGGGGCCGAGGGCCGAGCCGAACGGCGGGCCGATGTTCGCCGACATTTACGAGGTGTATCTCTCCCCCGCCAAAAGCACCGAGCAGAACCAGGAAGGAAGCTCGTGACCGCACAGTTCGGCTACCCGGAGGACCGCGAGGAGCGCAGCGCCGCGCAGGTCCGCGCGCTGGAGGCGCTGCTCATCGAGAAGGGCGTCATCGGCAGCGGCACGGTGGACAAGGTGCTCGGCTACTTCGAGTCCGAGATGACGCCGCTGAACGGCAAGAAGATCGTGGCCAGGGCCTGGACCGACCCGGACTTCGCCCGCCGCCTCGCCGAGGACACCCCGGCCGCGGTTGCCGAGCTGGACCTGCCGGAGGGCATGGCCGGCGCCGAGGGCGAGCACCTGGCCGCCGTGCTCAACGAGCCAGGCGTGCACAACCTGGTGATCTGCACACTGTGCTCATGCTTCCCGTGGCCGGTGCTGGGCCTGCCGCCGTACTGGTACAAGGACCCGGTGTTCCGCGCCAGGGCGGCCCGGGAACCCCGCGCGGTGCTGACCGAACTCGGCGTGCCGCTGGACCCGGACACCGAGGTGCGGGTGTGGGACGCCAGCGGGCACGCCCGGTGGTTCGTGGTGCCACAGCGGCCCGCCGGCACCGAGGGGATGTCCGAGGAGCGGCTGGCCGACCTGGTCACCACCGAGTCGATGATCGGCGTCGCACTTGCCGAGGCCCCGGCGTGACCCCGGCCCAGCACCGCACGGACAGCCGGCTGCACCCGTCCTGCGTCACCGACCTGAACCAGCCGACCTTCGACGCGGAATGGCAGCGCCGTGCATTCGGACTGGCCGTGGCACTGTCGGAGTTCGGGCACTACCCGTGGGAGGACTTCCAGCGGGAGCTGATCGCCGAGATCGGCCGCTGGGAAGAGGCACCCGCCGATACCCGAGGCCGGTGGGCCTACTACGAGCACTGGGCCGCCGCGCTGGAGCGGGTGGTGCGCCGGCACGGGCTGCTCGAGGACGGCTACGTCAACCCTGAGGATCAGGTGGGCGAGCCGGCCGCCGGATGAACTAGCCTCGGATTTGTGGCCGAGGCGGACATCAACTTCTATTTCGACCCGGGGTGCCCGTTCGCCTGGATGACCAGCAAGTGGGTGCGCAAGGTCCAGGCCCAGCGCGACTACTCGGTGGACTGGCGGTTCATCTCGTTGCGGCTGCTCAACGGGCACATCGACTACGATGCGCATTTCCCGCCGGAGTACGAGGCCGGGCACACCGCCGGGCTGAAGCTGCTGCGGGTCGCCGCGCGCACCCGGGCGGAGTACGGACGCGAGGCGGTCGGCCCGCTGTACGCCGCCCTGGGCGCGCGGGCCTTCGACCGGGAGCCGGTCGCCGGTGACGCGGGCGCGCGGGCGCACCGGGGGTCCCGAGAGTTCGCCGAGGCGGCACTGGCCGAGGCCGGGCTGCCCACCTCGCTGTCCGATGCCTTGGACGACACCGCGTGGGACGCGGTGATCAAAGCCGAGACCGACGAGGCGCTCAGCCTGACCGGCAAGGACGTGGGCACTCCGATCCTGCACTTCGAGCCACCGGGCGGGGTCGCCTTCTTCGGACCGGTGATCAGCCGGCTGCCCAGTGACGAGCAGGCAGCCCAGCTGTGGGACCACGTCATCGCGCTGGCCCGGTACCCCGGTTTCGCGGAGCTCAAGCGCAGCCTGCGGGAGCAGCCCCAGCTGCGCGCGTTCGGGGTCAAGGACGACGAGGTCGGCGTCGCGGAGGACTGGCACGGCGGCAGCCGCCGCCTCAAGAAGTAGCCGCCTCAAGAAGTAGCCGCCGCCAGTCGGAGCTCGTCGAGCAGTGTGCGGGCGGCCGCGCTCAGGAACCCGCCCCGCCGGGTCACCGCGGTCACCGGAACCGAGAGGTCGAGGTCGGCGACGTCGAGCACGACCAGAGAGCCGGCGGCCAGCTCCTCCCGAACGCTGCTGTCAGGCACCAGCGCGATGCCGAAACCCGCCTCGACCAGCCGTTTCTGTGCGGTCAGGCTGTCGATGCGGAGGACCTGGCTGTCAACCACCCCCACCGCATCCAGCACCCGCCGGATCGCCGCACCGGAGGTCTCCGGCCGGTCGGGCGGCTCGGGGAACGCGATCCAGCGCTGGTCGGCGAGCGCGGCCATGGCGATGTCCTGGGCGGTGGCGAGCCGGTGCTCCGCCGCGGCGACCACCACCATCCGCTCCCCGAACAGCGCCTCACACCGCAGCGCCGGGTCCGGGTCCGGGCCGTACCGCAGGCCCAGGCTGACCTCGCCTCGGCGGACCAGGTCGCTCACCTCGCGGCTGGTCGCGGTGCGCGGAACCAGGTCCACGCCAGGGTGGTGGCGCGCGAACCGCCGCAGCACCGCGGTCAGGTCGGTGCTGGCCAGCGTCCCGACCAGCGCGACGGTGACGGAGCCGGTGTCCGCCGAATGCACGGCGCGCACGGCAGCCTCGGCGTCCCGGAGCGTGGCCAGCACCGCCTCGGCGAACGGCAGCAGCGCGCGTCCGGCTTCGCCCAGCACCACTCCGCCGGGAACCCGCTCGAACAGCGGCACGCCCAGCTCGCCCTCCAGCAGGGTGAGCCTGCGGCTGACCGCGGGCTGCGAGCGGAACAGCTCGGCGGAGGCCCGGGTGACCGAGCCGGACCGATGGATGGCGACGAAGGTGCGCAGTGCGTCCAGATCCATCTCCCCACCCTATGCAAGGTACTGATAGCACACAGCCGAAGTATGCATTGGGCATATGTCACCGGCCGGCCTACCGTGGCGCTGCAGTCCCCAGAACAACGGCAAGGAGGACCAGGTGCCCGATTCCGATCTCGCCAAGACAGTTGTGGCCGAGACAGCGCGGCGAGCAGGCGTCTTTCGAGACCTGCATGCGGGCGACGGGTTTGTGATGCCCAACGCCTGGGACGCCGGGAGCGCGATCGTGCTCGCGGAGGCCGGGTTCAGCGCGATCGCCACCACCAGTGCGGGCATCGCCTTCTCACTGGGCAAGCCCGATCACAGCATTCCCCAGGGCGGGTCGGCGGTACCCCGCGAGGAGATGTTCGACCGGATCCGCCAGATCGCCGACGCGGTCGACATCCCGGTCAACGGCGATCTCGAGGGCGGCTACGGCGACGAGCCCGCGGAGGTGGCACGCACGATATCCATGGCCATCGACGCGGGCCTGGCCGGCGGCAACATCGAGGACTTCGCCGAGGGCGTGCTCTATCCGGAGGAGCTCGCGATCGAGCGGATCGCCGCCGCCCGCGAAGCCATCAACAACAGCGGCACTGACTTTGTGCTGACCGCACGGACCGACGGGCAGCTGCCCGGTAAGGCCGTGCCGCTCGACGAGTCGATTCGGCGGGCCAACCAATATCGGCAAGCTGGCGCGGACTGCCTCTACATTCCCGGCGTCAACGACCTCGACTCCATAGCCACCCTGGTCCGGGAGATCGACGGACCGCTGAATGTGGTGATCGGCCTGGGCGGCAGCGGCCTCACCGTGCCGGCGTTGCGCCAGGCGGGTGTCGCGCGGATCAGCCTGGGTGGCAGCATCGCCCGGGCCGTGTTGGGCTTCGTCCGGGACAGCGCCCGCGAACTCCTGGAATACGGCTCGATCGGCTTCGCCAAGGACCAGATCCCGCAGGCGGAGCTCAACCGGCTGTTCGTCAGCCGGCGGCGCTGACTAGCCGCCAGATGACGGGCGCGCGGTGGACTGGTGGGCGACCAGCCGCCAGCCCTCCGGGCGCCTGGTCCATACCCCGATGATGTTGCTGCTCAGCTGTCTGTCGGTTCCGTTCGAGGTGACGTCGGCGTACATCTGGCCGACCGCGATGGCGGTGTCCGGGCTGATCACGATCACCCGGTCGATCGGGTGCTCCAGCCGGTGGTAGACGTAGAACCCCTCCCGGCACTTCTTCAGGTAGTCCTCGCGGGTGTCCACCACGCCGTTGCCGTGGGTGTAGACCAGCTCCGGATCGCACAGGTTCTCGAACGCGTCCCAGTCGCCGGCCACCACGGCGCCGAACCGCTGGTCCTCCAGCTGGTGGATCTGAGCCACGATGTCTTCGCTGGCGGTCACCTGCGCTCCTCCCGACATGGTCCGGCGGTCCCGGGTCCGGTGTCCATTCTGGGTGGTGCACTCGGGTTCCGCGCGGCGATTTCCGCGGAGACACCCTCTAGTCGTGCTCCGGGGAGCTCACCATCCTCGAGCTGGGCAGTTCTGGAGCGGCCGACTCCAGCGGCACCGCTGCCGAGCGGACCAGGCCGAGCTGCACGCGCTGCTTCGGCAGCACCGCGTCCAACAGCCAGTCCACCGCCACCCGCACCCGGTTCCCGGGCATCGCGGACAGGTGGTAGCCGCGGGTGACCACAGCGGCGGGCAGCCCGGACAGGGGTATCCCGAGCGGGTTCGCGGCGGCCTTGACCCCGCCCAGGTCGACCAGGAAGCCCAGGTCCCGGTGTTTGTAGGCGCGTCGCTCGCCCCAGCCCAGCGAGGCGGCCACGTTGCGGGCGACGAGCTTGCCCTGCCGCTGTGCGTGCTGCGCGGTCATCGCGGTGGTCTGGCCAGGACGGGTCAGGTCCGGAACCGCGGCCACGTCGCCACAGGCGAACAACTCCGGGTGGTCGGGCACGGTGAGGTACTCGTCGACCCGCAACCGGCCCTTCTCGGTAGCCAGGTTGAGGCCCTCCACCAGCGGATCCGGCCGCACGCCGACGCACCAGATCAGCGAGCGGGTGGGCACCTCAGCCTCGTTGGTGAGCCGCACGCCGTCCGCGGTCGCCTCGGCCACCGATGTCTTGGTCAACACCTCGACGCCTCTGCGGCGCAGTGTGCGCTCCGCCGTCCGCCCCAGCCGTTGGTCGAGTTCCGGCAGCACCCTGGGAGCCAGGTCCAGCAGCATCCAGCGGATCGGCTGGTCGCGCAGGCCAGGGCGGACCTTCGCCAGATCGGCGGTCATCAGCGAGCCCTGGGCGACCACCTCGGTCCCGGTGTAGCCCGCGCCCACCACCACGAAGGTGCACCGTGCGGCCCGCTCCTCGGGATCGGTAGCCATATCCGCCAGCTCGATCTGGCGGGTGATGTGATCGCGCAGGTACAGGGCCTCGGGGATGCCTCGGAAGCCATGCGCGTGCTCGGTGACCCCGGGGATGGGCAGCAGCTTGTTGACGCTGCCGGCCGCGATCACCAGCCGGTCGTAGCCGAGCTCGGAGGTCTGCCCCTCCGGGGAACGGATCCGCAGCCGCCGGTCCGCCAGGTCCACCTGGAACACCTCACCGAGCACACAGCGGACCCCGCGCAGCGACCCCGCCAGTGATACCGAGACCCGTCGGGGATCCAGCACGCCGGCCGCCACCTCGGGCAGCAACGGCAGGTAGAGGAAGTAGTCGGTGGAGTTGACAAGGGTCACGTCGGCTCCGCCGCTGACCGCCTTGGCGAGCGTCCGGGCCGCGTGGAAGCCGGCGAACCCGCCTCCCACGATCACCACGCGAGGTTTCGCCACTGCCCCTCCAGCACCCTGTCGACGTCATTCGTACCGTCATGCATTACCCGGCCTCGTCATCGGCGATACGTGAGCGTCGCTACCAGTTGCGGCGGTGTGGGGCCCAGCTGGCAGCGGTCTCAGCCGGCCCGGAGTAGTTAGCTGTGGCCTACATGTGAATTCCTCGGGCGGACCCCTTTTGCCCGTTACCGCCGGTGCGCCGCTTGTAGCGTGAAAATGTGAAGCGGGCCTGGAGATCGACCGCACGTCCGGTGGCCGGTTGGCTCACCGCGTCTGGCCTGGTCCTGGTGGCGGTCGCGGCCTGCGCCGCGCCAGCCCCTCGCTCCGCTCCGGCGCCCGCCGCGCCGCCGCCGGCCCCGCCGAGCAGCGCCGCCCCGGCTCCCCCGGCTGCCCCTCCGGGCCCGGCCCCCACCCAGCTGAACATCTGGCTCACAGGTTACTCCTGGCAGGACAACACCCCGCCCGGCTCCTCCATCGTCGGCGAGCCGGTGCTGCACCAGCAGGCCGGCGGCCAGGGCACGTTCGCCGACCCGATCACCGTTGCGGTACCCGGTCACGCCGGGGCCATGGCGTGGAACCCGGGCACCAAGTTCTACCTGCCCACGGTGAAGCGATACGTGATCGTGGAGGACTCCGGGGCCAGCCGTCCGCCGGCTGGCGCGGATACCCACCTGGACATGTGGATCGGCGGCCAGGGCGGGACGCTGGCCGCCACCAACGCCTGCGAGGACTCGCTCACCGATCGGGTGCCCGCGACGCTCAACCCACCGCCCAACCTGCCGGTGATCGCCGGCCCGATCTTCGCCAACCAGACGTGCAACATCCCGGCCATGGCCGACCGCTGATCGCCTACTGAGCCCTAGGCTCGCCGGATGGCGGCTACGGGCACCCGGTCATGGTGGGGTTGGGGCTGGACCGAGGCGGCACTGAGCGACGAGGAATGCCGGCAGCTGGCCGGGGTGCTGCCCGGCGGCGAACACCTCGGTGACCCGGCGCCGATCCCGACGCTGGCCGAGCTCGAGCTGCCCGCCACCCGGGTGGCGGTGCCGGCCCCGTTCGCCGGCTGGTGCTCCACCGACCGGGCCGACCGCGCCGGGCACACCTACGGCAAGGCCTTCCGGGACGTGGTCCGGGCGCTGGCCGGTGACCTCGCCGCCGCCCCCGACTTCGTGGCGTACCCGAGCACCGAGGCGCGGATCGGCGAGCTGCTGGACTGGGCCGGCGAGCACCAGGTCGCGGTGTTGCCCTACGGCGGCGGCAGCTCGGTGGTCGGCGGTGTGGAGTACCGGGGCTCGGCGCACGCCGGCGCGGTGTCGCTGGACGTGAGCCGGCTGGACCAGGTGCTGGAGATCGACCCGGTGGCCCAGGCGGCGCGCATCCAGGCCGGCGCACTGGGCCCGGTGCTGGAGGACCAGTTGCGTCCGCACGGCTACACCCTGCGGCACTTCCCGCAGAGCTTCGAGTTCTCCACGCTGGGCGGCTGGCTGGCCACCCGCTCCGGCGGGCACTACGCGATGGGCGGCACGCACATCGACGACTTCGTGGAGTCGATGCGGGTGCTCACCCCGGCCGGGGTCAGCGGGTCGTGGCGGCTGCCCGCCTCGGGCGCCGGCCCTTCCCCGGACCGGCTGTTCCTGGGTTCCGAGGGCATCCTCGGGGTGATCACCGAGGCCTGGTTGCGGATCCAACGGCGGCCGGAACAGCGGGCCTCCGCCGCCGTGCTCTTCGCCGACTTCGACGACGCCCTGGGCGCGCTGCGCGCCATCGCCCAGTCCGGCCTGGTGCTGGCCAACTGCCGGCTGCTCGATCACGGCGAAGCCCGGTTCAGCGGCGCCGGCGACGGGAGCCACGCGGTACTGGTGCTCGGCGCGGAGTCCGCCGGCGCCCCGGTGGCGGGCACGCTGGGCGAGGCGGTGGAACTCGCCAAGGCCGGCGGCGGAGTGCTGGAGGACCGGGAGCGGGGTGCGGTGGGGTCCTGGCGGTCGGCGTTCCTGCGCATGCCCTACGTGCGGGACGGCCTGGCCCGGGTCGGCGCGGTGGTGGAGACGTTCGAGACGGCGTGCACGTGGGACGTGGCCGTGGAGTTGTGCGCCAAGGTCCGCGAGACGGTGGCGGCCGAGGTAGCGGCGGTGTGCGGCGCGCCGGGAGTCGTCAATTGCCGGGTGACCCACGTGTACCCGGACGGGCCGGCGCCCTACTTCACCGTGCTCGCGGCCGGGCGGCCCGGCGCCCAGCTCGCCCAGTGGGACCAGATCAAACGGGCGGCCAGCGAGGCATTGGCGCGGCACGGGGGCACCATCACCCATCACCACGCGGTCGGGCGGGATCACCGGCCCTGGTACGACCGGCAGCGCCCGGAACCGTTCGCCGCCGCGCTGCGTGCCGCGAAGCGGACGTTGGACCCGCATGGCGTGCTCAATCCCGGGGTGCTCATAGATTGACCCGGGAACCGCATGGGTTCCCGGGTCAACCGAGCCTTTGCCGCGCTTCGCCTCGGATGGTTATTTCGACTGGTTCTGCTCGTGATAGGCGTCGGCCACGTTGGCCGGGATGCGGCCTCGGCCCGAGACGTCCATTCCCTGGCCGCGTGCCCATTCCCGGATGGCCTGGTTTTGCTCCCGATCCACCCGAGCGGGGGCGCGCTTGCCACCGCGGCCGCTTCCCGCTCGCTTGCCGGAACTCGGCCGGCGGGCGGCCTCGATATAACTGGTGAACGCACCACGGAGTTTGGTGGCGTTCTTCGTGGAAAGGTCGATCTGATAGCTCGTGCCGTCCAGCGTGAAGTTGACCGTCTCGTCGGCCTTCTTCCCGTCCAGATCATCGACCAGCGATACGATCACTTTCTGCGCCATGCCGGCGGTGCTCCTTTCGAGCCTTAGCTGCCTGCCACCAGTAAACCACGGCTTAAGGCCCCGATGCGATGAATTTCGCAAACAGTAGCGGCCGCCCATAGGATATGTCGAATCGTGGTTGCGGTTACCTTAGCGACGCGCGCGTTCCACTGAAGCGAGTGCAATGGCGGCCGCCGCGGCGCAGACAAACGAGAGCAGGGACGCGGACAGCCAAGACGGCGGGGTAAGGCCCAGCAGCTGCTGCAGCCACCGCCAGCCGTCCGACCAGCCGGTCAAGCCACCGGGATTCACCAGCTGATACACGCAAAGTCCGATAATCCAGGCGAGCAGCATCAACGGTCGGGACGGTGCCCTCGGGGACAGATCTTGCGGCAGCCCTCGGCGCGCGATCGCGTCGCCGACTCCGACACCGAGCAGCGGAACGAAGACCGACCCAATCAACAACAGGAAGTTTGAGTACGAGTCAATGTTCGTGGCCAGGGCCAACGCGGTGGTGAGCGCGCCGATGACCACCGACAGAACCCGACGATCCGCCCGGGGCGCCAGGTTCTGCACGGAAACGGCGGTCGAATACACGTTGGCGAAGGACTGGTCCACTTCGCGCACGGTCAGCACCAGGAACGCGGCCAGGCCGAACGGCGCGGCCAACATCGGTCCGAACACCGCGTCACCGTTGCCGGCAACGAGCGCGAGGGCCACCAGGCCGAGCAAGAAATTCACGATCTGCGCTATCGAGTATCCGACAGTTGCCGCCGTGAATGCGGTCACTGGCGTGCGCGCGTGGCGGGAGTAGTCCGATGCGACTGGGATCCAGGAGATAGCGACCGCGATTGCCGCGTCCGCGCCTTTCCAGAAGCTCTCCCAACTCCCCTCCCCAAGACTGGGCCTCGGTTGGGCAAGGAGGTGCCAGGCCAGATAGGCCAGCGAGATCGCCACCGCAATGGTGACCACCCTGCGCAGCAGCCGCAGGGTGCCCAGCGGGCGCAGGGTGAGCAGCGTGGTCACCAATCCCGCGACGACCACCCAGATCCACCGCTGCGTATTCGGAAATGCGGTCTGCGCGGCCTGCGCGATCACCACCAGTTCGAAGGTGCCCCAGCCGATCAGCTGCACGATGTTCAGCGAGGTGGGCAGCGCGGACAGCCGACCGCCGAACAGCCCGCGCAGCAGCACCATCGCCGGGGCGCCGGTCAGCTGGCCGGGCACGGCGGACAAGCCCACCATGGCGCTGCCGATCAGGGTGCCCACAATGGTGGCCACCACCGCCGCCGCTACGGTGAGCTGGGTCCCGCCGGAGGGTTGCAGCACCGCGAGCACCCCGGCGAAGCCGAGCAGGCTTACTCCCAGATTCACCCAGAACGCGCCCTGGTCGAGCAGCCCTAGGGTCTGGGGCACCGGGCCGTCCAGCCGGATCGCGACCTCGTTCCCGGCGTCGGCCGGTTTGCTTCCCGATGGCTTCGCCGACCTACCAGCCACGCCCCACCTCCACTTTGCCGTGCTACCGGCTCATGAGATCACGTTGGGCAGGCCCAGGTCATCGAGCGACGGGACACACTCTCGCCGGTGGTTAGCGGCCCGGGCGGGGGGCGTTCTGCGAGCCACGGACGCTGATCGGGCTGTCCTCGGGCTCGGCGCAGCGCACGCCGGGGTTGGACTTCACCGGGCCGGTCTCGTTCGCTCCGCGCTGGATGGTGCCCTGGTAGCCCCGCGTACAGGTCGGCGGGTCGTAGAGGTTGAGCATGAGGCCGAGCCGGCCCCGGCCGTCCGGGGAGAGCGTCGGGCCGACCGCGTTGACCATCGGGAAGGCGACGAGCAGCTGCTGCAGCGCCGGGATGCGGTCCCCGGTGATCCTGGTCAGCACCAGCGAGTTGCGCACCACGTCGGCCAGCGGCTCGCCGGCGTGGTCGAGTAGCCACTCGACCTGCTCGGTCAGCTCCGGAGTGTCCTCGATGATGCGGCGCAGGTCCGGGTCGGACTCCTTGAGCTGCGCGGCGAACTGGTGCAGCCCCCGGCTGAACTCCACCACGTCGTCGCTCTGCTCGCGCTGGGTGTTCAGCACGGTCCGCGCGCTGTCGAGCAGGCCCAACGTCTGCGGCAGGTGCTCGTTCGCGGTGTGGGTGAACCCGCCGGCGCCCTCGATGATCTGCCGCAGCGAAGGACCGGTGCCCACGAAGCCGGCGCCCAGCTGGCTGACCACCGTGCGCAGCGAGTCGCCGGGCACGCTGGCGGCCAGCCGGTCCACGTTGGTCAGCACGTCCGACGGCACCGGCGGCAGGCTGGTCCGCTGGGTCGGGATCACCGCGCCCTCGGCCAGGTACGGCCCGCCGGTGTGGTCGGGGCGCAGGTCGACGGTCTGCTCGCCGATGGCCGAGCGGTTGGTGACCACGGCGGCGGTATCGGCGGGGATGGGCGGGGCGGTGTCCTCGATGCGCAGGTCGGCGATCACCCCTTCCGGGCTCAGCCGCAGCCCGCTCACCTGGCCGACCGCCACCCCTCGGTAGGTCACCTCGGCGTTGGGGAAGATGCCGCCCGAGTCGGCCAGCTCGACGCTGACCTGGTAGCCGCCCGCGTCGAACAACCGGTCCAGCCCGGCGTACTCGGCGCCGGTGTAGGTCACTCCGAGCGCCGCGATGACCACGAACACCAGCAGCTGGATCCTGACCCGCCGGCTGATCATCGGTCCCCACCCAGCGGCAGCAGCAGGCCGCCCAGCCCGGCCGGCGGCCTGGGCTCGGGCAGCAGTGGCTTGCGCACGATCTCGCCCAGCGCGCCGGGCAGCGGCGCCCCCGGCGTGCCGGGGATCGGCACGATCGGTTGCGAGGACCGCAGCAGGTTGCCCAGTGTGCTGCCCACATCCAGCTTGAACAGCACGTCGGTGTTGAAGAAGTCGCCCTTCAACGCGTTCATCGCGTAGTCCGAGAACGGGTAGGTGAGCAGGATCTGCAGCGAGTTCGGGATGTCGTCGCCGGCCTTGGCCAGCTGCCGCAGGGTCGGGTGCAGCGCGCGCAGGTCGGCCACCAGGTCGTCCCGGCCGCGGTGCACGGTGTCCACCGCCACCCCGGAGAGCCGGTCCAGCGATTTGAGCATGGTGACCAACTCGTCGCGCTGGTCGTTCAGCACCGCCAGCCCTGGTTCGAGCTGGCCCAGCGCCGTGTTGATGTTGCCGGTCTGCCCGGCCAGCACCACGGAGAGCCGGTCCAGCCCGTCGATGGCGCGCACGATGGTGCCCCGCTGGGCATCCAGCTGGCCGGTCAGCCGGGCCAGCTGGCTGAGCAGGTCACGCAGCTGGGGTTCGTTGCCGCTGGTCGCCGCGTTGAGCTCGTGGATGATGTCCTTGAGCTGGGCCAACCCGCCGCCGCTGAGTAGCAGCGAGAGCGCGCCGAACACCTCCTCCACCTCCGGGTAGCGGCGGGTGTTGGCGATCTGGATGACCGCCCCGTCGCGCAGCGCGCCCGCCGGGGGCTGGCCCGCCGGAGGCTGGCCGGTCGGGACGGCGAGCTCGACGAACTTCTCCCCCAGCAGGCTCGCCGAGCTCAACTCGGCGCGGGTGTTCGCGGGCAGCACGACATCACCGTTGATTGCCAGGGACACCAGCGCCGCCGACCCGTCCGGCGACAGCGAGATCTGCTCCACCCGGCCCACCGCGACGTCGTTCAGCCGGACGCTGGCCTGCGGCACCAGGTCGAGCACGTCGGCGAACTGGGCGGTGACGTGGTACGGCCGGCCGCCCAGGTCCGCCCCGCCGGGCAGCGGCGCGCCGTACAGCCCGGACGAACCGCAGCCGGCGAGCAGCCCCCCGCTCAGCACCGCGCTCAACACGGCGGCCACCAGCACCTCGAGTGTGCGTCTCATCCGCCGCTCCCCGGCAGCTGAAGTGGCAGCTTCCCCTGCTGCAGGTCGCCGAGTGTCTGGGCCACCGTGGGCAACGGCAGGACCTTGTGCAGCTGCTGCATCAACGACACGCAGCCACCCAGCGCGTCGGTCAGGGCGGGCGGCGAGAGCTGGGGTGACTGCTCGCTGTAGCGCTGCAGGATCGTGCACACCAGTACCCCGAGCGGCAGTTCGAACTCGTTGAAGACCGCCCGCACGCCCACCGAGGCGGATGCTGCGTCGTAGGCTCCCACGTAGTTGGACGAGCCCAGCGGTGCCACGTCGATCACCTCGGCCAGCGCCTTACGCTCGTCGACCAGCGCCTGGGTGATGTCGGTCAGCTGGCGCAGGTTGGACGCGACCAGTTCGCGGTTGTCCTTGACGAAGGAACTGACCTGGCCGAGGGAGCCGGCCAGCGCGTCGAGCGTGTCACCCACCTGGCCTCGCTCGCTGCCCAGGTAGCCGCTCACGTCGGCCAGCCGGGACTGGAACTGGCGCACCTGGGCATCGCTCCGCGCGAGCGTGGCGGTGAACTTGTTCAGGTTGTCCACCGTGGCGAACAGGTCGCCCCGGGACCGGCCCAGCGTGTCGGCCAGCTTGCCGAGCTGGACGAGCGTGGTGTTCAACTCGGCGCCGTTGCCGTCCAGGTTCGCCGCCGTGGTGTCCAGCACTTCGGACAGCGCGCCGGTCTTGTTCGCCCCGTCCGGGCCGAGCGCGGTGGACAGGGTGTCCACGCTGCGCAGCAGTTCGTCGATCTCCACCGGAGTGGCCGTGCGCTCCCGGGGAATCACCGCGCCGGAGGCCATCCTGGGGCCGTCGATGTAGGCCGGGGTGAGCTGCACATACCGGTCGCTGACCAGGCTGGAGGCGATGATCGCCGCCGAGGCGCCGGCCGGGATCGGGTACTCGTGGTCGACGGTGAGGTCGACCCGGACCGCCGGGCCGTCCGGGACGACCCGGTCCACCGTGCCCACCCGAACCCCGAGCACCCGCACGGCGGACCCCTCGTACAGCCCCACCGCCCGGTCGAAGTAGGCGGTCAGTCGGGTGGCCCCCGCCGGACGCGACAGCCACCACAACCCGGTGACCAGGACCAGGACGAACACACACACCAGGGCGATCAAGGTGGTACGCCCCCGCCCACTCCCGAATCCGCTCATCGGCCACTCCGGAACGCCATCGGGACGTCAGCCGGCTTCGGCGGCCCGCACGTGCCTGGGTTGATCTCCACGCCGCCCACATTGATCGTCGGACTGAGCAGCCCGCAGAAATACCCGTCGAACCACCGGCCGTTGCCGACCACGTTGTTGTAGGCGCGGGTATAGGGCGCGAGCGAGCGGATCCCGTGGGCCAGCGCGTCCTGGTCCCGCTGCAGCAGCTTGGTGACCTCGTCCAACTCCTCCAGCGCGGGGTGCAACTGGTCCTGGTTGTCCTTGACCAGCCCGCGCAGCTGGTCGGCCAGGTGCTCGGTGCCCTCGAGCAGCCGGGTGATCGCGTCCTGGCGCCGTTGCAACTCGTCCAGCAGGGTCGACCCGTCGGTGATCAGCTTGTCCACCTGCTCGTTGCGCTGGGCCAGCACGCCGCTGACGTTGCTGGCGCTGGCCAGCAGCGAGCTCAGCGCCTGGTCGCGGGAAGCGATCGTCTCCGACAGCCGGGACAGGCCGGTCAGCGTGCCCCGGATCTCGTCCGGGGTGTTGGCGAAGGTGGTGGACAGCACCCGGAAGCTCCGCGCGAGCTGGGTGGTGTCGATCTGGTTCACCGTGTGGGTCAGCTGGTTGAACGCGTCGGGGATCTCGAACGGCGTGCTGGTGCGGCCGACCGGGATGGGCACGCCCGGGTCCTGCTCCCCCGCGCCGGCCGGGCGCAGCGCCAGGTACTTCTCCCCGAGCAGCGTCTTGATCTCGATCGAGGCCCGGCTCAGGTCGCCCACCCGCACCCCGGACACCCGGAACCGGACCACCACGACACCACGGGACAGCCCCACGTCGAGGACCTTGCCGGCCCTGATCCCGGCTACCCGCACCTCGTCGGACGGGTTCAGCCCGGCGGACTCGGCGAACTGCGCGGTGTACTCGGTGCCGCCGCCGATGAACGGGAGGTCCTCGGCGCGATATGCGGTGACCGAGGCGAGCACGATCAACACCAGGACGACCGCGCCCACCGCGGCCGGGTTGCGCTCCTTCAGTGATTTCACGGCCCGCACCTGCGCGGACGCTCGGTAAGGGGGAACGGATAGACCGGAATGACCACCCCGGTTGAGTTCACCGAAATCTGGCCCTCGATCTGGCACATGTAGAAGTTGAACCAGCTGCCGTAGCTGACCGAACGCACCAGTTTGTCCAGTTTGGGACCCCAGTTGGTGATCGCGCGGTCGATGGTCGGGGCGTTGTCATTCAACGTGCCGGCCAGCTGACGCAGCTGGTCGATGTCAGACCTCAAGGGCGGCCGGGCATCCTCGACCAGCCCGGCGGTGCTCTTGCTGAGCTCGCCGATCGCGTCGACCGCAGAGCCGATCGGCTGGCGCTGCGCGGACAGCCCGCTGACCAGCTGCTGCAACGTGTCGATCAGCTGGGACAGCTCGGGGGCCCTGGCGCTGACCGTGCCGATCACCGTGTTCAGGTTGTCGATCACCCGGCCGATCACCTCGTCACGGTCGGCCAGCGTGTTGGTGAGCGAGGCGGTGGAGGCGAGCAGGTTCTCCACCGTGGGACCTTCGCCCTGGAAGACCTGGATGATCTCGAACGAGAGCTTGTTGACCTCGTCCGGGCTGAGCGCCTGGAACAGCGGATGGAAGCCGTTGAACAGCTCGGTGAGGTTGAGCGCCGGCCGGGTGCGCGCCAGCGGGATGGTGCCGCCCACCGGCAGGGGGCCGGGCTGCCCGGCGGCCGGGGCGCCGGTGTCCAGCGAGATGTAGCGCTGGCCGATCAGGTTGCGGTACTTGATGGTGGCGGTCGCCGGGGCCGGGAGCACCCGCGAGGACTCCACCTGGAAGTCCACCGCCGCGTACTGGTTGTCCTGGATGCGCAGGCTGGTGACCTGGCCGATCTTCACCCCACGCATCCGCACGTCGTCGCCCCGCTGCAGCCCGGACGCGTCGGTGAAGATCGCCGCGTACCCGGAGCCCCGGCCGAAGCCGGTGTTCGCGATGGTGGCGGCGAGCACCCCGGTGAACAGCACGGTGACCACCGCGAAGATCGCCAGCTTGACCGAAGGACCCAGCACACTCCTCATCGCGGGCCCTCCAGCGGGGTAGCTGGATGCGGCTGCTCGGTCGGCACACCGGGGCGGTCGCCGATGAAGGGCACCATCAGCAGGCCACTTGCGCCATCTGGCTCAGCGCTGCCGTCGGCGATCGTGTCGTGCGTCCGGGCGTCGCCGTAGGTTCCGTCGCCGGCGAGCGGGAGCAGGCCCGCCAACGGATCGGCCTTGTCGGAGTTGGGTGCGGCGGGTTTGCGTGAACCGTCTTCGAGCGGGCCGCCCGGCGCGTACTGCGGGAACACCGGGGTCTGGTCGTAGCAGCGCGGCCCCCGGTTGTCCTCGTACCTGGGTGTGTCGACGCCGGGGAGGTACTTCCCCCGGCTCGCGGTGATCTCGATCAGTACCTTGACCTGCTCCGGGTGCGCGGACCCCTTCCCGAACGAGGCGTCGGCTCGCGGGATGCCTGCCACGACCTGCCGGAAGAAGCAGGGGATCTCCGGCGAGTAGCGGGCCAGCACCTCCAACGTCGGGCGCGCCGAGCGGGACAGGTCCACCAGGTTGTCGCCGTTCTCGTCCAGGTAGTCGCGCAGGTCGTCCGAGGTGTCGGTCACCCCGAGCAGCAGCCGGCGCAGCTGGTCGCGCTTGTCCGCCACGGTCCGCGTGGTGGTGGTCAGGTCGGCCAGGCCACCGAAGAAGTCAGGCGCGGCCCTGGCGTAGGTGTCGGCCACCGGGGACAGATCGTCGAGCACCTTGATCAGGTCGGGCACCGCGGGGTTGAACCCCTTCAGGTAGGTGTCCAGGTTGACCAGCGTGGTGCCCAGCTGGGCGCCCCGACCGTGCAGCGCCTGGGACAACGCGCTGAGCGTGGTGGCCAGCTGTGCCGGCTGGACCGCGGTCAGGGTGGGCAGCAGGTGGTCGAGCACCTGCTGCACCTCGATCGCCGACTGGGAGCGGTCCTCGGGGATGACGTCGCCGGCGGCGATCGGGGCGGCGGGGGCCGAGGGCAGCCGCAGGTCGACGTATCGCTCGCCGAACAGCGTCTTGGGCAGCACGCGCGCCGAGACGTTCGCCGGCACCAGTGCCACCGCGTCCGGGTCGAGCGCCAGCGTGATCGTCGCGCCGGCCGCGGTGGCGGCCACCGAGCGCACCGAACCCACTCGCACGCCGCGCACCTTGACGTCCGCGCCGGGGTTGAGCTGGGTACCGGTGCGCTCCACCTGCAGAGTGACCAGGTCCGCGGGGGTGAACACCTTGCGGTAGATGCCCACCGAGAGCGCCACGAACCCCACCGCGAGCACCAGGAACAGCACCCCCAGCAGGACGTAGCGGGGTCGCTCGGCGCGGGTGTACCAGATCATCCGGCGATCCGGACCGTCGTGGTGGAGCCCCAGATCGCCAGGCTCAGGAAGAAGTCGGTGAACGACACCAGCACGATCGAGGTGCGCACCGCCCGGCCCACCGCCACGCCGACCCCCGCGGGCCCGCCGGTCGCGGTGTAGCCGTAGTAGCAGTGCGACAGGATCACCACCAGGGCGAACACCATCACCTTCAGGAACGACCAGAGCACGTCGCCGGGCGGCAGGAACACGTGGAAGTAGTGGTCGTAGGTCCCGGCGGACTGGCCGTAGATCCACACCGTGGTCTGCCGGGAAGCCAGGTACGCGGCCAGCAGCCCGACCACGTAGAGCGGGATCACCGCGACGAACCCGGCCACCACCCGGGTGGCCACCAGGTAGGGCAGGCTGGGCACCGCCATGACCTCGAGCGCGTCCACCTCCTCAGAGATGCGCATTGCGCCCAGCTGCGCGGTGAACCCGCAGCCGACCGTGGCTGAGAGCGCCAGCCCGGCGGACAGCGGGGCCACCTCGCGGGTGTTGAAGTACGCCGAGATGAACCCGGTCAGCGCGGCGGTGCCCAGCTGCTGCAGCGACGAGTAGCCCTGCAGCCCGACGATCGCCCCGGTGAAGAACGTCATCCCGATCATCACGCCGAGCGTGCCGCCGATCACCGCGAGCCCGCCGGTGCCGAAGCACACCTCGGACAGCAGCCGCAGCGTCTCCTTCGGGTAGCGGCGCACCGCGCGCGGCGCCGAGGCCACGGTGCGCCCGTAGAAGGCCAGCTGCCAGCCGACGTCGGCCATGGCGGTGGCACGCCGGTCGACCGCCCGCGCGGCGATCGCGGACAGCGACAGCCGGGACGGCGGCACGATCGGGGAGAAACGACTCATGAGTGCGAGGGGCCTTCGGTGGGAGCGAATGGCCTGCTTGGGGAGCGGGGCCTCGGGGTCGGGGCGTAGGACGGTCTGGCTACTCGGCTACAAGGCCTTCGGGGGAACGACCTGCAGGTAGATACCGGTGAGGATGAGGTTGATCAGGAACAGCAGCAGGAAGGTGATGACCACGGCCTGGTTGACCGCGTCGCCGACGCCCTTCGGGCCACCGCGCGGGTTGAGCCCCCGGTAGGCGGCCACCACGCCGGCCACGAAGCCGTACAGCAGCGCCTTGAACTCGCTGATCCACAGATCCGGCAGCTGGGCGAGCGCGTTGAAGCTGGCCAGGTAGGCGCCCGGGGTGCCGCCCTGCATGACCACGTTGAAGAAGTAGCCGCCCATCACCCCGACCACGCTGACCAGCCCGTTGAGCAGCACCGAGACGAACATCGCGGCGAGCACCCTCGGCACGATCAGCCGGTGCACCGGGTCGACCCCGAGCACCTCCATCGCGGCGATCTCCTCCCGGATGGCGCGCGCACCGATGTCCGCGCACATCGCCGAACCGCCCGCGCCGGCCACCAGCAGCGCGGTGATCAGCGGGCTGGCCTGCTGCACGATGGCCAGCGCGCTGGCCGCGCCGGTGAACGACTGCGCGCCGATCTGCTGGGTCAGCGAGCCCAGCTGCAGCGCGATCACCGCGCCGAACGGGATGGCCACCAGCGCGGTGGGCAGGATGGTGACGCTGGCGAAGAACCACCCCTGCTGCAGGAACTCGCGGAACTGGAACGGCCGGCGCGGCAGTGCGCGCAGCACCATCCAGGCCAGCGTCGCCAGTAGCCCTACCTGGCGCAGCGCGGCCACCCCGGGGAAGGTGGCGGCCGTTACCTCTCGGGCCATGGCTCCCTCCACCGGACGATCTATGTGCATAACGACGTTGCCATCGGCTAGGTGACGTTCAGCGCGTGGGTCGCGGTGGCGCCGCCGTCGGCCACGAACTCGGCGCCGGTGCAGTACGCGCTGTCGTCGCTGGCCAGGAACAACACCAGGCCGGCGATGTCCTCGGGCTGTCCCACCCGGCGCAGCGCGAGCTTGCGTCCGACCCAGTCGAAGTCGACCTTCACCCCACCCACCGCATCACTGATCATTTGGGTCTCGATCATGCCAGGGTGCACCGAGTTGACCCGAATGCCATCCGGGCCGAGCTCCAGCGCGGCGACCTTGGTCATCCCCCGGATGGCGAACTTGCTGGCGGTGTAGGCGATCAGGTACGGCGCGGCGGCCAGGCCCTCGATGGACGACAGGTTGACGATCGAGCCACCCCCGGCGGCCCGCATCGGCGCCACCGCCGCCCTCATGCCCAGGAAGGTGCCCACCTGGTTGATGGTGATCACCCGCTGGTAGTCGGCCAGCGTGGTGTCCGCCAGCGCACTGAAGTGCAGCACTCCGGCGTTGTTCACCAGCACGTCCAGCCGGCCGAAGCTGTCCGTCACGTCCTGGATCGCGGCCGCCCAGTCGTCCTCCGAGGTGACGTCCAGGTGGGTGTAGCGGACCAGTTCGTCGGCTTCGCGGCCCAGCGCTGTGTTGATTTCCGAGGCGAGTGCCTTGCCTGCGTCGTCGGCGATGTCGGCGGCCAGCACCTTGGCGCCCTCGGCGACGAACCGGCGCACCGACGCGGCGCCCTGCCCCCGCGCCGCGCCGGTGATCAGCGCGACCTTCCCAGCCAGCCGCCCTGTCACATGAGCTCCTCGGTCAGCGGCATCAGCACGCTCTTCAGCTCGGTGTAGGACTCGAAGGCGCTCTGTCCGCCCTCCCGGCCCAGCCCGGACTGCTGGAAGCCGCCGAACGGCAGGTGCGGCTCGACCTGGAACCCGTTGATGCCGACGGTGCCCGCGCGCAGCCGCCGGGCCAGCCGGAACGCCCGGCGGGCGTCGGTGGTGTACACGCCAGCGCCGAGGCCGTACTCGGTGTCGTTGGCGATCCGCACCGCCTCGTCCTCGTCGTCGAACGGCAGCACCGCGAGCACCGGCCCGAAGATCTCCTCGCGGGCGATGGTCATGTCGTTGCGCACGTCGGCGAAGATCGTGGGGGCGACGAAGTTGCCGGCGGCCAGGTCGCCGTCCGGCCGGGTGCCGCCAACCACCAGCCGGGCGCCCTCCCGCTCCCCGGTCTCGATGTAGCCCATCACCCGGTCCCGTTGCTTCTCGCTGATCAGTGCGCTGGCCAGCACCCCGGGGTCGAACGGGTCGCCGTAGGTGATCATCCCGGCGATCAGTTGGGCGGCGCCCAGGAACTGGTCGTAGACATCCCGGTGCACCAGGGCGCGGGTGTGCGCCACGCAGGCCTGGCCGGACAGCCCCATGGTGACCATGCCCATCGCGGTCATCCCGGCGAGGTTGACGTCGGCGTCCGGGAACACCAGGGCCGGGCTCTTGCCGCCCAGCTCCAGGGACACCCGTTTCATCGTGCCCGCGGACGCCTCGATCACCCGGCGGCCGACCGCGCGGCTGCCGGTGAAGCTCACCTTGTCCACCCCGGGGTGGGAGATCAGCGCCTGTCCGGTGGGTTCGCCGGGCCCGGTGACCACCTGCAAGGCGCCCTCGGGCACCCCGGCCTCCAGCAGCAGCGCGACCATCCGCAGCACGGTGAAGGTGGCGTGCTCGGACGGCTTGACGATCACCGTGCAGCCGGCCGCCAGTGCCGGCGCCACCTTCTGCGCGAACAGCAGGAACGGCGCGTTCCACGGCAGGATCGCGGCCACCACACCGACCGGTTCGCGGAAGGTCATGGCCAGGTGGTCGCCGCCCTGGAACGGCGGCAGCGTCTGGCCACCGATCTTGTCCACCCAGCCGGCGTGGTGGGAGAAGACGTCGGCCGCGACGCCCACCGAGGTGGCGTACACCGAGCCGAAGGACAGTGGCACG
>DASWST010000128.1:0-42240 GCA_036402515.1 Pseudonocardia sp.
CTGCTACACCAGATCATCATCCTGCTGGCTCGGCAGTTCCGCGACCAGGATGCCGCCGAGGTCGCGGACATCGCCGTCAACACCCTGCTGACCGGGATAGGCGGGAGCTGACCGGCACTTTCACGTCGCCGATCCGGACGCGGTCTCAGCCGCCGATCCGCGCGGCGAGCGTGGGTTGTCCCGGGCCGCGCAGCTGCCCCGCCGCGCCCCGCCTCCCGGCGACGGCCATCAGGAGTGCCTCGGCGGGACCTTCCACTCGCGCACCCGCCAGCGTTCGCAGAGGGTCGGCGCCTCCCACTCCTGGGGCGACAGCGTGGCCAGGAAGTCCGCGAGGTCGGCTCGCTCGCCGCGCGCCATGTCCTTGGCGTCCATTGTTTCCTAGGAGGCGAGGTCGACGAAGCGGGTGAGGATCCCGGTCCAGCCCCCTGGGCTGTCGAAGGCGCCGCGCATGGTGTCCGCCTGGTCGCCGTAGCGCTCCAGGTGGCGATGGCGCAGTTCGACCCGGGTGCCACCGGTGGCGCTGGGGGTGAAGCTGATTTCCACCTCGGTTTCCAGGTCCGGGTCGAAGGCCCAGTTCGCGCCGATCTGCCAGAGCAGCACCAGCTGGCCGGGCGGCTCCCACCGGCCCACCCGACCCCACTGGCACTCATTGCCGTCCTCCCCGCGCTCGAACCAACGCCCGCCGGCGTGCGGTTCCACCACGACCTGCGCGATGGCCGAGGTGCCGATGGAGTGCTCCTTCGGCCACCAGTCGGTCATCCGCTCGGTGAACAGCGCGAACGCCTTCTCCGGGGCCAGAGGGACGCTCACCGCACGCTCAACCACGATCTCGGTGCTTGACTCAGTGCTCATCGGTGCGCTCCTCACGCTCGGCCCCGGACTCGCCGTCGGGGCTGTTGTCGGTTGCCGCCCCGGCCACGGCGAGGGCGGCGAAGTTGTCCAGGGCGGTGGTCCAGAACCGGTCGAAGTAGCCGCGCACCGCTTCGAAACCCCTCGGATTGATCCGATAGAGATGCCGCGTGCCGGTCACCGCCTCGATGACCAGCTCTGCCTCCTTCAGCACCCGAAGATGCTGGGACACCGCTGGACGGGAGATCGGTAGCTGCCCGGCCAACACTCCCACCGCAAGGGGCCCCGCCAGCAGGCGTTCCAAGATCGAGCGCCGACGCGCATCCCCCAGGGCGTCGAGCACGGTGGAGGCGGAAGCAGGCACATCGGTAAGTCTTCACGAACGGTAAGTCTAAGTCAACCGTTCGTTGTGGCTTACCGGTTTGGGCGCGGGTCATGAGGATTATCGGCGCGGCATGTCAAGATCCTGGGCCTGGCTCCGACGACTGCGTGCGGGAGCCCGAGCGGGCACCCAGACACCGGGAGGGACGTCATGGATTACCACCGCCACTGCGTTGAGATCGTCACCCAGGCCGAGCTGCTCGCCACCGGCATCAAGGGCGCGGACCTGCGCGCGCCGGTCCCGTCCTGTCCGGACTGGACCCTCGGGATGTTGTTGCGGCACATCGGCGGCGGCCACCGCTGGGCCGAGGAGATCATTCGAACCAGGGCGACCGGGTTCCTGCCCGACGACCAGGTGCGCCATCTCGAGGGCGACGACTCAGCGGAGGTCCCCGCCGCCTGGCTCGTCGAGGGCGCTACCCGCCTGACGGACACCCTGCGCGCGGCCGGCCCGGGCGCGAAGGTGTGGACCCCGCTCGAGCTCGATGGGGGCACCACGTTCTGGGCCCGCCGCTTCGCCAACGAGACCCTGATCCACCGGGCCGACGCCACCCTGGCCGCGGGAACCGAGTTCACCGTCGCCGAGGACGTCGCGACGGCCGCGGTCGACGAGTGGATGGAACTGGACTCGCTGCCCCAGCACTTCGAGTACAGGCCGAAGAAGCGGGAGCTGCTCGGGCCGGGCCGGACCCTGGGGTTCCAGGCCATCGACGCCGACGCGGCATGGATCATCGACCTCACCGGAGAGGTCATCACCTGGCGCCGCGGGCGGGATAACGCCGCCGTCACCGTGCGCGCCCCGCTGACGGAGCTCCTCCTGGTGATCTACCTGCGCAAGTCCGTGCACAGCGGCGGGATCGAGATCGCCGGCGATCGGGAGCTGTTGGACTTCTGGCTGGGCCACGTCGGCTTCGCCTAATCGCCCTGGGTCGTCCGAAAATGCACGGACTATGGCGTTCCGGCCACTCGCGCGCCGGGATGTCCGCCACGAAGATGGTCGGTATGACGAACCGCGTCACCGTGCCGGCCGGTGCTGGTCGACCGGCTGACCGCCCCAGCCGGTCGGCGGTCGATTCCCGGGCGTGGTGGGGCCCTGGGCTCGCGGTCGCCGCCGTCGGGTGGGGCGCGCAACAGTTCACCCCGCTGCTGCTGCTGTACCGGGCCGAGCTGGGCCTCTCGCCCACCGTTCTGCAGGGCACCTTTGGGGTGTACGCGCTGGGGTTGATCCCCGGCCTGCTGCTCGGGGGCCCCTGCTCGGACCGGTTCGGCCGGCGCCGGGTGATGATCCCGACCCTGGTCGCCTCGCTGGCCGGCACGGTTCTGCTGATTCCGGGCGGGACGGCGGCGGGTTGGCTGTTCGCCGGCCGCCTGGTCGCCGGCGCCGCCAGCGGGGCCGCTTTCAGCTCCGGGGCGGCCTGGATCAAGGAGCTGTCCAACGCCGCCGCGGGGCCGAATGCCAACCCCGGGCCACGCCGGCTCACCGTGACGATGAGCGTCGGTTTCGGCCTCGGCCCCCTGGTTGCCGGCGCGTTGGCGCAGTGGGCACCGGCGCCGACCGTGCTGCCCTACCTGCCGCACCTGGTGTTGACGGCGATCGCCCTGCCACTCGTGATACGGGCCCCGGAGACCCGAAGTCGCGGCGGCGCACCGCGTGGACGGCTGATGGAATCCGGGGTCCGGAATCGCCGGTTCCTGGGCGTGGTTGTGCCGCTGGCGCCGTGGGTGTTCGGCTCGGCAAGCATTGCGCTGGCCTATCTGCCTACCCTGGTCGCCGCCCAGCTGCCCGGCCACGTGCTGATCTTCAGCGCGGTGGTCACCCTGCTCACCGCCGGCGCCGGCATCGTGGTCCAGCCGCTGGCCAGGCGGGTGGACCGGCCGGGCACCCCGCGGCTGATCGCCACCTCGCTGGGCATCGTGGTGGCCGGGTTGCTGGTCGCTGTGCTGGTCGCGGCGTGGGCCGGCTCCACAGCGGGGCCGGTGCTCGTGGTGCTGGCCGCGTTGGTGCTCGGCGCCGGTTACGGCTGCTGCCAGGTGTGTGGGCTGCTCGAGGTGCAGCGGCTGGCCCGGCCCGAGCACCTCGCCGGGCTCACCGCGATCTACCAGGCGGTGTCCTACGTCGGTTTCGTGGCACCGTTTCCACTCGCCGCGGCCAGCCGGGTGATCCCGCCCGCCACGCTGCTACTCGGGGTGGCCGGGCTCGCCGCGCTGACCCTGCTCTGGACGAGCTGGCGGGCCAGGCGGTGAGACCGGCGGCCGAGCACGGCCCGGTCTGGGCGGAGCGGGTCAGGCGCTGAGCTTCCAGGTGCCGTCGGCGTCCTCGCGCACCGCGACCACTGGATGCGGGGTGTCCGCCCAGCACCGGCCGACCCGCGACCAGAGCATCGGCGGCGTGCGGTCCTGGTAGAAGCCGACCATCGCGCCGTGCTCTGCCCAGCCGGCGTTGCCGGAAACCCGTTCCACCCGGCGCAACTCAGGCTTGTCGCCGTAGCGAACCACCGCGCGTACCCGGGGCCCGGGGTCCGCGTCCAGGTCGGGCCGCCACCAAGCGATGCCGCCCGGGGGCTGCATGGGCAGCCCGCAGCGGCACAGGTTCGCGGACCGCGATCCGATGTCCGCCGAATTCCCCCGAATTAGCTCCACGCCGACCCCCGATATCAACATTCGACGATTCTCGGATGCAGGGTCCAGGCTAAGTGATCTTGCGGGGGTCGCACGATGTCCCACCTCGCCAAAGCCGCGGATTGCGGTTGTACCTCCGGTACAAGCGGGCGGAGCGTTCAGGTGGGCTTGAGGTACCGCTCCCGGATACGTCGCTTGAACAGCTTCCCGGACTCCTCCCTGGGCAGGTCACGGTCCACTACGACCACCTTGGGCACCTTGTAGTTCGCCAGGTGGGACCGCACGTGTTCGCGCAGGTCGTCCTCGGTCAGCCCGCTGCCCGGGTCGGTGTCCACGTGCGCGGCCAGGGCCTCGCCGTACTCGCCGTCCGGGATGCCGAAGACCGCGACGTCCCGCACGCCGGGCAGGGTGATCAGGCATTGCTCGATCTCCGCCGGGTAGATGTTCACCCCGCCGGAGATGACCATGTCGTTCATCCGGTCACTCAGGTAGAGGAAGCCGTCTCCGTCGAGCCAGCCGCCGTCGCCGATGCTGACGTAGCCGTCGCGCTCCATCTGCTTGCGTTTGACGTCGTTGCCGATGTAGGTGAAGTCGGGCCAGGCGTCGCCGGTCTCGATGTAGATCTCACCGGACGTGCCGGTAGGCGCCTGGGTGCCGTCCGGCTGATAGATCCGGATGTCACACCCGTCCATCGCGCGGCCCACGGTGCCGGGGTGCGCGAGCCACTCCGCGCTGTCACAGGCAACCACGGTGCCGGTCTCGGAGCCGCCGTAGTACTCCAGGATGATCGGACCCAACCAGTCGATCATCCGCCGCTTGACCTCGGGGGAGCAGGGTGCCGCCGCGTGGACCATCGCTTCTAAGGAGGACAGGTCGAACGACCGGCGCTGCTCCTCGGGTAGCCGCAGCAGCCGCACGAACATGGTCGGCACCACCTGGGTATGCGCGATGCGGTGGCGCTCGATGGTGGCCAGGAACTCAACCGGCTCGAACCGGGGCATGATGGTCAGGTCGATTCCGGCGGCCGCCGCGAACAGCGAGTGCGCGTTGGGTGCCGAGTGGTACATCGGCGCGGGCACCAGGGTGCGCTGCTCCAAGGTCAGCCCGAACGCGCGGAACAGCCGTTGGGTGACCTGGCCGCTCTGCTCCGGGGTCATCGGTTTGCGCAGGATTCCCTTGGGCTGCCCGGTGGTGCCGGAGGTGTAGATGACACTCAACGGTGGAGTCGGCGGGGTGTCCACCAGCTCGGTATGGCCGTCCAGCCAGCTCTCCAGCTCCAGCGGGCCGGCGGCCGGCAGGTCGTCAGGGAGCTGGTAGGCCTGCCGCAGCGCGGCGCTGGGCACCACCTCGATGATCGGAACCGGGGTGCTCAGCGCGTCCGCCACCACCGGCGCCAGGTCGCGGTGCGCAAACACGGCGGTGGCCCCGCAGTCGGCGAGCAGGTAGGCCAGCTCGGCGCCCTTCCAGTGCCAGTTGACCGGAACCGGGATCGCCCCGAGTTGCCCGATACCGAGGCTGACCTCGAGAAACTCGATGTCATTGCGCAATACCACGGCGACCCGGTCGCCGGGCTGGACGCCGAGCCCGGCCAGGCCGCTGGCGATCCGAGCCGCCCGCCCAAAGGCCTCGTCGCGGGATCGGCTCCGATCCCCACAGCGGATTTGGGGCGAGTTCATCGTGCCTCCCGGAACGAAGTGGCCAACCTGGCCGGCCACGGCGCGGATTTCGGCTCACCGGCAACGTAACCGGCGAAAGATTGCTTCCGTAACACTGGCATCAGCGGGAATAGAATTGTGATATGGGTAACCCCACGCACCGCCGGGGTGGCCGCCCCAGCGTGTCGTTGACACTCGTGGCCGCGGTTCTTGTCGCGTTCGGACTGGGGTGGCTGGGGGCGGTGGTCACTGCCTCGGCGTCCACCCCGGCGGGCAGGCCATCGGCGGGCGCGTTGCCCTCGGAAGCGACTCCCGCGCCGCCACCGGCCCCCGCCACCACCTCCGCGTCGTCAGGCGCGGTGGTGCCGGTCGGGTTCGCCCAGCCCGCGGTCACTCCCAACGGCCTGGAGGTCATGTCGGTGGTCACCAAGATCAAGGGGGGAGTGGATCTGACGTTCGTGGCGCAGAACCGCGGCGAGCGGCCGGTCACGGTGAACAACGCCGACATCGGGCCGGGCGCGGTGACCTTCCGCGGCGCTCCGGTGCCGATGGAGATGGCGCACCTGTCGAAGAAGCTGGCCCCCGGCGAGGCCCTGGTGTACTCCTGCCGGGTCAAGCTGCCGGACATGAACTCCGGCGACATGTCGTTCACCGTGGCCGGCGTCCCGGTCAGCGGCCAGGCCGCCGGCGACTAGAGCTCCCTACCGCGTTGGTGCCGGTTGCTCCGGCGGGATACCGAGGAGCAGCCGTCCGGCGTTCTGCCGGGCGAACGGGCTGAAGGCAACGTGCCGGGTGGCCACCGTGGCGTCGTTCAGGCAGCGGGACAGCACGCTGTCGTTACGGATGGACGCGGTGCCGGCCGCTTCGTGCGCGAACCGCACAGCATCCATGGCTGCCTCGGCGACCAGCCCGATGGCCAGCGTCGCCCCGGCCTGGGCGACCGGAGTGACCGATCCCTCGGAGGCGGTCCGCCACACCTCGGTCGCCTGTTCGAGCAGGTGACCGCGGGCGGCGGTCAACCGGACCCGCGCCGAGCTGAAGCCGTCCTGGAACCGCTGGTCGTGCAGAAGTGGCTCCGCCTGACCGAACCGCACCCTGCTCCTGGCCAACTCGAGCAGCTCGTCCAGCGCGCGGGTGGCGATACCGAGTGGCACCGCACCCAGCAGCGGGCCGAGCGCGAAGAACGGCACGGCCGCAATGGGGTCGCTCGACCAGCGGGGCCCGCCGACCAGCGGAGTGGTTCGCCCGGCGGGCACCTCGATGGCGTCCACCAGGACATCGTGGCTGCCGGTCGCACGCAGCCCGCTCACCTCCCAGTTCGGCACGATCCGGGCCTGCTCGGCGGGGAAGAAGGCGATCAGTGCCCTCGGTGGGTCGGCTGTGCCGGCCGGCGCGACCAGCATGCCACCCAGCAGCCAGGTCGCCGCTGTGCAGCCGCTCGCGAAGGACCAGCGGCCAGTGAGCTGGTAGTTGGCGTCATCGAACCGGCCACGGCCGACCGCCGGGAATCCGCCGGCGATGCAGAGCAGCTCGGGCTCGGCCGCGATATTCCTGGCGTGCGTCTCGTCGATTCCGGCGAGCAATGAAGCGCTCACGTTGGCCACCGCGGTGCACCAGCCGACCGAGCCATCCGCGTAAGACAGGCGCTCGATCAGTGAGACCGAGTCCGGCAGCGGTACCCGAAGTCCACCCAGTTCACCAGGCAGGCAGAGCCGGTAAAGGCCGGCGGCCAGCGATGCCCGCACAATGCCCTCGGGCAGCTGATCGGAGCTGGCCAGCTCCTTCTCGTGCGCTCTGACGACCTCGACCACCTGCTCGGTCTCGACGCTCAGGTCGCGAGCCAGCCCGGTGCTGGTGTCCATGTCCCCTCCAATTTGACTATCTTACCTAGATAGTCAATAGCCTGTGCAGGTATGGTGTGCACGGTGACGGAGGTTGTCAAGGGGCCGAGGCACTATCGGTCGCCGAAGCGCGAGGCCCAGGCCGCCGCGACCAGGGCCGAGATAGCGGGCGCGGCCCGCCGCCTGTTCATCGCCAAGGGCTACCCGCGCACCACCCTGGCCGACATCGCCGAGGCCGCCGGAGTCGCCGTGCCCACCGTCAAGCTGGCCTACCGGACCAAGCCGCAGGTGCTGGTCGCGGCCTGGGACCACGCCGTCAAGGACGGCGCTGACCCACGCCCGGTGGTGGAGCAGGAGTGGTTCCGCGAGATGATCAGCACGCCCGATCAGAGGGAGCAGCTGCGTCTGCAGGTCGCCGGTTCCCGGCTGGTCAAATCCCGGATCGCGCCGGTCATCGAAGTCATCCGCGCGGCCGCGCCGGCGGACCAGGAAATCGACGCCCTCTGGGAGAAGATGCAGGCTGAATTTCACGACAACCAGCGGCACACGATCCGCGCGCTGCGCAACAAGGGTCCGTTGCGCGCCGGACTGAGCGAGGACGAAGCGACCGACGTGCTTTACACGCTCAACCATCCGACGCTCTACCAGATGCTGGTCGGGCACCTCGGCTGGTCGGGCGAGCGCTACCAGGAGTGGCTCACCCGCACCTTGATCGACCAGCTACTCGAGCCGTCGGCCCACCAGGGTCGAGCGTCTACTGCTGGTTGACCGCCTCCAGGCGGCGGCCGGTGGTGCGCGGCCCGAGCACCGCGATGTTGATTCCCACGATGGCCAGCGCGGCGCAGACCACCGCGAACAGTGCGCCCACCCCGGCCTTGTTCAGTACCGGGACCAGCACGAACGGCATGACCGCGGTGGCCAATCGGGACAGCGCGTAGGTACCGCTGGCGGCTGTCGAGCGCAGCGCGGTGGGGAAGATCTCGGCCTGATAGATGTGGTAGGAGTTGGAAAAGACGTTGCTGGTCGCGGTGTACAGAAAGCCGAAGATCAGAATTGCCGCCATCGCGTGCGCAGAGCCGAACAACAGCCCGAACGCGGCCATCCCGACGACCGCCCAGATGATCAGGAACTTGCGCTCGAACCGCTCCACGATGGGCAGCGATAGCGCCGACCCGACCGGGTAGCCGAGGTAGGTCAGCGCGGTGAACAGCAGCGACTGGCCGACCGGGAACCCCTTGGCGGCCAGCACCAGCGGGACCATCGTGCCGAAGCCGTAGTAGCCGATGGTCTGGAAGAGGTGGAAGACCAGCATCATCGCGGTGCGCCGGCCGTACGGTGGGCGGAACAGGGTGCGCACCGGACCGGCCGAGGACGCCGGGGACACCTCAGTGCCCGGGGTGCGCCCGGTACCTGCCTCGGCGCCGGCGCTCGAGTCGTCCGGGCTGGGGTCGGCCAGCTGATGCCCCTCGGCGACCGCCTCCCGCTCGAACCGCGCGGTGATCTGTTCCGCCTCGTCAGTACGGCCCATCGAGTCCAGCCAGCGGGGTGACTCGGGCAGGCTCCGGCGCAGGAAGAACACCACGATCGAGCCGAGCGCGCCGATGATGAAGATCCACCGCCAGCCGGCCAACCCCAGCACGGTGTGCTCGAACAGCGAATGGGCGAGGAATCCGACGAACGGCACCCCGACGAACGACACGGTGTACGCCCAGGCCACATAGCGGCCGCGGCGACGTGCGGGCAGCAGGTCGGTCAGGTACGTGTCGGCCAGCGGTAGTTCGGCGCCGAGCCCGATGCCGGCCAGGAAGCGGCTGACCATCAGGAACACCGCGTTCGGGCTGAACGCCCCGACCAGGGAGAACACCGAGTACAGCCCGAGGTTGAGCAGGAACGCGCCACGGCGTCCGAATCGGTCGGCGGCCCGCCCCAGAACCAGTGCGCCGAGGAACATGCCGATGAACGTGGAGCCCAGCACCGGAGCCAGGGCCGCCTTGGTCAGGTGGAACTGGGTGGTGAGCACGCCGCTGAGCACGCCGGCCAGGAACACCTCGTAGATGTCGAAGAACATGCCCAGCCCGACCGCGAGCGTGGCCTTCCGGTGGGTACGGGTGATCGGCAGGCGGTCCATCCGGGCCGCGATCCGGCCGCCCGGTGCTGGGTTGTCCGAGCCGCGCGGCGGGGTGAGGTGGGGCTCCCGGGTGCGCGGCATTCGGTCCTCCTGTGGCTCCGGTCAGTTCATCATCGGGGCTTTGATCGCCTCCCGCACCGCGATCGTCGGCGCGCTCTCAGCATCCGGCGCGGCCGCCAGTCGCTCGCCGACCCGACGCAGCGCGGCCAGGTGCGGGCTGATCCCGAGCCTCGCCGCGTTGTGCAGGAGCTCCTCGGTCACCGCGCCGATGCCGCCCACCTGGCGCAGCGCCTCGTCCGGCGTGGCGCCGCGCAGCTCGCGGGCCAGCGCGAAGATCACTCCGCCGGCGCTGGCCAGATAATCCGGAACCCAGGGGATGCCGCGGCGGTGCAGCAGCTCGGCCACGGCGTCCTCAGCGAGCTGGTTGTTGGCCGGCCCGACAATCGCTCGACAGCGCAGCTCGGGCACCAGCTCGACGGTCAGCTGCCCGCCCAGCGCGGCGGGTACAAGCAGGTCGGTCTCGGCGGTCAGGGCCTGGCCGGGAGCGCACCACTCGGCGCCCAGCTCTTCGGCGAGCGACCGCCGTCGCTCGTCCACGTCGGTCACGGTGAGCATGGCCCCGTCCCGGGCCAGCATGCGGGCCAGCTGCGTGCCCACGTGGCCGAGCCCGATCACGGTGACCGTGCGGCCACGCACCTCGTTGGCGCCGTTGCGCCCCTCCAGCAGCCGGAAGACCGCGCCGATCGCGGCCCGCACGCCGGCAGCGGTGTACGGCGCCGGGTCGCCGCTGCCGCCAACCGACTCCGGTCGGCAGAACACCTGCCGGGTCGCCTCGGAGATGATGTTCATGTCCTCGGCGGAGGTGCCCACGTCCGGGCCGGTGGCATACCGCCCGCCGAACGACTCGACCAGCTCGCCCACATCGCGCAGCACGTCGCGGCGCGCCGGCCCGTCCAGCACCACACCGGGAGGCAACGCGACCACCGTCTTGCCGCCGCCGTGCGGCACGTTCGCCGTGGCGGTCTTCAATGTCATCGCCTCGGACAGCCGCAACGCATCGGTCAGCCCGTCCCGCCAGTCCGGGTAGTGCCACAGCCGGCAGCCGCCCACCGCCGGGCCGAGCGCCGAAGAATGGATCGCGATGATGATCGGGAGCCCGGACCGTGGGCCCCTCCGAACGGATACCTGCTCGTGGGAGAACATTCGAAAGCCTCCGTGTCGGTCGACGCCGCGTCCAGTCACTTGGACAGCGTTGATACCGAAAAGCTAGCCAGCAGGCGGGTCCACGGCGTTGGTACCGAATGAAATTCGGGATTTGCCGGATAATCCTGGACGTGGACGATATTGATTCGGCACTGGTGGCCGAGTTGCAGCGAGACGCCCGGCAGACCAATCGGGACCTGGCCCGCGCGGTCGGCATCGCACCGTCGACCTGCCTGGAACGGGTCCGGCTGCTCCGCCAGCGGGGAGTGATCAGCGGGTACGGCGCGCGGGTGGACCTGCCCTCCCTGGGCCGCCGGGTGCAGGCATTGATCACCGTGCAGATCCGCCCGCTGAACCGCGCGATGATCGACGGGTTCCACGATTCGGTGATGTCGCTGCCCGAGGTGCTCGGGGTATTCGTGCTCGCCGGCGGGGACGACTTCCTGGTCCACGTGGCCGTGCGGGACGTCGAGCACCTGCAGGCGTTCCTGTTGGACCGCTTCAGCCAGCGCAGGGAGATCGCCGGGTTCCGCAGCTCAGTGATCTTCCAACACACCACCCGGCAGGTCGTCGCGGCGCTGCCGGACGAGCCGGTGTCGCCCAAGCTGAGCCGGGTGGGTCGTGATCGCGGACAGGAGTCGCCCGCGCGGCGGCCCTGAGGAGTAGCTACCGATTCGCGGAATCGGCGCGCCTCGGTGTCGCCCGAGCCGAAGTTGCGGCAGGCTTTGAGGCATGTCTGAGCCTCAGCGGGTGCTGGCCCCGACCGTGTTTGTGCTCTTCGGTGCCACCGGTGACCTGGCCCACCGGATGGTGCTGCCGGCGTTCTACCGCCTGGCCATCGAAGGCCTGCTCCCGCCGGACTGGCGGCTGATCGGCAACGGGCGCGGCGACGTCAGCCACGAGGACTTCCAGGACCGGGTGCACGCCGCGCTCACCGAGTTCGGGCCGCACCCCGAGGACGGGCCGTGGGAGGAGTTCCGCTCCCGGCTCCGCTTTGCTGGCGGCGGTTTCGAGCCGGACGACCCCGGTCACCTGGTGGAGGTCATCAAGCAGGCCGAGAGCGAGCTCGGCGGCGAGCCGCAGCGGGTGCACTACCTGGCCGTGCCGCCCACCGCGTTCGCCACGCTGACCAGCGCGCTCGGCGAACATGGGCTGGCCGAGCGGTCCAGAGTGGTCTACGAGAAGCCGTTCGGCGTGTCGCTGGAGTCCTTCCGGGCGCTCGACGATGCCGTGCACCGGGTTCTGGACGAGTCCCAGGTGTTCCGCATCGACCACTTCCTGGGCAAGGAGGCGACCCAGGACCTACACATCCTCCGGTTCGCCAATGGCCTGTTCAGCGGTGTGTGGGACGCCCGGCACGTGGCCGAGGTGCAGATCGACGTGCCCGAGACGCTGGATGTGGCCGACCGGGCGTCGTTCTACGACGGCACCGGCGCGGTGCTCGACATGCTGGTCACCCACCTGTTCCAGGTAGCGGCGGAGGTGGCCATGGAGCCGCCGGCGGCGCTGACCGCCGAGGACCTGGCGGTGGCCCGCGAGAAGGTGATCGGGGCGTTCCGCCCGCTGCGCCGGGAGGACGTGGTGCTCGGGCAGTTCGAGGGCTACCGCGACATCGACGGCGTGCCGGACGACTCGCGCACCGAGACCTTCGTGGCCGCGCGGCTCTGGGTGGACACCGATCGGTGGCGCGGCGTCCCGTTCCTGCTGCGCACCGGCAAGCAGCTGGCGCAGTCTCGGCAGGTGGTCAGCCTGGTGTTCCGGGAGCCGGAGGCAGCGCTGCACGACCTACCCGAGATGGGCAACGTGCTCACCTTCGACCTGGCGGGCAACGGCGGGCTTGGGCTCGCGCTCGTGGTCAAGCAGCCCGGACCGACGCTGGACCTGCGCACCGCGCACGCCGACCTGTCCCTCGCCTCGGTGGACGGCGCCGACCCGCTGCCCCCGTACGTCCGGTTGATCCACGACGTGCTGCTCGGCGACCGCTCGCTGTTCACCCGGCCGGACGGGCTCGAGCACGTGTGGACCGTTGCCGGGGATTTCGTCGCCGACAAGCCCGAGCCGCTGCCCTACCCGAGGGCTTCCTGGGGGCCGGAGGCCGCCGAGCAACTCGCCGGGCCCGCCGGCTGGCTGCTCAGCCGGCCAAACCACGAGGAGAGTTAGCCGCCCTCGAACGTCAGTACCCCTCAAACCCTGAGTTGTCCTCGAATTTGAGTTGCCCTCGAACGTCGGTTGTCCTCGAACGTCGGTGTCCTCGAAACTCAGTTGCCCTCGAACATCACGCTGACCGACTCGCCGTTGTGGATCCGGCGGACCGCCTCGGCCAGCGGCCTGGCCACCGAGAGCACAGTCAGCTTGGGATGGCGGTGTGCGTCCGGGATCGGCACGGTATTGGTGCAGACGATCTCCGAGACGTCCTCCCTGGCGCCGATCCTGGCCAGCGCGCCGTCGGTGAATAGCCCGTGCGTGCAGGCCACTCGGATCGAACGCACGTCGTACTCGGTCAGCCGGTCCAGCAACTCCAGGATGGTGGTGCCCCTGGCGATCTCGTCGTCCAGTACCACCACATCTTTGCCGCGCACCTCGCCGATGATCGAGTTGATCACCACCTTGTCGTCGGAGATTCGTTCCTTGGCCGCGGCCGCGACCGGCAACCCGAGCATCCGGGCGAACCTTGAGGCCTGCTTCGCGTTGCCAAGGTCGGGAGAGATCACCACCGCGTTGCCCAGCCCCGCGCGGTGATCCGAGTCCCGGAAGTGCGCGGCCAGTTCCATCAGCGCATGCAGGTGGTCCACCGGGACGCTGAAGAATCCGTGCACCTGGGGCGAATGCAGCGTCATGGCCAGCACGCGGCCCGCCCCGGCGGTGACCATCAGGTCGGCTACCAGTCGGGCGGCGATGGAGATGCGCGGGGCGTCCTTCTTGTCGGAGCGGGCGTAGGCGTAGTGCGGCATCACCACGGTGATCCGGGCGGCGGACGCCCCCCGCGCGGCGTCCAGCATGAGCAGCAGCTCCACCAGGTTCTCCTGCACCGGTGGCACCAGCGGCTGGACGATGAACACGTCCCGTTCCCGGCAGTTGGCCTGCAGTTGTACCTCGAGGCAGTCGTTGGTGAACCGGATGATCCGGGTGGGCGCCAGTGGCACCTCCAGGTGCTGACAGATCGCGGAGGCCAACTCGGGATGCGCGGACCCGCTGAAGATGGTGATCTCTCGCATGTCTCCATCATGGGGCCCGCCGGCCACCCGGTCGCCAGGGTTAGCCGGTTGGTGACCGCACGGCGACGTCGGCAATTTTGCCGATCACGCCGGTAGTGGCGCTGAACTACAGTCGAAAGCATGGACGGTTTCCGGCTGATCTGCGAGATCGAGCCACCCACCAAGCCGGACCTGCGCCATGCCCGGCACCAGATCGGCGTGCTCGCCCCGGTGGCCGACTCGTTCCTCATCCCGGACAACCACATCGGCCGGGCCACCGTGTCCAGCATCGCGGTCGCGCACGAGGTCCAGGCGATGGGCGGGCGCAGCATCGCCTGCGTCAACTCCCGGGACCGCAACCTGCTCGGTTTTCGCCGGGACCTGCTCACCGCCTCGGCCTACGGCGTTGACCAGTTCCTCTTCGTGCACGGCGACAAGCCCACCGCCGGGGGCCGCACCAGTGAGCTCACCGTCCGGGCGATGATCGAGGAAGCCAGGGCGGCCGCGGCGGATCCGGTATTCGCCGACGCGGACGCACATCAGTTCCAGGTGGGTGTGGCGGCCGGCCTGAGCAGGCGGTTCCCGGACTGGAAGCGGGCGGCGGACTTCGTTTTCGCGCAGGTCAGCTTCTCTATCCCGACCCTGCTGCGCTGGCGCGAGGCCAACCCGGTGGACCTGCCGGTCTACGTCGGCGTGATGGTGTTGGCCAGCGCCGGGATGGCCAGGCGACTGGCGGCCAGCATCCCCGACATCGAAATCCCGGACGAGCTGGTCAGGCAGGTTCAGGCGGATCCGGCCGCCGGTGTGGACGCGGCTTGCGAGCAGGTCCTCGCGCTGCGCGAAACCGGAGCGTTCGCCGGTGTGCATCTGGTTCCGGTGAGCCGGTTCCGCCAGGTTGCCGCCAGGCTCGAGACCGCATTGCGTGAATGACCGTCGCCCTCGTCAGCCCAGGGTGCTGAGAGCGCCGACTCAGGGTGAGAGCGCCGACTCGCGGGAGTAGCGGGCGCGCCGGTGCCAGGGCGCCGGTCGGGCAGAGCGGTCGAGAGACGGCGACGCGCCCCGAACACCGCACCGGCCTCGGGGAACCGGGGTGTTCGGGGCGCGTCAGTGGTGCGCGCCGAAAGTTCGGCGAGCTCAGACCTGGGTCAGGTGGTGCGTGTTCATCTGGTTCAGCCCGGAGGCCGGAGCCAGTCCCGCCAGCGAGGAGCTGCTGCTGGTCGGTTGGTCGCTCTCCTCGTCTGAGGCGGAGGCGTCGGTGGAGCCGTCGTGCAGCAGCGAGTAGTTCATGCCCTTGGCGGCGACGGGGTTCGCCACCGGCAGGCCGATGCCGTCGTAGAAGCTGTTCCCGTGCGACTGGCATGGGTGCTGGTATGCGTTGTGGTCCAGCGGGTCATAGAAGCTGCCGCCTGAGCCGTGGCAGACGTTGTCTTCGTCGTCGTTGTTCGGGTCGTAGCCTTCTTCGTCGTCCCCGTGGTCGACGTCCGAAACGAGGACGGGGCTCGACGGCGACGAGGTGTGGTACGAGGTGGTCTGGACGTTGGGCACCTCGAAGGTGAACAGGTCGTTGTAGACCCCCGGGCTGGGCGTCCCGTTGCTGAGATCCGGGGCTGCCGGCGCCTGGCTGGTGTTGCCCAACAGTGAGGGCGCGTTGGTGGTTTCGTCCTGCGCATTCGGAGTCGCGGCGGCGGCGGTGCCGACGAACGACATGCCGAGGGCCGCCATGCCGGCCGCGGCCACTGTGGCCCGCAGGGCGCGATGGGTGGTTTGGTACATGCTCTGGATTCCTTCCCAGGCGCTGTCGTCACGATCAACGGTTAGCCGCTACGTACGGCCAAACGAGTGAAGCGCTGAGGCGATGTGAGATAACTGAGGGATTGATTAGAGTTCACCCATATCGGTGAGGTAACGGTCTGATACCGGAGCTGAGACCCTGTGTTTGTGCTGGTTGTGCTGTTGTTGGGCGCGCTGCTGGGCGCCGCCGGTTGGTACTTCTCGAGCGTGTTGCTCCGGCCGAATCACGATCTCCAATATCCGGACCGGGTAACCGCCGTCCGGGACGGCGAAGTGTGGCTCGGTCGCACCCGGTGGACCGAGCAGCCGGGCGAATGGGGGTTGCGCTGGCCCGGCGGGCTGGCGGTGGTGGGCCCGGTGCTGGAGGCGACCGACGGCGTGGTGCGGCGCCCACTCCTGGCGGGCAACCCGGTGCCGCCGCCGGGCCCGGTGGTGTTGGACGCGGGTCCGTTCGACCCCGATCCGAGCGCGCTGGGATTGTCGTTTCACACCGAGCCGGTGCGCACCGCGTTGGGTGACTGCCCGGCGTGGCGGGTCCCGGCGCCCGGCTCGACCTGGGTGATCGCGGTGCACGGCCGGGGCGCGGACCGCCGGGAGTGCCTGCGGGTGCTCCCCGTGCTGCACCGGCTCGGCCTGCCGGTGCTGGCCATCTCCTACCGCAACGACGAGGGCGCCCCGGCCAGCCCGGACGGGCACTACCACCTCGGCGACACCGAGTGGGAGGACCTGGCCTCGGCGGTCGACCACGCGCTGCGCCACGGTGCCCAGGGGCTGGTGCTGTACGGCTGGTCGATGGGCGCGGCGATCATCGGCGCGTATCTGGATCGGGCGGACGGCGCCGGCGCGGCCTCGGTGCGGGCGGTGGTGTGGGACAGCCCGCTGCTGGACTGGCGGGCCACGCTGCGTCAGCAGGCCGCGCTGCGCCGGCTGCCACCGGGGTTCTCCTCGTTGGCCACCGAGGTGACCCGGCGCCGGATCGGTATCGACTTCGACCGCTTCGACCTGGTGCGGCGGCCACCCGCGCGGCGCCCGCCGACGCTGGTCTTCCACGGCGACGCGGACACCGCAGTGCCGATCGCGCCCAGCCGCGCGCTGGCCGCCTCGGCACCGCGGCTAGGTTGGCCGCTGCGCTACGTGGAGGTCCCGGGGGCGGAGCACACCGCGCCGTGGAACGTCGACCGCGCGGGGTATGAGTCCGCGGTTGCGGACTTCCTCACTGAGTACGCGCCGGCCCGAACATAGGCCATAGCGCGCTGACCGGCGGTTTCTCCGGGGACGAGCGAAAGGGCTACCGGGAACCGCCCGACGGGCTGGGTGCCTTCCCGTTGGAGGTGCTCTCCGGAACCGGGGTGGCCGGGGCGGATAGCGGCGGCAGCTCGCTGGGCCGCCGGGACAACACCGCCCAGGCCGCCGCGCCCACGGCGGTAAGGAACAACCCGACCCACAGCAAGCGGCGGCGCACCCGGCCGAGCTCGATCCGGGCGGCGAGCATGTCCCGCGGTCGCCCGGGCACTTTCAGTCCGTCCAGGCCGTTGGGCAGGTTCAGCTCCGCTGTGGTGGTTCGGCTCACGATGATGTCCTCCGCTGCTGGTCGCGGTACGCCGCCGCCCGCTCCGCCCGACGCTACTCTCGAGGTGATGGCACGATGTGCGCCGTGACTCAACCAGGCAATGACAAGACCGCGACACTGCACACTTCGGAGGGTGACATCCGGGTGGTGTTGTTTCCTGACCACGCACCGAAGACGGTGGCCAACTTCGTGGGGCTGGCGCAGGGCACCAGGGACTACTCGCAGCCCAACGCCGGCAAGACGAATTCCGGGCCGTTCTACGACGGGTCGGTCTTCCACCGGGTGATCGCCGGCTTCATGATCCAGGGCGGTGACCCAACCGGAACCGGACGGGGCGGCCCCGGCTACCAGTTCGAGGACGAGTTCCACCCGGAGCTGCGTTTCGACCGCCCCTACCTGCTGGCGATGGCCAATGCCGGCCCCGGCACCAACGGCTCTCAGTTCTTCATCACGGTCGGACCGACTCCGCACCTGAACCGCCGGCACACCATCTTCGGCGAGGTGGCCGACGCGGAGTCCCGCGCCGTGGTGGATGCCATCGCGGGCGCCCAGACCGGCGCACAGGACCGGCCCCTGCGCGACGTGGTGATTGAGCGGATCGAGGTTCCCTGATCCAACCGACCCCACCTCCGGCCGGCGATGCGCAACCGGGACCGCCGCCTGGGCCGCGGTTCTGCATCCGGCATCCCGACCGGCAGACCGGCGTGAGCTGCGTGCGCTGCGAGCGGCCGTTCTGCCCGCAGTGCCTGCGCGAGGCCTCGGTGGGTTACCAGTGTGTGGAGTGCGCCGGCGCCGCTCCGCGCACCGCATTCCGGGCGCCTCAGGCTGGTGCCCGAAGGCCCCGGAGCGCGCGCACGATCGCCGGCGCCACCCTGGCTGAGAGGCCACTGGTGGTGCCGGCGCTCATCGCGCTGAACTTGGCGGTGTTCGGCTACACCGTGGCGCAGGCCGGCAGCCTGGCCAACAATGCCATCGCGCCGCTGTTCCAGGAATGGACGCTGCAGCCCACGCAGGTCGCGGACGGCCAGTGGTGGCGGCTGTTTACCGCCGGGTTCCTGCATTTCGGGCCGATCCACCTGCTGTTCAACATGGTTGCGCTGTGGGTGATCGGCAAGGAGCTCGAGCCGGTGTTCGGCCGGGCCCGATTCCTGGCCGTCTACCTGGTCGGGCTGCTCGGCGGGTCGGCCGCGCCGTTCCTGTTCGGCTCGGTGAACACCCAGGTGGCCGGGGCTTCCGGCGCGGTGTTCGGGCTGATGGGCGGGCTGGCCGTGGTGCTGCGCCGGATGCGGATGTCCGCCCGCCCGGCGCTGACCTTGATCGGGCTGAACCTGGTGCTCGGCTTTGTGGTGCCGGACATCTCGATCCTCGGCCACCTGGGCGGCCTGGTCGCCGGCGCGGTCGCCGCGGCGGTGCTGGTCTACTCGCCGGCGCGCAGCCGCGGCGCCTGGCAGGCGATCGGGATCGGCGCCCTTGTGGTGTTGCTGCTGCTGATCATGGCGCTGCGCGCCGCCGCGATCGGCTAGTCGCGCGGGCTAGTCCCGCAGGGCGTGCAGCGCGTCCGTGACGTCTCGGGGATCGGCGCCCAGATCGAGCCACCCGAACACCATCAGCCGGTCGTCCGGGTCGCCGGGGCGGCGAGCCTCGATCTCCAGAATGGGCATGTCCCGGCCGAGCCGGCGGGTGTGTACCAGTCGCATCCGGCTCACCCCCGACCAGTCGAAGTGCGTCGCGCGGCCCAGCCCGCGTACCTCCAGCCCGGCTCGGTCGGCGGCCAGCCGTGGCCGGGCCCTGCTGCCGAACAGCGCGGCCGAGCCGAGGACCAGCACGGCCACCCCGGCGAGCAGCCGGCCGGTGGCTTCGGTGCCGAGGACACACCAGAACGCGGCGGCCAGCGCGCCCAGCCAGCCGAGCACGACGAGCCCGAGCGGCGGCGCCCACCGGTGGTTGTGCACAGCCGGCGAGTCGGGAGTCGCGAAGTTATCCACAGGAGTTGTCCCCAGTGGGGATGAGTTACAGGCGTGTCATTCCCGGGCAGATCAGCGCCAGCGCATAGTCATCAGCAGCCCGACGATGATCAGTACGAAGCCCACCACGAAGTTGTAGTTGAACCCGGTGCCGTCGCCGCCCAGCGCAACCATGAAGCCGACCTTGTCGCCGGCCAGGTAGTTGGTCACCAGCCAGGCCAGGCCGATCACCATGAACCCGAGCATCACCCCGACATAAACCGGGCTGGACGGGCCGGCGGCGCGAACCATCGCCGGGGTGGGCTTCTCCTTCGGCGGGGTGTAAACCGCCTTCTTGCGAACCTTGGACTTGGGCATCTCGTCCTCGACTGACCTCGATGGCGTGCAGGGTGGGCGACGCCGCCCCGGTCGTCCGGACGGTGCGCCGCGTCGCCTTCACGGTACCGCCCACCCGGTCAGGCCTCGACGAGCGCGGCCACCTCCGCGGTCAGCTGCTGGACCAGGACCTCGGGCACCGGGTGGCCGCAACCGCCCATCCAGTTGGCCAGCATCCGGTGCCCGCCCTCGGTGAGCACCGACTCGGGGTGGAACTGAACGCCCTCGACCGGCAGCTCCCGGTGCCGCAGCGCCATGATCACGCCGCTATCCGTGCGGCCGGTGACCTCGAGCGCGGCCGGGACGGTATCCGGGCGGACGGTCAGCGAGTGGTACCGAGTGGCGGTGAACGGATTGGGGAGCCCGGTCAGCACACCGGTGCCGTCGTGGTGGACCAGCGATGTCTTGCCGTGCAGCAGCTCCGGGGCGCGCTCCACCACACCGCCCCAGACCGCGCCGATCGCCTGGTGGCCGAGGCAGACGCCGAGCACCGGCACGCCTCGATCCGCGCAGCGCTGGATCACCGCCATGCTCGAGCCGGCCCGCTCCGGCGTACCAGGGCCGGGGCTGACCAGCACGCCGTCCACCCCGTCGATCTCGTCCAGTTCGACCGCGTCATTACGCCGCACGGTCGTGCTGGCTCCTAGCTGGGCAAGGTACTGCACCAGGTTGTAGACGAAGCTGTCGTAGTTGTCGATCACCAGCACGCGCATGAGTCCAGCATCCCGTACCGCCGCGCCCCGCGCACACCAGTTGCCCCTAGGAGGTCCTCAGTTGCCCGAGCCGCTGTTGGGGCTCGAGCGGTTGCCGCTGCTCGAGCCGCTGCCGCTGCTGGAGCTGCTGCTGGAGCTGCCGGAGTACTGCCCGACGGACAGCTGCACCGAGCCCTCCGGGTCCACGCCCTGGCCAGCGGCCACCGACTGAGCGACCACCACGTCGCTCAGGTTCGGGTTGGACACGCTGGTCCTGGTGAACTGGATGTCACCGAAGAACCCGGCGCTCTTGAGCGCCTTGCGGGCGTCGTCCGCGGTCAGGTTACGCACGTCGGGCATCTGGACCTGGTTGCCCCTGGACACGTACAGGGTGACCGTGCCACCGACCGCCACCTGCTGGTTCGCCGCCGGGCTGGTGCGCAGCACGGAGTCCCGGTCGCCCGGGCCGTCCACCTGGGTGGCGGTCCACTGCAGGCCCATGTTGGTGAGCTGCAGCTCCGCCTGGTCCACCCGCAGGCCGGTCAGCGCCGGCACGGTGAGGGTGTTCTGCTTGGTGCCGGTGGTCAGGGTGACCTGCGTCCCGCCGGCCACCGTGGTGCCCGCCTTGGGCTCCTGATCGATCACCTTGTCCACCGAGTTGGCATCGGTGGTTGGCTTCGTATTGGTGGTGGGCGCGGCGGCCAGCCCCCGGCTCTGCAGGTATTGGGCGGCCTCGGTGGCGGTCTTGCCGGTCAGGTCGGGCACCTGGACCTGCGAAGGGCCGGTGCTCACGAACAGGGTCACCTGGCTGCCCTTGGGGGCCTGCGCATTGGCCGCCGGATCGGTCCGGGTGACCTGGTTGATCGGCACCGTGGTGGACGCTTCCCGCTGGATGTTGGGCAGGAAACCTTCGCTGCTCAGCGCCTCCCTGGCCGCCTCCTGCAGCTGGCCGGTCACGTTCGGCACGGCCACCTGGTCCGGGGAGCCGGGGCCGCCGAACAGCCGGGTGGCCACGAACGCGATCACCGCGATGAGCGCGGCCACCCCGACCCCGATGGCGATCATCCTGGTGGTGCTGCGGCCGGCCTGGTCGTTGCTGGACCAGTCCGGCTGGGCCGCGTGCCGGTTGGTTGGCGAGTTGAGCCGGCGGGTCACCCCGCCCATCCCGCCGCCCGCGCCGCCGTGCAGCAGCGCGGTGCGCTCCTCCTCGCTCATCACCTGCGGCGCCAGCGGGCGCTGCCCGCGGAGCACCCGCACCAGGTCCGAGCGCATCTCGGCGGCGGACTGGTACCGGTTGGCCGGGTTCTTGCTCATCGCCTTGAGCACGATGGAGTCCAGCTCCGCCGGCACCTCCGGATTGACCTCGGACGGGCGCCGCACGTCCTCCCGAACGTGCTGGTAGGCCACCGCGACCGGGGAGTCCCCGGAGAACGGCGGCTCGCCGGTGAGTAGCTCGAACAGCACGCAGCCGGCCGCGTAGACGTCGCTGCGGGCGTCCACCGCCTCGCCCCGGGCCTGCTCCGGGCTCAGGTACTGGGCGGTGCCGATCACGGCCGCCGTCTGCGTCATGTTCTGGCCGTCGGCCAGCGCCCGGGCGATGCCGAAGTCCATCACCTTGACCGCGCCGCCACGGGTGATCATCACGTTGGCCGGCTTGACGTCCCGGTGGATGATGCCGTGCCGGTGGCTGAAGTCCAGCGCGGCGCAGACGTCGGCCATCACCTCGATGACCCGTTGCTGGGGCAGCGGCCCGGTGCCCTTCACGATCTCGCGGAGGGTCTGGCCGTCCACGAACTCCATGACGATGTAGGGCAGCGGGCCGAACTCGCTTTCCACCTCGCCGGTGTCGTACACCGCGACGATGGCCGGGTGGTTCAGCGCGGCCGCGTTCTGCGCCTCGCGGCGGAACCGCATCTGGAACTGCGGATCGCGGGCCAGATCGGCGCGCAGAACCTTCACCGCGACGTCCCGGCTCAGCCGGACATCACGCCCTTTGTGCACCTCGGACATGCCGCCATAGCCGAGCGTTTCGCCCAGCTCGTAGCGTTCGGAGAGCAGTCGCGGGGTGGTCATCGGTAGCTGTTCCTGAGGGTCTCGAGGGTGAGTTCATCATGCCTGGTCCTCGCCCAGGCAACGATACTGGGCGCGGTCGCCACGCCGCTTCGGTCCACCACCTGCGGATTCGAGGTCACTGCTGCTCCGCGCGGCGCGGATGCTACTGCTGTGAACATGTAATCGTCACCACCGTCCCCTTACGCAGCGTGCCGGCCGGGCTCACGTCGGTGACCGTGCACGTTGCCGGGGTAACTGGTCCTCGGCCCTGCAAGGTTCGGGCCATGGTGAGCAGCCCGTTGCCGCGAAGCTCGGATTCCACCGTGGGCAACGGGCGCCCGGCGTACCCGGCCACGTCCACCAGCACGTTCCCCGCCGGGACAGAGGTGCCGGCCGGGCCGGGGGCGCCCGACTGCGTCGGAGGTGGACTGGTCGCCGAGCCTCCGTCGGAGCTCACCGCCTGCCGCACCACGAGCACCCCGATCGCCACAGCCGCCACGGTGAGGGCCACAAATGCCACGGTGAGCCCACTCCGCCCGCCGCGCGCCGGGGTGGGCAGCGGACGGAACCGGCTGGAGGGCTGGTTTCCCGGCAGCGGCGGCATCCCGGGCGCGGCCAGCCCGGCGAGCGCGAGCCCGTCGCTGGCCGGTCCGGCCACCCGATCCGCCGGCCCGGCCGCGATGATGGGGCGGGGCCCGGCGCCGAGCTTCGGCGGGGTGCCCGGGGTGGGCGGCGGCTGCCCGCGCCGGACGGCGGCGACCGCGGCGGCGAACTCACCGCCGTCCACGTACCGCCGCTTGGGGTCCTTCACCAGCGCGATGGCGATCAACGCGCGGATGTTGGTGGGAATGTCCGAGGGCAGCTGCGGCACCGGGTCGTTGATGTGCATCATGGCCACCTGGACCGGGCTCTCGTCCTGGAATGGACGGTGCCCGGCCAGGCACTCGTAGCCGACCACGCCGAGTGAGTAGACGTCGCTCGCCGGGCCCGCCTCGGCGCCCCTGGCCTGCTCCGGAGCGATGTAGTGCGCGGTGCCCATCACCATGCCGGAGGCGGTCACCGGGGCTGCCGCCAACGCCTTGGCGATACCGAAGTCGGTGAGCTTCACCGTGCCGTCCTCGGACAGCAGGATGTTGCCCGGCTTGACGTCGCGGTGCACGAAGCCCTTGGAGTGCGCGGCCTGCAGTGCCCGGCCGGCCTGTTCCAGCAGGTCCAGGGTGACCACCGCGCCGAGCTTGCCTCGGGTGGCCAGCCTGGTGGAGAGCGGCTCCCCGCGCACCAGCTCCATCACGATGTAGGCGGTCGGGGTGCCGTCCGGCGTGACGTCCTCGCCGTAGTCGTGCACCCCGGCGATGCCCCGGTGATTGATCGAGGCGGCGATCCGGGCCTCGGTGCGGAACCGCTCCAGGAACTCCGGATCCGAGCCGATCTCCGGCTTCAGCACCTTGATGGCCACGGTGCGCCCCAGCCGTTCGTCCGCCGCCTCCCAGACCTCGCCCATGCCGCCCACCGCGATGCGCCGGTTCAGCTGGTAGCGGTCCGCGATCTGGTCGCCCGATCTCAGCGCCATCCGCACCCGCCCGCCATCAGCGACCCCCGCCCAGCGCGGCGGCAATCACCGCGCGGCCGACCGGCGCGGCCACCGAGCCGCCGGTGGCCTCCAGCGCTCGGTCCCCGCCGTTTTCCACCAACACCGCCACGGCGACCTGCGGATTCTCCGCCGGGGCGAACGCCACGTACCAGGCGTGCGGTGGCGTCTGCTTCGGGTTGTTGCCGTGCTCGGCCGTGCCGGTCTTCGACGCTATGGTCACTCCCGCGATCTTCCCGCCACCCTGGGTCCGGTTCTCCGAACCGATCATGAGTTGGGTGATGGTCTGGGCCACCCCGGTCGGGATGGCCCGCCCGGCCCGGTCCGGCCCGGTGGTGTCCAGGGTGGACAGGTCCGGCGCCTGGATGGACTTGACCAGGTAGGGAGTCATCCGCACACCGCCGTTCGCGATGGTCGCGACGATCTCGGCGTTCTGCAGCGGGGTGAGCCGCACGTCGCGCTGCCCGATGCCGGACTGGTAGAGCGCGGCGGCGTCCGGGATCTGTCCGATGGAGGACGCGGCCACCGGCATCGGAATGGCCAGATCCGTCTCCCCGATGCCGAACTGCTCGGCCTGGGTGCGCAGCTTGGACTGGCCGACCTGTCCGGTCAGGGTGGCGAACGCCGTGTTGCACGAGCGAGCCAACGCGTCGGCCAGGGTGGCGGTCGGGCCGGCGCCACAGGGTGTGCCGGCGAAGTTCTCCAGCGTGGTCTGGGTGCCCGGCAAGGTGATCTGGGACGCGGCCGGCAGCGGGCTGTCCGGGGTGTACCCGTCCTGCAGCGCGGCGGCGGTGTCCACCAGCTTGAACGTCGAGCCGGGCGGGTAGGTCTCCGCGATCGCCCGGTTCACCAGGGTGGGCGGGTTGTCCGACGAGTACTGAGTCCAGGCCTTCTTCTGCACGTCCGCGCTGTGGTCGGCGAGCGGGTTGGGGTCGAACGACGGCGTGGACACCATGGCCAGGATCTCCCCGGTGGACGGCCGCAGCGCCACCACCGCCCCGGCGAAGCGCTTGGCGTTCATCGCGTCGTAGGCGACCTTCTGCACCTGCGGGTCGATGGTGAGCACCACATTGCCGCCGCTCGGGTCCCGACCGGTGATCAGATCCGACAGTCGGCGGACGAACAGCCGATCGTCCGAGCCGTTCAGCACGCCGTCCTCGGCCCGCTCGATGCCGTTCGAGGAGTAGATCACCGAGTAGTAGCCGGTGAGCGCGGCGTACAGCGGTCCGTTGGCGTACTTGCGCTGGTAGCGCAGCCGGTCGTTGGTCTCCAGGCTGCTCGCCAGGACCTGGCCACCGGCGCTGATCTGGCCCCGCTTGCGGGCGTACTCGCCCAGCAGCACGCGCTGGTTGCGGGGGTCGTTGCGGTAGTCGCTGGCCTTCACCACCTGCACATAGGTCAGGTTGGCCAGCAGCAGCATGATCATTGCCATCACCGCGATGGCGACTCGGCGGACCGGTGTGTTCACTAGCGTTCCACCATCTCGGTGCGCGCCTCGGCCAGCGGGGTCTGCGGCACCGGGGGCCGTTTGCTCGCCGGGGAACGGGCCGCGTTCGAGATGCGCAGCAGCAACGCCACGATGACGTAGTTGGCCACCAGCGACGAACCGCCGGCGGACATGAACGGGATGGTCAGGCCGGTCAGCGGGATCAGCTTGGTGACCCCGCCGATCACCACGAACACCTGCAGTGCCAGCGAGAAGGAAAGGCCGGTGGCGAGCAGCTTGCCGAAGCTGTCCCGTACCGCCAGCGCGCTGCGCAGCCCCCGGGTGACCAGCACCAGGTAGACCACCAGGATGGCGGCCAGCCCGATCAGCCCGAGCTCCTCACCGATGGAGGCGATGATGAAGTCGCTCCAGGCGAACGGCACCAGCTCCGGCCGGCCGGCGCCCAGCCCGGTCCCGCCGACCCCGCCGGTGCCCAGCCCGAACAGCGCCTGGCTGAGCTGGAAGCCGGCGTGGTTGTAGTCCGCCAGCGGATCCAGCCAGATCTGTACCCGGGCCTGCACGTGGCTGAACAGGTGGTACGCGGCCACCGCGCCGGCCAGGAAGAACACCAGGCCGATGATCAGCCAGGACACCCGCTCGGTGGCGGTGTAGAGCAGCACCAGCATCACGCCGAAGTACAGCAGCGAGGTGCCCAGGTCGTTCTCCAGCGTCAGCACGCCCACCGACACGCCCCAGGCCACCAGTAGCGGGGCCAGGTCCCGGGCCCTCGGGAACTCCATCCCCAGAATCCGGCGACCCGCGGTGGTGAACAGATCCCGCTTGGCGATCAGCAGCGCGGAGAAGAAAATCATCAACAGCACCTTGGCGAACTCGCCGGGCTGGATCGAGAAGATGCTCAGCCGCAGCCAGATCTTGGCGCCGTTGACCTCGGAGATGCTGCTCGGCAGGATGCCCGGCAGCATGATCAGGATCAGCCCGGCGAAGCCCATCGTGTAGCCGTAGCGAGCCAGCGTGCGGTGGTCCTTGACGAACCACAGGGTGCCGATGAACAGCATCAGCGCGATCGCCGTCCAGGCCACCTGGCGGCCGGCGAACAGGACCGGCTCCGGGCTGCCCAGCTGCGCGGCCCGATCCGCCCTGGCCAGGTCCACCCGGTGGATCATCACCAGGCCCAGGCCGTTGAGCACCGCCGCGCAGGGCAGGATCAACGGGTCCGCGTAGGGCGCCAGCCGGCGCACCACCAGATGCGCCACGGTGAACAGGCCGAGGTAGGCCAACCCCAGGTAGAGCAACGTCGTGGTGAGTTCCTGCTCCTGGTTCGCCTCCACCAGGATCAGCGCGCTGGTGGTGACCAGTGCGGCGAACGCGAGCAGCACCAACTCGATGGATCGACCGGTGGACGGCCCGGCAGCCGGTGTGGCCGGTGTGGGTATCGGTGCGGCTCCAGCTGCTCCAGCGGGCGTTCCGCTCGGGCGAGGTGAGCCCATCAACTCACCAGACGGCAGTTCTTGCCCGGCTCGTATTGGATCGAAGGCAGCGGCGTGGTCTCCGGAACCGGCGTCGGAGCCGCGGCGCCCGCATTTGGCCGGGATCCCGGAGCGGGTGGCACGTTTTGGTTGGTGGGCTTGGACCCGCCCGCGGCCGGCCCTCCCGGGGTCGTCGCGGAGGTCTGGTTCGGCGGGGCGGCCTGGACCGGGATGGCCGGTGGGGCGGCCGGGCAGGGCGGCAGCATCTGCCTGCGCAGCCGATCCACCGTCGCGCGCGCGTCGGCCAGCCCGTTGCCCGAGATGATTCCGTCCCGCACCGCGCTGCGCGCTGTCTCCTGCAGGTCCTCCAGCTTGATCTCGGTACAGCCCACCGCGCCGACCGGACAGGACCCCTCGCGCAGGTTCTGCAGTGGTATGCCCAGCACGCTGCCGCGCACCCCCTGGTAGATCGCCACCTGGTCACCGTTGACGCCCACGTAGTACTGCTGCAGCACCCACAACCGGGCCAGTGCCCCGGCGCCGATCAGCACGATCAGCGCGGCCAGCAGGATCAGCCCGGTGCGGCCCTTGCGGCGCACCACCGGAAGCTCCATGGTGGTCGGTTCGATGCGCTGCGGCGCGACCCGGGGCAGCGTGGTGACCGAGGCCCTGGCGGCCGCGGAGTCCGGTTGGGGCTGCTCGGTGCCGTCCCCGGCGGCGCCACCCACGATGGGGGCGTCCTCGCCGAAGTCGATGTCCACCACGTCAGCCACGATGCAGGTGATGTTGTCCGGCCCGCCACCGCGCAGCGCCAGCTCGATCATCCGGTCGGCGGTCACCTTCGGGTCCGGGGTACGCATGGTCTCGGCCAGCGTCTCCTCGCTGACCACCGAGGACAACCCGTCGGAGCAGAGCAGGTAACGGTCCCCCGCGCGGGCTTCCCGCACGGCCAGGGACGGCTCCAACTCGTGCCCGGTCAACGCGCGCAACAGCAGCGAGCGCTGCGGATGGGTGTGTGCCTCTTCCGGGCTGATCCGGCCTTCGTCGATGAGCGACTGGACGAACGTGTCGTCCTTGGTGATCTGGTTCAGCTGGCCGTCGCGCATCAGGTAGGCGCGGGAGTCGCCGATGTGCACCAGACCGAGCCGGTTCCCGGCAAACAGGATCGCGGTCAGCGTGGTGCCCATGCCTTCCAGGTCGGGCTGCTCGGCGACCAGGTTGGTGATCGCCTCATTCCCGTGCTCAGTGGCCTCACGCAGTTCGCCCAGCAGGTCGTCACTGGGCTCGTCGTCATCCAGCGGGACCAGTGCGGAAATCACCAGTTTGGACGCCACCTCACCGGCGGCGTGGCCGCCCATGCCGTCGGCGAGGGCCAACAGCCGAGGGCCGGCATAGACCGAGTCCTGGTTGTTCTGTCGAACCAGGCCGCGGTCACTGCGGGCGGAGTAGCGAAGGACGAGGGTCATGAGCGCAGCTCGATCACGGTCTTGCCGATACGGATCGGGACGCCCAGGGGCACCCGAGTTGGTCCGCTGACCTTAGCTCGGTCGAGATAGGTGCCATTTGTTGACCCAAGATCCTCCACGTACCACTCCTCGCCCTGCAGCGATAACCGGGCATGGCGGGTCGAGGCATAGTCATCATCCAGCACCAAGGTCGAATCGTCCGCGCGTCCCAACATGATCGGCCTGGAGTCTAGGGACACCCTTGTACCCGCCAACGCACCGTGGGTCACGATCAGCTGGCGAGCCGTCCGACCACGCCCAGCACGAATCGTGGTGCGCCGTCCCGGCACCAGCTGACGCAAGCCCGACGCGGCGTACAAATCGGAGCGGACCACCCGCAGTGCGACCAACACAAACAACCAAAGCAGGGCCAGGAACCCTGCCCTGGTCAGCTGCAGTACCAGTTCCGGCACCCGCGACGTACTCCGTTTCCTGACGTGTCCCACCCCGGCGAAGGCGGCGGGGCTTCAGGAAAGGCTATCCCGCGGCCCGATAGACGAGCGTCGAGTGGCCAATCCGGATGACGTCACCGTCGGACAGCTGCCAGGTCTGCACCGGGTTTCCGTTGACCGTGGTGCCGTTGGTCGAGCCCAGATCCGAGAGCGTGGCGGTGTGCCCGTCCCAGTTGATCTCGAGGTGGCGGCGGGAGACGCCGGTGTCCGGCAGCCGGAAGTCCGACTCCTGACCCCGGCCGATCACCGTGGTGCCGCCGTGCAGCTCGAAACTCCGGTTCGACCCGTCGTCGATGGTCAACGTGGCGCCAGCGGCCTGCGGGTAACCCTGGTCATAGCCCTGCTGGCCATAACCCTGGTCGTAGTAGCCCTGCTGGGCATACCCCTGCTGGTCGTAGCCCTGGTCGTAGTAGCCCTGCTGCTCGTACCCGGGCTGGGCGTAGCCCTGCTGGCCATAACCCTGCTCGTACCCGGGCTGGGCGTAGCCCTGCTGGGCGTACCCCTGCTGGTCGTAGCCCTGCTGGGGGTAGCCCTGCTGGTCGTACCCGGGCTGGCCCTGCTGCGGGTAGCCCTGTTGCGGGTAGCCCTGCTGGGGGTAGCCCTCTTGGCCCTGCTGGGCGTATCGGGGGTCGTACTCCTGGGCGTAGCCCTGCTGCTCGTATCCGGCGCGCTCCTGGCCGCGCTGGTCGTTTCCGGCCGGCTCGGCGTAGGTCTGCTGGCCATAACCACGCGGGGCGCGGTCGTAGCCGTAGTGGCCGTTCTCCTCAGGCTGTCCTGGTGGCTGGCTCATCGGTGGTTCCTTTGCGTTGCGTTGTCTCGGCGTGACTCTCGAAACATCGGGATCCACGGCCGAGCTGGTACGGAACTGACCCGTGTGCAGCGCCTCGGAGCGCTCCAATGAGACTACGACGTCGCCGTAGGTATCCCACCCCTGGTCGGCGACCAGGGATAACACCCGTTGGGTCAGTGATTGTGTGACGCGCTGCGCATCCCCGGCCATCCGTTCGTGGTCGGTGGGACTGAGCAACACCGCGTAGCGATTTGGGGCGAGCTGCCGGCCACCGGCAAGCGGTCGTACGGAGACCTCGGCTTCGCGAACAAGTGCCTGGGAAACCTCCTCGGCCACGACGTTGCCGCCGAAGACGCGAGCGAAGGCGTCCCCCACAAAGCCCTCCAACCGGCGCTCGAAGCGCTCAGCGCGGCCCACCCAGACTCCTCTTCCTTATCGGCGTGTTTCCCCTACCAACGATCGTATCTGTGCTAGGGAAGCGGGTCAGTTATCGTTTAGTTGGTCCCCGCGGGGGCCATTTGGGGGCGTGCTAGCCTCGGCGTCACGCCCGGGCGAGTGGCGGAATGGCAGACGCGCACGGTTCAGGTCCGTGTGTCCGTAAGGACGTGAGGGTTCAACTCCCTCCTCGCCCACTCGACGTATATCCGTCCCCATGCCCGCGGAGAGCGCGGGCCTGGGGGACCTCTCGTCCTCCTTGTGGGGGTGCAACCCCCACGCCCCGCCCGGAGGGGCTTCGCCCCCCGGAGCCCCCCATCTCGGCTGGTCACCTTTCGGTGTCCCTGGCCGGTCACCTTCGGGTTCCCGGTTGTCACCTCTTGGTGTTCCCGGGTGGGTCACCTTTGGCCCCGGGCTGGTGACCTTTGGTTTCCCGGGTGTCCGGGTCCCTGGGTCGTATGGGGCCTGTGTTGCCATTGCTCTCGCCCTTCCTTTGGTTGTGTTATCGCTGGTGGGCGAGGTTTTGTTAGCTTGACGGGTTGGGTGGGGTGCGGAGGTGGTTTTCACCACTCTGGGGGAGGGAGCGGGGGTGAGTGGCTCCCTGCTTTACCTCGGAGGTTATGGACAGGTCTTGCGAGTGGTGGGCAGCCTGGTGGGGTGAGTGACTCATTGGGCAGGGTGGTTTCTGAGGCGATGCCGTTGGCGTCGGCGCTGGGTGTGCAGGTCAAGGAGGTCGCTGCCGCGGAGACGGTGCTGCGGCTGGACTGGCGGGCGGACCTGTGCACCGTCGGCGGAATCCTGCACGGCGGCGCGTTGATGACCTTGGCCGACTGCGCCGGGGCGGCCTGTGCCTTCGCCGGACTGCCGGCCGGCGCGCGGACCAGCACGATCGAGTCGAGCACACACTTCTTTGCGGCCGTCCGGGGCGGCACGGTCACCGCGACGGCCCGGCCGCTGCACTCCGGCCGTTCGACCATCGTGGTGCAGACCGAGCTGCGGGACGACTCGGGCAAGCTGGTCGGCCTGACCACCCAGACCCAGGCCGTCCTCCAGTAGCCGGCTACCGCTGCACGAGGGCGGGGCGGGCGGGGTCATCGGCGAGCACCAGCACGTCGGCGCCGGCCGGGTCGTGCTCCCTGTCATAGCGGGCGTACGCGGGCAAGGTCCACTGCCGCTCCGGGTCCAGCCGGCGAGCCAACGCCGCCGCGGACATCCGCAGGTGCACGGTGAGCTCGGCCGGCAGCCCACGGCCGAGCAGCAGCGCGCCGTCCACCAGCAGCACCCCGTTCTCGGCCAGCTCCACCCGCTGCGCCCGGAACGCCCGGTCCACCGATGCGTCCCAGAGCCTGGGCAGCACCCACCCGGAACCGTCCGGCCCGGCCGGCGCGAGCGCCTCCCTGGTCAGCCCGCCCGTGTCCAACCAGCCGGCCAGCAGCTCATCCGGGTCGGTCCGGCCGTGCTCGAGACGCACCGAAGCCGGCCGCAGGAAATCCGCCGAGGACACCCGCAGCGCCGGGCGGCCCCGCAGCCGCAGCTCCTCGGCCAGCGCGTCGGCCAGCTGGTCCGGCTCGGTGGGCGGGGCGCCGTCCAGCAGCACCCTGGCCCGGCCGGGAAACCGCTCGGTGATCCGCTCGGCCAGCTCGGTGACCAGCGTGGGCGTTCGGATCGGCCGGACCTGCACGCGCTACTGCTGGTAGCCCTCGACGACCCGCTCCGGGCGGGACTGCGCCTCGTCCGGGTTCTGGCCCATCTCGCGGCGGGCCCTGCGCTGGCGCAGCAGATCCCAGCACTGGTCCAGCTCGTTGTTCAGCACGGTCATCTGGGCGTGCTCGTCCTCGGACAGCGCGCTGCCGAGGTGCGCTCGTTCCAGGCGGTGTTCCTCATCAACCAGTTCGCTGATCCGAGCGGTGATCTCACGATCGTCCACGGGGCTGCCTCCGGTTCGGTTCTGGACAGGTGCGCCGCGACCAACGCTACGGCGCCCGCCAATATGCCGCGCCGCGTGCCGAGAGCCGGTAACCCACCTCGAGGCTGAGCGTCAAGCCGAGATTCTTCAGTTTCCGCACGTCCGCCTTGAACGGGTCCCGCTCGCGGCCGAGGGCGGCGGCCAGATCCCCGGCGCGAACCCCGGGCTTCGCCGCGATGACGTCCAGGGTGGCGCCGGTCCATGGTCCGTGCGTGCTCGCCGTGTCCAGCCGGGCCAGCCGCCGATCCAGCTCGGCCCGCTGCTCGGCGCCCAGCTGCTCGCCGGCGGCCAGGGCGGTGCGCGGATCGGCCCCGGCGTGGTGGAACTCCACTCGGTACAGCGGAAGCTCCGGGGCTCCGCGCAGGTCGTCCAGCAGCGCGTCCACCCCTGGATAGCCGGCGGCGCGGGCATCGGCGTCGGTGATCGCCTCCGGGTTCGCCACGGTCACCGCGTCGATCTCGATCATGCCGCCGGCCACCCGGTGTCGGCGGCCGGCCACCGCGCGCGGCGCCCGCCAGCGGCGGAAGGTCAGGGTGATCGAACCGTCCGCGATCCCCGGCCAGAACCTCTGCTCGAACAGCACCTGTCTCAGAGTAAGACGTTCACCACTCGCCGAGGCGGCCACACTCCGGCCATGGTCGCTCGCCCGCCTGTCGCCGATACCTCGGTCGGTCGCGCGCTGCGGGTGGTCGAGGTGGTCGCCGAGATCGGTGACGGGGTCACCACGAAGTCGATCGCCCGGCGACTCGGTCTGACGCTGCCCACCACGTACCGGCTGCTGGCCACCCTGGTCGACGAGGGATACCTGGTCCGGCTGCGCGAACCCCGCGGATACGGGCTGGGTTACCGCCTCGGCGAGCTGGCCCGCCGGCTGTCCGACCAGCTCGCCATGCCGTGGCCGGTCCGCGGGGTTCTGCACGACGTTCACCGGGCCGCCGAAGGGGCGGCGTACTACGCGGTGTTCCGAGACGACCTGGTGGTGATCGCGCACGTGGACGACTGCCCGACCCACTCAGCGCCCGCCGCGATGCGGGTCGGCCAGCCGGTGCCGGCGCACGCCGTCGCGGTCGGCAAGGTGCTGCTGGCCGGGGTGGACCGGCGCCGGCTGGCCGAGCTGTTGGTCGAGCCGTTGCGCCCGCTCACCGGGAAAACCGTGGTGGACAGGGCCGGGCTGGTCCGCGAGCTGGAGCGGGTACGAGAGGCCGGGGTGGCCGTCGAGATGGGCGAGCTGCTGCCCGGTCGGGCTGGCCTGGCGGCACCGGTGCGCGGCAACCGCGGCGAGGTGATCGGCGCGCTGGGCATCTCGGTGACCGGCTCGGACTTCGCTTTGCGCCGCGCGGGGCTGGAGCGCGTGGTGCGCGACGGCGCAGCCCGGGCGGCCCACGCGCTGGCCGAACGGTCCGCCGCCGGCTGAGCCTGTGAGTGGTATTGGTCGTCATAGCGACCAATACCACTCACGGGCACTACCGTCCGCGGGGTGGTTTCCGCTGACGACGCCGAGCTGGTCCGATACGAGCGCGATGGCCATATCGCCACCATCACCTACAACCGCCCGGAGCGGTTGAACGCGATCGACGGCGCGATGCGGCGCGGGTTGAACGCGGCGTTCACCCGGTTCCGGGACGACGAAGAGGCGTGGGTCGCCATCGTGACCGGGGCCGGCCGGGCGTTCTGCGCCGGCGCGGACCTGCGCGGCGAGGGTGACTCGGCCGGGGAGTTCGCCGGCACCTTCTGGGAACGGCCCACGGTGAACTCGTTCGAGAGCGGCTGGGAGATCTTCAAGCCGGTGATCGCCGCCGTGAACGGCTACTGCCTCGGCTACGGGTTGACACTGGTGACCTGGTGCGACTTCGTGATCGCCAGCGAACGGGCCGAGTTCGGCTTTCCCGAGGTGCGGATCGGGGTGCCCACCATCGTCGGCGCGATCCGGCTGCCCCGGAAGCTGAACTGGCAGTACGCGATGGAGCTGCTGCTCACCGGGGACCGGATCGGCGCGGCCAGGGCGCACGAGATCGGGCTGGCCGGCTGGGTGGTGCCGCACGACGAGCTGATGGTCGAGGCGCGCGCCCTGGCCGCCCGGCTGGTGCGTGGCGCGCCGCTGGCCGCCAGGGCGATCAAGGAGCTGGCGGTACGCACCGCCGACCTGCCGATGACCGATGCCATCCGGTTCGGCGAGACCATGCGCCGGGTGGCCGGGGCCACCGAGGATGCCGCCGAGGGTCGGGCCGCCGCCGCGCAGCGCCGGGAACCCCGGTGGCGCGCGCGATGAGAAAAACTGAGTTGACCTGAACCACGGTTGACATCGTGCAATAGAAGGGTGACGCACACCGAGCGCCCCGCCGAGCACACCGGGAAGGCAGAACCCACCGAACCCACCGCACCCGCGCCGACCAAGCGTCAACTACCCAAGGCGCTGCGCCCGTTCCGGCACCGGGACTACCGGTTGTTGATCGGGTCGGTCGCCGCGTCGCTGTTCGGCACCGGGTTGTGGATGGTCGCGGTGGCGTGGCAGGTGATCGCGCTCGGTGGCGGACCGGCGCAACTGTCCGTGGTGGCCACCGCGTCGAGTCTCGGGCTGGTGCTCTGCGTGCTGTTCGGCGGGGTCGCGGCGGACCGGGTGCCGCAACGCGCCCTGCTGCGCGCGGTGGAACTCACCAGGGTGCTCGCCACCGGCACCGCCGGCGCGCTCGCCCTGACCGGCTCATTGCAGCTCTGGCACCTGGCGGTGATCGCCTTCGTGCTGGGTTCGGCGGAGGCCTTCTTCTACCCGGCCTACTCCGCGCTGCTGCCGGCCATGCTGCCGGCGGACGAGCTGCTCGCCGCCAACGGCGTGGAGGGCACCCTGCGGCCGATCGCGGCCTGGGCGCTGGGTCCGGCGCTGGCCGGTGTGGTGCTCGGCGCGTTCGCGCCCGGGGTGGCCTTCGAGCTCACCGCCGTGATCTACCTGCTCGCGCTGGGCGCGCTGCTGCTGATGCGCCCGGTCCCCGGGGTGGAGCGGACCGAACGGAACTCGCTACTGCGCGACCTCGGGGAGGGCTTCGGCTACCTGTTCCGCACCGGATGGCTGTTTGCCACGCTGGCCTTCGCCACCCTGTACGTGCTGGTGATCATCGGGCCGATCGAGGTGCTGTTGCCGTTCGTGGTGCGTGATCAGACCGGCGGCGGCGCGGGTGAGTACGCCACCGTGCTGGCCGCGTTCGGCGTCGGCGGCGCGGCGGGCTCGCTGCTGGTCTCGTCCTGGCGGCTGCCTCGGCGCTATCTGACCTGGATGCTGCTGCTCTGGGGTGCCGGGGCGGCGCCGCTGGTGCTGATCGGGCTGACCCGGCAGATCTGGGTGATGGCCGCCGCGACATTCGTGGTCGGCGCCACCGGTGCGGTGGCCATGGTCATCTGGGGCACGCTGCTGCAGCGGCGGGTGCCGCCCCGGCTGCTCGGCCGGGTGTCCAGCCTGGACTTCTTCGTCTCGCTGGCGTTGATGCCGATCTCTATGGCGGTGGCCGGCCCGGTCGGCGAGTGGCTGGGTCTGGGGCTCACCTTCGTGCTGGCCGGCTCGGTGCCGGTGCTGCTCGCGGTGGCCGCCATTCTGGCCTGGCAACTGCCCCGGGATGAGATCGCCCATCCGCTGGACGCCGCGCCGGAGCCGGAGCCGACCGATGCCGCCTAGGAAGGCCGGCGGACAGGCGCTAGCGGGGGCGCAGGCCGTCGATCAGTACGCCCAGTGTGCGGGCGCGCAGGGCCGGGTCGTCGCCGGTGTACTCGGCGGTGCGGGCCAGCCCGACCATCAAGGCCATCAGCTCGTCGCCGCCGATGTCCGGGCGCACCGCGCCGGCGGCCTGGGCCCTGGCCAGCAGGGTCTCCCCGGCCTGGCGCAGGTCGGCCTTGGCCGGCGCGGCGGCGGCGGCCACGTCCACCCCGGAAGCGGCCAGCACGTCGTGGAACGCCCGCTTGGCGCAGGACTCGAGGACGAGGCAGTCCAGGAAGGCAAAAAACGCCGGGCCCGGGTCCTCGGCGCGGGTCAGCTTGTCCGCCTCGCCGACCACCCGCTCCAACCGGGCCAGGTATACCGCCTCGAGCAGCGACTCCTTGGTGGGGAAGTGCCGGAACACGGTGCCGATGCCCACGCCGGCGCGGCGTGCCACCTCTTCGGTGGACGCGCCGGGGCCGTCCTCGGTGAACACCCGCTCGGCCTCGGCCAGCAGGCGTTCCCGGTTACGCCGCGCGTCAGCCCGCACTCCGTTCTCCATCCGTTGACAACCGGAGTCATGACTCCGTATCTTCGGTCGAAGGGGAGTCGACACTCCGGATAGTACGCCAGCCAGTCCCGATACCGGGAGGGATCATGGGTCCATCACCGAGTGAAGTGTTCCGACTGTTGCTGCGTGGCGTCACCGAACGGCGGTGGTCGGAGTTGCCCGAGCTGTATGCCGAGGACACCGTGGTGCGCCATCCCTTTTTGCGCTATGGCGGCCCGGTGCTGCGCGGGCGGGAGGAGGTGCGGGCGCACTTCGCGGCCGCCGCCGACTTGCCACTGGAGATGCGCGCCAGGGACGTGGTGATCCACGAGACTTCGGACCCGGAGGTGGTCATCGGTGAGTTCCGCTACGTCGGCCGGTTCACCGACACCGGCCGGGAGTTCTCCATCACCAACATCTTTGTCACCCGGGTCCGCCACGGGTTGATCGTCGAATCGCGGGACTACGCCGACCATCTCAACTTCGCCGCGGCCGCCGGCCGGCTGGGAGAACTGCTGGGGGAGTTCGCGCCGGCCTGATCCGTATTAGGTTCGGGGCATGTCAGTGCCGACTCAGCCACCCGCGTCCCCGCCCACTTCACAGCTGACCGACCCGCCCTTCCGGGCCGATCACGTCGGCAGCCTGCTCCGCCCGCCGGCGCTGCTGGCCGCCAGGGAAACGCACGCCCGCGGTGAGCTCTCCTCCGCCGACCTACGTGGCGTGGAGGACGAGGCGATCACCACGGTGGTGGCGCTGCAGGAGGACATCGGGCTGTGCGCCGCCACCGACGGGGAGTTCCGCCGCACCTCATGGCACATGGACTTCATCTACCAGCTCGGCGGGATCCAGAAGACCGACGAGCAGATGCGGGTCCGGATGCGCAATGCGGCCGGGGAGAACTCGTTCACCTCGGCGGGCCTGGCGGTGCGCTCCCCGGTCCGGCTGGAGCACACCATCTTCGGGGAGGACTTCCTATACCTGGCCAGCCAGGTGCGTACCGCGCTGCCGAAGCTGACCATCCCCTCGCCCAGCATGGTGCACTACCGCAGCGGCACCGCCGCGATCGACCGTTCCGTCTACCCGGACGTCGAGGAGTTCTGGGCTGACCTGTCCGCCGCGTACGCCGACGAGGTGCGGGCGATCGGCGAGCTGGGCTGTCGGTACCTGCAGTTCGACGACACCAGCCTGGCCTATCTGAACGACCCCGCCCAGCGGGCCATGATGGCCGAGCGCGGCGAGGACGCCGAGCACCAGCACCTGCGGTACATCCAGCTGATCAACGGGGCGTTGGCCGGTCGGCCGCCGGGCATGCGGGTCACCACGCACATGTGCCGGGGCAACTACCGCTCTTCCTGGGCGGCCGAGGGTGGCTACGACTTCGTGGCCGAGGCGCTGTTCGGCGAGCTGAACGTGGACGGGTTCTTCTGCGAGTTCGACGACGAGCGCTCCGGTGGCTTCGAGCCGCTGCGGTTCGTGCCGCCGGGCAAGCGGGTGGTGCTCGGGCTGGTCACCAGCAAGCGCCCGGAGCTGGAGTCCAAGGATCTGCTCAAGCGGCGGGTGGAGGAGGCCAGCAAGTACGTCCCGCTGGAGCAGCTGTGCCTGTCCCCGCAGTGCGGGTTCTCCTCCACCGTGGAGGGCAACGCGCTCACCTTGGACGAGCAGTTGGCCAAGCTGCGCCTGGTGGTGGGGACGGCCGAGGAGATCTGGGGCTGATCGCTCCCGCCCATATCGGGCGGCCGGGGCTACGACCCCGATCCGCCCGATCCGCCCGATCCGCCCGATCCGCCCGAACCGTGGCTCTTCGAGCTGGAGGAGCCGGAAGAGGTGGACTTGCTGGATCGAGCCGACGAGGACCTCGACTTACCGGACGAGCTGCTCGACGACTTGCCGGCCTTGGACTTGGAAGACCTGGAGGACCTGCTCGACTCTTTGCCGGAAGACTTCTTGGCGGACCGGCTCGATTCCTTGCCCGACGAGCTCGACGACTTGCTCGAGGACTGCGCGCTCGAGGTGCCGCTGGACTTGTTGCTCGAGCCGTTCGGCCTCTGGGCCGAAGTACCGCGGGAGGCGGCCCTGGAGGAGGCGCTACCGGCCGCGCTACCGGACGATTGACCCTGGGCACTGCCGGACGACCGGGCCTGGGGGCTGCCCGAGGACGTGCCAGCGGCGCTGCCGGTGCTCTGGCCGGCCGCGCCGGAGGATGCGCCGGTGCTCTGGGAGGCCGAGGCACCGCCGGGAGCATCGCCGGCTGCCGCGTTCGAGGAGGCGCCGCCGCCGGCGTTCGAGGACTGCCCGCCGGTGTTCTCGGAGGGTGCGCTGTGCGAGTTGCCCGTCGAAGCGCCGGATCCGTTGCCCGGGCCTCGGGCCGAGTTGCGGGCTCCACCGGACTGCGCTGACCGACCGGTGTCCGAGGGAGCTCCCGCTGGCGGCGCCCCGCCGCGCTGCGCCGAGCTGTGCCCACCGCCGACGCCGAGGGGATGCGCGCCGCCGCGGTGGGCTGGGTCCGTGCCGGACTGGCTCGATCCCCCCACGGATTGCCTGGACGGGCCGTCGGGGGCGCCGAGTTCGAGAGCCTGTGGCGGGGAGCCGACCGTGCCACTGATCGGCACCGGACCGCTGGGCCCCTCCGCGAGGATGGACTGGGTCGGCTCGCTCGGGGTGATCCCGTTGACGAGCTCGCGCACGGCCACCACCGCCGGGTCGGGAGCCACATGCCCACCCAGCGCGGTGGCAGCGGCCAGCGAGCCGACCGCGAGCACCGCACCCGTCGCGCTGGCCAGCCGCATGCGCGGCGAGGCGGCGGACTGTTCACCGACGCGGTAGTGACGCGGCGCCTTGGGACAGTTCAGCAGGGAGTCGTATCCCTCGCGCAGCAGCAGAGCCGCGGCCGGAATGCCGGTACGGAGGGTGGGCGGGAGCTCAAGCCGCGACCAGCTCGGCGGCACCGCCGGGCGACCGAGGAGCTCGGCAAGCGTGACCACTCTGGCAGCCGAGAGAGCACCACTCGTTTGATTCAAAGACATCCGCCTTAGTGACCCCTGTTTGGGGGGAGATGGGTCAAAAGCTGCCCGGACGCTAACAGAATTTCGACCTTGTAACTCCAATTGATTCGGTAATCTTCACCCAAAGGGTCCAGGCGCAGCCAACGAGTGAGACCCACTTGCGGGCCCGAAGAGCGCAAATCGAGTGCGGCCGATTGCGCGACTGAGTGGCTACTCCCGGTGAGCCCGCGACAAGCGGAATGATCAGGATACTGAATCGCGGTGATCGTTTTCAGTCGCCCGGGGACCAATTAACCCGATACCGCTGTATCGCTTTCAGGGTCGCTTCAGTTTTCCGCGGCGCGCGCTCGGAGTTGCTCAGGTGCCGAGGTGTTCGGCCAGCTCGGAAAGGGAATTGACCACCAGGTCCAGCTGGTCACCGGCGCCGGGTTCCGGGGCATTGCCGCCCGGGCCCCACTCGTCCGGGCGGCGGATGTACCCGGTGCGCAGCCCCACGGATCTGGCGGCGGCCAGGTCGTCCAGGTGCGCGGCGACCAGCATGACCTGATCCGGGCGCAGCCCGAGCAGCCCGGGGGCGGAGAGGTAGGTCTCCGGGTCCGGCTTGTAGTGCCGCACCAGCTCGGCGGAGAGCACCAGGTCCCAGGGCAACCCGGCGCGCTTGGCGACGTTCACCAGCAGCGCGACATTGCCGTTGGACAGCGGCGCGATGATGTACCGCCGCTTCAGCCGCTCCAGCCCGGCCACCGAGTCCGGCCACGGATCCAGCCGGTGCCATGCGCGGACCAGGTGCTCTCGGTCGGCCTCGCCCACTGCGGCGGCCACACCGAACTCGGCCAGCAATTCCTCCAGCGAGGCGCGGTGCAACCCGTCCAGGTTCGTCCAGGGTTGCTCGCCGCTGCGTACCCGCTGCAGCGACGGCTGGTACCGGCCGCGCCAGGCATCGGCGAACGCCGCCCAGTCCACCCCGCTCAGCCCGTCGCGGGAGTCGGCGAGCGCCTGGCCCTCCCGGATGATCCCGCCGCGCCAGTCCACCACGGTGCCGAACACGTCGAAGATCAACGCACCCACGTCCATGCGCCCATTACATCCGAACCGCCGAGCGGGCAACGCCGCCAACCTCACACCGGCGGGGCAACTCCTCAGCTCACACGCATCAAGTACCGGGCCAGCTCGTTGGGACGCCTGATAGAGCCCTGAGATATCCCTCACACCGGCTGTCGCGATGCTGCCCCGAGCCTGCGCAAGGCACTGGCCAGCCCGCCATGGCCCCGCAGGAGGTTCGCTCCCCGTGCTCCCCCTCACCGCGCTTCTCGGTGTGCTCGCAGTGCCGAGCATGCTCCTGGGGCCAGCCCCCCTCCCTACCATGCCGCTCGCCCCCGCGGCGCTGACATGTAGGTATCCGGCTCAGGTTCTCGACCTGGCCAACTGGAAGATCACCCTTCCGGTGGCGAAGCCGGGAGATCCGACCAGTCCGCTGGAGGTCAAGCAACCCCAGCTGCGCACCTACTCCAACTCGCCGTACTTCGTCGCCAGCTCGCGGTGTGACTCCGTGACGTTCCGAGCCCCGGTCAACGGCGTGACCACCCCCGGCTCGAGCTACCCGCGCTCCGAACTGCGCGAGATGGCCAACAACGGAGCGGACAACGCGAGCTGGTCGTCCACGCTCGGCACGCACCGCATCACCGCGACCGAGGCGTTCACTGCGCTGCCCAAGGTCAAGCCGCATCTCGTGGGCCTGCAGGTCCGCGACGCGAACGACGACATCTCCGTGTTCCGCTTGGAAGGCAGCAACCTTTACATCACCGACGGCAACAACTCGCACTACAAACTCGTCACCGACCACTACACCCTGGGCACCCGGTTCGAGGCCAAATTCGAGGTCAGCGGAGGCATGGTGCGGGCCTATTACAACGGGGTGCTGCAGGCCACCCTCCTGAAGGTCTTCACCGGCGGGTACTTCAAAGCTGGCGCCTACACCCAGGCCAACTGCACCAACTCCTCACCGTGCAGCAGCGACAACTACGGCTCCACGGCGATCTACAAATTGACACTCTTCCATCAACTCACCGCCGTGAACCAGATGCTGCCGCCGGTGACGGTGCCTGTCCCATCGGTTGGCCTGATGCCGTTCTAGGAGGGTCCGAGGTTGTAGCGGTCGGCGAGTAGACCTCGGCAGTAGCCGCCGTTCGCCTCCATGCCGACCCGGGTGGTGCGGGCCCGGCGCAGGTGCAGCGGCATCGCCTCCAGCGTCACCGGCCGCCCCTCGGCGTCGATCAGCAGCGCCGCGTCGTCGCCGGCGGGCAGTCCGAGCAGCCCCCGCCGGTGGCGCAGCCGGTCCAGGTCCGGCGACGGCGGCACGTCGCCGAGCCCGGCGGTGCACAGCCGCTCCGGCGTCCACCCGTCGGCCAGCAGCGGGCGGGCCACCCGGTCCTGGCCGGCCAGCACCGCCTTGTGCAGGAAGTTGGCCCGCAACTCGGCCAGCTCGTCCTGCGCCTCGCCCTGGAACGACGCGACGAAGCCGGCCCGCGCGGCCACCCCTTCGTTGATGGTGTGCGAGGCGAAGTGGTCGTCCAGCAGGATGGACGCCTGCGTCACCCCGTCCACCGCCATCACCGCGTCGTAGGCGTCGGCGACCATCAGGAAGGCGAAGTTCGGCGCGCAGAAGTAGGTGGGCAGCCGCAGGTGCACCTCGACCGCGCCGCCGTCGGTGCCTGCCTCGGACACCGCGCACGACGAGACGAAGTCCAGGGATAGGACCGATTCATCCAGCTCCGGGTCCCGCACCGTGTCCAGCGCGGCGTAGACGCGGTCGCGCAGGCTCACGCCTGGGCTCCGGCTTGGCCGGTGACGAGTTCTTCGCCGGGTTGTTCGGGTTGGCCGGCGGTGGTGCCCTGGGCGGCGCCGAGTTGGGCTTCGGCCGGTACCGGGATGTCGTAGAGCCGGGCGGCGTTGAGCCCGAGGATCTTCTTCTTGCTGTCGGTGGTCAGGCGGGGGTAGTCGGAGAACTGGTCCTCGTCCGGCATCTGCCAGTCGACCAGGCCCT
>DASWST010000129.1:0-8067 GCA_036402515.1 Pseudonocardia sp.
CGCCCCGCGTAGGCAGTGGATCAGTCGTCGGCGTTCCGGCCGCCGATCTTGGCGAGGCCCCGGCTGACGATGTAGGCGATGGCGAGCAGGGTGATGTAGAACCAGGCCTTGTCGGCGCGGAAGTAGTCCACTCGGTCACCATTCCCCTGTACCAGCGCGGACGCGAGCAAGCTGCCCAGGGCGACGAGGGCGAACACCGCGAACTCCGACGTCATCCAGCCCCTGGTCTGGTCACGGCCCCGCACCGGACCGCGACGCATCACGCTCAGCGGGTCCGCGGACGGCGGCTGCGACGACGTCACCGTCCCCATGCCCGGCGGCCGGCTGAACTGCTCCGTCGGGGCGCCCATGCCGGGCGCCGCGCCTGGAGTCGGCGGCGGGTAGTTGCTGGTCATGCGCTCTCCTCTGCTCCGTGCGCTCGTCGAGACCGGCGCGTGTGATCCACAGCTACCCGGGACCGCACCGCATGAAACGGCCGGCGGTGCACGTCACCCGATCGGACCAGCCGTACGGGGCGTACGCGACGGTGCCTGGCGAAGCGGGCCGGTAGGCTCGGACATCGTGATCGACCTGCGACTCGTCCGCGAGAACCCTGACCTCGTCCGTGCCAGCCAGCGTGCCCGTGGTGAGTCCGACCGCGCGGTGGACACCCTCCTGCACGCCGACGAGGCGCGCCGGGCGGCGGTGTCCCGATTCGACACTGTCCGTGCCGAGCAGAAGTCCCTCGGCAAGCTGGTCGCGAAGGCGACCGGCGACGAGAAGGCCGCGCTCCTGCACAAGACCAAACAGCTGTCGCAGGAGGTCAAGGCCGCCGAGGCCGCGCAGACCGCCGCGGACGAGGCTCTCCGGACGGCCCATCAGTCGATCGGCAACGTGATAGTCGACGGCGTGCCGGCGGGTGGCGAGGACGACTTCGTCCTCCTGAAGGAGGTCGGCGAGAAGCCGCAGTTCGAGAAGGTCCGCGACCACCTCGAGCTCGGCGAGGGCCTGGACGCGATCGACACCGAGCGCGGCGCCAAGGTCGCCGGAGCCCGGTTCTACTTCCTCAAGGGCGTGGGTGCCCAGCTGCAGCTCGCGATGTTCGCCCTCGCCCAGCAACAGGCCGTGGCGAACGGCTTCACGTTGATGATCACGCCGTCACTGGTGAAGCCCGAGATCATGGCCGGCACCGGCTTCCTCGGGGCGCACGCCGCGGAGGTGTACAAGCTGGAGGCCGACGACCTCTTCCTCGTGGGTACGTCGGAGGTGCCGCTCGCGGGCTACCACGCCGACGAGATCATCGATCTGTCCGCGGGGCCGCGCCGGTACGCCGGGATCTCGTCCTGCTACCGCCGCGAGGCCGGCAGCTACGGCAAGGACACCCGCGGCATCATCCGGGTGCACCAGTTCGACAAGGTCGAGATGTTCACGTACTGCGCGCCGGAGGAGGCCGAGGCCGAGCACGCCCGGCTGCTCGGCTGGGAAGAGGAGATGCTCGGCAAGATCGAGGTGCCGTACCGGGTGATCGACGTCGCCGCCGGTGACCTCGGCTCGTCGGCGGCCCGGAAGTTCGACTGCGAGGCCTGGCTGCCGTCCCAGCAGCGGTATCTGGAGCTGTCGTCCACCTCGAACTGCACCACGTTCCAGGCCCGCCGGCTGAACATCCGGTACCGGGACGCGGACGGCCGCAACCAGACGGCGGCCACCCTGAACGGCACGCTGGCCACCACGCGGTGGATCGTGGCCATCGTGGAGAACCACCAGCGGGCGGACGGCTCGGTGGTGGTGCCCGAACAGCTGCGCCCGTTCCTCGGCAAGGACATCCTCACCCCGTGAGTGGTGAGCGTTGCTATGACAACGCCAACCACTCACGGGTTCAGCCGGTGACGGCGTCGGCCAGCTTCTTGTCCAGCGCGACTCGGACCAGGGCGGCGGCCAGCTCGGCCAGCCGGTCGTCCGAGGTCAGCTTGGTGAGCGCGGCCGGGTCGGCGGGCAGGCCCACCCGGCGGGCGCCGTCCAGGGTCTTGCGGTCCAGCGCGGGGCGCAGCTCCGGCCACACCGCCTGTGCCTCGCGGGCGAAGATGTCGGCGCCGACCGGGCCCAGCCGAGGGAACGCGGTGAGCAGCTCGCGGATCTTCTTCGGGTCCCCGTCGGCGCGGTTCCGGAGCTCGCGCAGATCACCGGAGTACTCGTCGAGCAGCAGCTGGGCACCGTCGCCCAGCGCGGTCGCCGTGCTCTCGTCGTAGCGCTTGTAGTGCGCCCGGCCCAGCGCGTCCACCCGGTCCTGCCAGGACGCCTCGAGCATGGCCTTCGGCGTGCCCATGCCGGCGTCGGCCAGCTCTCGGGCGGCGGCCACCGCGATGTCGGCCTTGATCCGGGTGGATAGCAGCACGGACAGCACGAGCAGTCGGTAGAGCGGCGCGGGCTGGTCGGTGAGCCGGATGCCGGCCTCGTCGGCGTAGGTCCGGCCGGCCTCGTCGAGCAGCCGGCGGGCGGTGTCGTCGTGGTTGGCCATATGGCCTGGTTACCCCGATCGATGGCTGGCCAAGCGCCTGACGGATCCCCCGACTCGCCCTGACGGAATCCCCGACTCGCCCTGACGGAATCCCCGACTCGCGGGAGTTCGGACCGGGGTTAGAAGGGGCCGGTTAGGTCGCCTAGGCGGCTGGTGAGGCGGAGGTTTTCGGTGTAGTCCACCGGGCAGGCGATGATGGACACACCGTCGTAGTCCAGGGCTTCGCGCAGGGTGGGCAGCAGCTGGTCAGCGGCGGTGATCTGGTAGCCGCGGGCGCCGAAGCTCTCCGCGTACTTGACCAGGTCGGGGTTGCCGAACTTCACGTGGCTGTGTCGGCCCATCTCCAGGTCCATCTTCCACTCGATCAGCCCGTACGAATCGTCCACCCAGACCAGCACGGTGAGCGGGATGTTCTCCCGCACCGCGGTCTCGATCTCCTGGGAGTTCATCAGGAACGCCCCGTCGCCGACCGAGGCCAGCACCCTGCGGTTCGGGTGCACCAGCTTGGCGGACAGCGCGCCGGGCAGGGCGAAGCCCATGGTGGACAGCCCGTTGGAGATCAGGCAGGTGTTCGGCGCATAGGTCGGGTAGAGCCGGGCCATCCACATCTTCACCGCGCCGGTGTCGGCCAGCACGATGTCCTCCCGGTCCAGCGCGGCCCGGGTGTCGGCCACCACCCGCTGCGGGACCAGCGGGAACCGGTCGTCCCCGGAGCCCCGCTCCAGCTCGTCGGTGAGCAGCTGACGGATCTTGCTCGAACCGACGCCGGTCGGGAACGGCCCGGACACCGCGGCACCGAGGGCGGCCAGCGACCGGGAGATGTCCCCCTCGATGCCGACGGCCACCGGGTAGTGGTCGTCCACCTCGGCGGCGATCCGGTGCACGTGGATGATCTTCTTGTCCCGCTGCGGGTTGACCTTGACCGGGTCGAACTCCTGCAGCTCGTAGCCCACCGCGACGATCACGTCGGCGGCGTCGAAGCCGAAGTTGGCGTAGTCGTGGCGCATGAAGCCGACCGCGCCGAGCCCGTTCTTGTGATCGTCCGGGAACACCCCCTTGCCGTGGAAGGTGGTGGCCACCGGCACGTCCCACTGTTCGGCCAGGGCGAGCAGAGCGGCACCGGCGTTGTCCCTGGCCGCGCCGTGCCCGGCGAGCAGGATGGGGGCCTTCGCGTCGGCCAGAACGGCGGCCGCGCGGCGCACCTGGGCGGGGGAGGGCTCCTCGGCGCGCACCCGGTCGGTGGGCAGCGGGACGGCGCCGGGCGGGACCGGGGCGCCTTCGATGTCCTCGGGTACCGCGAGGTAAGTGGCGCCGGGGCGCTCGGTCTGCGCGGTCTTGAACGCCCGGCGCACCATCTCCGGCACGGCGGCCGGCGCGGGCACCAGCTCGGCCCACTTGGTGACCGGGCGGAACATCCCGACCAGGTCCACCACCTGGTGCGATTCCTTGAAGATCCGGTCCAGTCCGGCCTGGGCGGACAGCGCCAGCAGCGGCGTGGAGTTGGTCGTCGCGTCGGCCACCCCGAGCAGCAGGTTGATCGCGCCGGGGCCCAGCGTGGCTGAGCACACCCCGGCCTTGCCGGTGAGCCGGCCGTAGATCTCCGCCATGAATGAGGCCGCCTGCTCGTGCCGGGTCAGCACGTAGCGGATGCTCGAGTCGTTCAGCGCGTCGACCAGCCCGATGTTTTCCTCACCGGGGATGCCGAAGACGTACTCCACCCCCTCGGCCTCGAGGCACTGCACGATCAGCTGGGCGATAGTGGGCTGGGCGTCGGGCTCCTCGGCGGTCACGCTGGCCAAGCGTAGGCGTTTTGGCTGGTGGCTGCCCGTGGATCTGGTCACTTCCGGGCCTTGATCACTTCAACGAGGCTGGAGATGTCGTGCTCGCCATGACCGGCCGCGACCGCCTCGTCCATCAGCCCGCGCAGCCCGAGCAACAGGTCGGGCCGGATGCCCTGGTCGCGCGCCGAGTCGATGAAGTTGCCGAACGCGGCGGCCTGCATGGCCAGCGGGGACACCACATCCCGGCCGTAGTCGCCGCTGTCGATCTGCTCGGCGGCCTTGCCGAGGGCCGGCAGCATCGCCTGAATCCACGGCTCCAGCAGCGGCATCAGCTCGCCCGCCTTGATGCCCTCGCTGCCCACCAGGCTGACCGCGTGCAGGAACCCGCCGAACATCCCGTACATGGCGGACAGCAACGCGATGTCGTGCAGCGCGGCCATGCCCGGGTCCGGCCCGAGGTGGCGGGCGCCGCCCAGGGCGCCCAGCGTGTCCCGGTGCCGTTGGAAGACCTCCGGGGTGCCGCTGTACAGGGTCAGCGCGTCCGGCTGGCCGATCATCGGCGGGATCGCCATGATGCCGCCGTCCAGGTAGTCGGCGCCGTGCTCGCCGGCCCAGGCGGCCATCTCCCTGGCCTGCCTCGGGCTGCCGTTGCACAGGTTGACCAGCGTCCGGCCGGCCAGCTGGTCGGCGACCGCCCGCAGTGCCTGGTACCCGGCGTCGTAGTGCACCACGCAGAGCACCACCAGGGGGCTCGCGTCGATCGCCTCCGCGACCGAGCCGGCCCGTTGGCCACCCTGGCCGTCCAGCTCGAGAGCCTTGCCCTGCGTCCGGTTCCACACCGTCGTCGAATGTCCGGCACGCAGGAATGCGCTGGCCAGAGCGCTGCCCATGACACCGAGGCCGAGGACGCTCACCGAGGTTTCTGTCATGCGGCAATCGTGGCCAGGCAGGTTACGATCCGACAAGTACCTACTAGTTAGTGCGGTACTTACCGGGAGGTGAGTAGGCCGTGGTGGTCAAATGCTCGACGTACGTCTGCGGGATCGACGCCGGCATCGACGTGGTCGGCGGCAAGTGGAAGGTGCTCATCCTCTGGGAGCTTCAGGCGAGGGCGATGCGCTTCGGGGAGTTGAAGCGGGCACTGGCCGGGGTCAGCGAGAAGATGCTGATCCAGCACCTGCGCGAGCTGGAGCGCGACGAGGTGGTGCACCGTGAGGTCCACCACGAGGTGCCGCCCAGGGTGGAGTACTCGCTGACCGAGTACGGCGTCACCCTGAACGAGGCGCTCGGCCCGCTCGGCGCCTGGGGCCGGGAGCACAAGGAGCGGCTGGAGAAGATTCGGCGGGTCGCGGCCAACGTAGGCTGACAGGGTGCAGAAGCCCCGCCTGGTCGCCTCCGACGTGGACGGCACGCTCATCGGGCCGGACGAGCTGGCCTCCCCGCGCACCGTCGCCGCGGTGTCCAGGGTGGTGGCAAGCGGCATCCCGTTCGTGCTGGTCACCGGCCGTCCGCCGCGGTGGATCCCGAGGGTGGCCGAGCAGTTCCCGGGGGTGTCCCTGGCGGTCTGCGCGAACGGCGCGGTGCGCTACGACGCCGCCTCCGACACGGTGCTCTCCGCCGCCACCCTCCCGCCGAAGGTGCTGGCCGAGCTGGCCGACGCCTGTCAGCGGGCACTGCCCGAGGCCTGGTTGGCCGTGGAGCGGGTCGGCCGGGGCGCATTCGACAACGAGGGTGCGCACTTCCTGAGTGAGCCGGGCTACCAGCACGCCTGGGCGAAGTCCGACCACGTCACGATGCCCAAGGACGAGCTGTTCGGGCAGCCGGCGATCAAGCTGCTGGCCCGGCATCCGTCGATGTCCTCGGACGTGATGGTGGCCGCGCTCGCCCCGCTGGTCGGCACCGCCGTGGCGTTGACCTTCTCCAACCCGAACGGGCTGGTCGAGGTGGCCCCGGCCGGGGTGACCAAGGCGAGCGGGCTGGCCGACATCGCCGCCTCGGCCGGCGTGCCGGCTGCGGACGTGATCGCGTTCGGCGACATGCCCAACGACATCCCGATGCTGGACTGGGTCGGACACGGGGTGGCCATGGGCAACGCCCATCCGGACGTGCTGGCCATCGCCGACGAGATCACGGCGGCGAACACCGAGGATGGCCTGGCACTGGTGCTGGAGCGCTGGTTCTAAGAGCTGGGTCTGGATCAGTTCCGGAGGCAAGTGCGGGGTGATATGGGGCCCCGCGTAGCATCGGGCGCAGGCTTTTAGTCCTGCTCATGCTCCCCGACACCCATGGAGGCGTCTGGAGTGGCCGATCCGCTGGCTGCCACGTCTGGGACCACCGCGACCGACCGCGATCCGTCGCGAGCCGCCGAGATCGCGGTGCTCGGCGCGGTGCAGCGCCGGCTGCGCGGGCCCGCCGTGGTCGGCACCGCACGGGGGCTGTCGTTGTTCGGTGAGCACGCCGCCGGGTGGCTCGCGCTGGGCCTGCTGGGTGCCGCGGTGGACCGCCCCCGCCGCCGGGACTGGCTCTACGCCGCCGGTGGGGTCGCCGCCGCGCACGGCGCCGCCATCGCGGTGAAGCGGGTGGTGCGCCGGCCTCGGCCGGACGACCCGTCGGTCAAGGTGCTGGTCGGCACGCCGAGCCGGCTCAGCTTCCCGTCTTCGCACGCCAGCTCCACAACCGCCGCCGCGGTGTTGTTCGGCGGGCTGCTCGGCCGCCGGCTGACCCCGGCGCTGGTGCCGCCGATGCTGCTGTCCCGGCTGGTGCTGGGCGTGCACTTTCCCACCGACGTACTGGCCGGATCCGCGCTCGGCGCGACCGTGGCCGCATTGACCGCCAAGGGGACCGCTCGGCGCGCCGCCTCGGCCGGTGGCGCCACCGGTTCATCGGAGGAGCGGTGACCACGACCTCGACCCCCGCGCCCACCGACTCATCCCAGGCGCGCCACCCGATGTCCGCGGTCAGCGGGCTGCTGAAGGCCGCGCGGCCTCGGCAGTGGGTGAAGAACGTGCTGGTGCTGGCCGCCCCGCTGGCCAGCGCCGACCTGGTTCAACTTGCCGTGCTGGAGAAGGTCGGGCTGGCGTTCGCCGCGTTCTGCCTGGCCGCTTCGGCGGTGTATCTGGTCAACGACGCCCGGGATGTGGCGGAGGACCGGGTACACCCGGTCAAGCGGAACCGGCCGATCGCGGCTGGTCAGGTTTCCGTGCGTCTGGCGGTAGCCACCGCGGTGGTGCTCTTCCTGGCCTCGCTGGCGATCGCCACGCTGGCCTCGCCGCAGCTGCTCATCGTGATCGTGGTGTACATCGCGGTGCAGCTGGGCTACTGCTTCGGGCTGAAGCACCAGCCGGTGATTGACATCTGCATCGTGGCGTCCGGGTTCCTGATCCGGGCCATCGCCGGCGGCGCGGCGACCAACATTCCGCTGTCCCAGTGGTTCCTGCTGGCCGCCGGGTTCGGCTCGCTGTTCATGGTCGCCGGCAAGCGGTACGCCGAGTTCGAGCTGGCCACCAGGACCGGCGCCAAGATCCGCAAGTCGCTGGAGCGCTATTCGGCGTCCTACCTGCGGTTCGTCTGGACGCTCTCGGCGACCGTGCTGATCATGACCTACGGGCTGTGGGCGTTCGAGATCCGCGCCGCGCACCACAACTCGGTGTGGTCGGTGATCTCCATCGTGCCGTTCGTGGTGGCCGTGCTGCGCTACGCGGTGGACGTGGACGGCGGCAACGGCGGCGAACCCGAAGAGATCGCGCTGGGCGACCGGGTGCTGCAGGTGCTCGCCGTGCTGTGGCTGTGCGC
>DASWST010000130.1:0-14345 GCA_036402515.1 Pseudonocardia sp.
GAGTACGGCGAGGAACGCCGCGAGCGGATGCGCCGACTACTCATCGCCGCGCGCGTCGCCACGGACATCCGCACCACCTTCAGCCCGCTCGGCGCCGCGCGGCGCCGCACCTACTACACCTTGATGGCGACCGATCTGGTCTTGGCCGGTCCTCTCCGCGCCCCGCAGTTCGGCCCGGAGCAACTCCCCGCCGAGTCGTTCGAAAAGCCCAACATCGACCGCATCCTCGCGCTCTCCTGACCGATTAGCCTCGATCACCACGATCAGGCGCCTGACCGGCCGTCACCATGCGGACCTGAGCAACGTCCCGAACAGCCGGGTGCCGAGGTCTTCCGCGTCGGCCTGGGTCAGGATCTGCCCCGCAAGGCCCTGGTGCGCGGTGACCCAGCGGCGCGCGGTGGCGGTGTCGGCGAAGAAGTTGACGTCGTCGCAGCAGCAGGTGGCTGATGGGCCGTTGCCGGCCTCGGCGGTGAGGAATACCACGGCGCCGGTCGGGCTCCAGCTGGTGCGCCCGGCGGTCATGGTCACCGCAATGGGCTGGCCGGTGGCGGCGTCGACCGATTCGATCCTGGTGTGGCCGCCCAGCATCGCGGCGATGCCGAGGGCGTCAATGGCGCACATCGCGTAGACCACCGCGCCGTCGCCGATCCACACCCGGTGTCGGGTCGGGGTTGCCGAGAACGGGTAGGCCACCGCGATGTGGCCGCGCGGGTCCAGGCGGATCGCGTCGAGGTCGTGCAGCGCGGCCAGGATCTCGGTGGTGGTGCGCCCGCTGCCCTGGGTGACTGGGGCCAGGTCGCTCGGGGTGGGTGGCCGGCCGGTGTCGGCGAAGGCCCGCAGGATCGCCCGATGCACCGCCTGCTCGGCCGGGTGCTGTGGCCGCGCGCGGTCCCGCCAGGCCGTCAGCTCCGCGCTGGCGAGTACCTGGCGCAGCTGGGCCACCGACGGAACCGGGACGGCCGTCCCCTGCTCGTCCCGATAGATCCGGCATGCGACGCCGGAGCCGGCCGGCCCACGATTGGCGAACACGTCGACCCCGTTGACCAGCAGCGTGGGTGATCCAGACATGCCGGCGGCGGCCGCCTCTGACGCCGTGCTGATCTCACGTGTGGCCACCGGCAGGTCGGTCAGCTGGCGCAGCCGCGCCAGCATGGGGGCCAGGTTCGGGCAGCCGGGGACGTGCAGGACCTCCAGCGTCACGCTCATCGTCGGTTCCCCTCGCGGTCTCGGGACGGCTGGTTGTCGAGCGCGGCCAGCAATGTGCAGCTGCGGTCCGGCCGGGGTAGCTCGCAGGTGGCGATCAGCTCGGCGAGGGAGTCGCGCATCCGCCGCAGATCGGCGATCCGGGCGGTCAGGTCCGCGGTGCGCGCCTGGGCCAGCGCCCTGGCGGCGTCGCAGCTCTCCGGCCCGCCGTGATTCAGGTGCAGCAGTTCCTCGACGTCGTCGAGGGTGAAGCCCAGTTGCTGGGCTCTCTTGATGAACCGCAGCAAGCCCCAGCGCGGCGTCGGGATAGTCCCGATAGCTGGCCGGTGTTCTCGGCGGCTCGTCGAGCAGGCCGCGCCGCTCGTAGTAGCGCAGCGTCTCGGGGTTCACTCCGGCCTGTCGGGCCAGCTCGCTGGTGCGCATGCCACCATCGTCGACCCGGTACCCGACTACGGAGTCAAGCTTTGACCGTGGGCGGGGTGAACCCCAGGGTCCGGGTCAGATCGAGCATCTCGCTCAGGTAGAGCTTGCCCGGCTCCTGTAGCTGTGGGCGCAGGTGTCCGTAGAGCTCCAGCGCGACCTGGCCATGCATCCGGCTCCAGGTGCGCATCGACAACGCGGCCGCGGCGGGGGGCAAGTCGGGGAAGAGCTCATTCACCCTGCTGGCAAAGCTCGGCCCGAAGTCCGTCCACTCGTGCCGCACGCCGCCGTTGTGCGCGGCCGCCGCGTGCGGCCAGCCGGCCTCGACGAGCCGGAGCAGGACGGTGCACGCACGCGCCTCCTCCGCCTTGGCCGCACCGCCGTCGGGCGGCTGGTAACCGGGTACCGGATCGCCGTAGATGAGCCGGAACTCCTCGGGATTGGCGAGCGCCCACTGCCGATACGCCTGGCCGACGGCGAGCACACGGGCCGCCGGATCGCGGGGCGGCACGTTCTCGTACGCCGCTTCCATGGCGTCGGCGAGCGCCCCGTAGACGTCCGTGATCAGCGCGGTGATCAGCTCATCTCGGTTGGTGTAGTAGCTGTAGATGGCGCCGGCTGTCATGCCCATCTCCCTGGCGATGGCGCGCAGCGAGATCGCGTCAGCCCCATTCGCCGACAGATGCTTCAGGGCGATCGTCTTGATCTCCGCCGAGGTCTCGGCCCTGAGCCGATCTCGCCGTCGCGGCGTCGCGTCTGCCATGCGTACAGATGTTACGCCGTCCGAGTGTTGAACGGCTCTCGCAGTATTACACGTCGTGCTGAAGCTGAACGCTGTGTAGAGTTTGAGCGCGGAGCAGTAAACGCTGATCCGCTTGGGAGCTCCTGCCCCCTGGGCGCCGCCTGTCGGGTGGCAACTTCGTGATGGAAAGGGTTACTGGCTGTGGCTGTTTCCGACGTTCGAACGTCCCGGCGCTCCGGGCCTCGGCTCGCGCTGCTGGCGCTGGCCCAGTTCGTCATCGCCGTTGACTACAACAACGTGTACGTCGCACTGCCCGACATCGGTGCCGGCCTCGGCTTCTCTGCGCAGTCCTTGCAATGGGTGGTGAGCGCCTACGCCGTGGCGTTTGGCGGACTGCTGCTGCTCGGCGGGCGTGCGGCCGATCGGCTCGGGGCGCGCCGGATGTTTGTCCTCGCGCTGCTGACCTACGGGCTGTCCTCCCTTGTCGGCGGGCTCGCCACGCACCAGCATGTGCTGGTCGCCGCGAGGGCGGTGCAGGGGATCGGCGGCGCCTTGCTGCTGCCGGCGGTGCTGGCGCTGATCAACACCAGGTTCCCGGAAGGGCGCGAGCGCAACCGGGCGCTCGCGGTATGGGGTTCAGCGGGCAGTGGCGGCCTGGCCGCCGGTGCGCTCCTCGGCGGGGTCATCACCAACGCCTGGGGCTGGCCATGGGTGTTGCTGATCGTGGTGCCGATGGCGGTCGGCGCGGCCGCCGCCGCACCGATTCTGATCGCCCAGGACCCGCCGGGCAGGCGCGGCGGCGGGTTCGACCTACCGGGCGCCTTGGTCGCCACCGCCGGTGTGTCGCTGGTGGTCTTCGGCCTGGTCAGCGGGCCCGAGGCGGGCTGGATGTCGGTCAGGGGGTTGGGTGCGCTCGCCGTCGGAACCCTGCTCGTACTGGCCTTCTGCGTGATCGAGCGCACGGTCAAAGATCCTCTTGTGACGCCCGCGTTGTTCCGCAACCGAGGCCTGCTCACCGCGATGGCGGTCGCTTTCCTGCACCACTGCGCCCTCAGCTCCGGGTACTACCTGTTCACCGTGTATCTGCAGAACGTGTTGGGCTACACCGCGCTGCAGGCCGGTCTGGCGTTCCTCCCGCTCGGTGTCCTGGCGATGGTGGCCGGCGGCAAGGTGGCTGTCACGGTGCTGAACCGGCGGGGTGTCCGGGTGCCATTGGCGACCGGCATGTTCGGTTATGCCGTCGGGCTGGCCGCACTCGTTGCCGGGATGTCCGTCGGCGGCTCCTACTGGGCGGTGCTACCCGGCGTGGCGCTCTACGGGTTCGGCGGAGGCCTGGCGTTCACGGCGGTGTTCGTAGCGGCTTCCTCCGGGGTCGCGCCGAGCCAGCAGGGCGTCGCATCAGCGCTCGCCTCGACCTCGCTGCAGATGGGCGCGTCGGTCGGGCTGGCGTTGATCCTCATCATCGCCAACTCGGGTGGCGCGGTGGTGGACGGCCTGCGCACGGCGGGGTGGGTGGCGGCGGGCGCCACGCTGCTCGGCGGCCTGCTCGCGTTGACCTTCCGGAGTCATCAAGCTCCGGCCGGCGGGGGGCAATTCCTCTAACCGGTCCGGGCCGTTCTCAGCATCCGGGTGCCCGGCTTGACTTGGAGCGCGCTCCAGCAGGGAGGCTGGTGCCATGGAGAAAAGGGTATTGGGGCGGCAGGGGCTGGCGGTTTCGGCGCTCGGCCTGGGTTGCATGGGGATGAGCCAGTCGTACGGGGTGCCCGACGACGCGGAGTCGATCGCCACCGTGCACCGGGCACTGGAGCTGGGCTGCGACTTCCTGGACACCGCCGAGGTCTACGGGCCGTGGACGAACGAAGCACTGCTCGGCCGGGCGCTGGCCGGCCGCCGCGAACAGGCGGTGGTGGCCACCAAGTTCGGCTGGGACCTGGACGAGAACGGCGGCCGGCACGGGCTCAACAGCCGCCCGGAGCACATCCGCAAGGTGATCGACCAGTCGCTGCAGCGGCTCGGCACCGACTATGTGGACCTGCTCTACCAGCACCGGGTGGACCCGGCGGTGCCCATCGAGGACGTGGCCGGGACGGTCGGCGAGCTGGTCGAGGCGGGCAAGGTGCGCTACTTCGGGCTGTCCGAGGCCGCCGCGGACACGATCCGGCGGGCGCACGTCACCTTCCCGGTCTCCGCGCTGCAGTCGGAGTACTCGCTGTGGGAGCGGGGCCTGGACGACGCGGTGCTGCCGACCATCCGCGAGCTGGGCATCGGGCTGGTGCCCTACTCACCGCTGGGCCGGGGATTCCTGACCGGCGACGCGGTGCGGGCCGAGGACTACCCGGCGAGCGACTACCGCCGCACTGATCCCCGGTTCCAGGGCGAGCACTACGACCAGAACGTGAAGGCCGCCGAAGCGGTCCGCGAGCTGGCCGCCGCCAAGGGAGTCACCCCGGCCCAGCTGGCCCTGGCCTGGCTGTTGCACCAGGGGGACGACGTGGTGCCGATCCCTGGCACCAAGCGGCGCGAGCGACTGGAGGAGAACCTGGCGGCGGCGGACATCAAACTCACCGAGGCGGAGCTGGACGAGTTGAAGCTGCCAGTGGCCGGCGCCCGCTACGGGGAGGCGATGCTGCGCGCGATCGACGCCTGACCCTCCGGGCCGCCGGTGGCGCAGAACGCTGATTTAGCTCACCACCGACAAGCGCCGGATCGATGCGCACCGGTTCTACCGCCGCCTTGGCTTCGTGGCCAGCCATGAGGGGATGAAGCGTGAGCTGACCAGCACCACGGACCGGTGACCATCGACCACAGCGCACCCGTGGCCGGGAGGTCTGGGCGGCGTGCCTGGTTGCGCTGCAGGAGCGGGTGCCCGGGTGTGCCCCCGTCGAACAGGTGTGGGTGCGCCGGGGCCGTGGCCGGGAGCCCACTAGCCGGGCGGCAGGATCCGTGCATGCTGACTGTCCGGGACGCACGGCCAGACGAGGCACGGGCGATCGCTGAGGTACACGTCGTCTCGTGGCGGGCGGCGTATCGCGGCCTGTTGCCGGCCGAGGTGCTCGACGGCATCTCGGTCGACGGCCGGGAGCGCATGTGGGCGGGCGTCCTGCGGGACCCCGCACCGCGCCGGGCGGTGTTGGTGGCCGCAGAGGAGGCCAAGGTGCTCGGCTTCGCCGCGCTCGGGCCGAGCCGGGTCGCCGAACTCGCCGTTGAGGCCGGGACGACTGAGGGGATAGCCGAGGGAACGGTCGAGGCGACCACGGCGGAGACCGGGATCGAGATCGAGACTGGCGAGGTGTACGCGCTCTACCTGCACCCGGATCACTGGGGAACCGGCCTGGGCGCCCGGCTGCACACCGCCGGGCTGCGCCGCCTGCGCGAGTACGGCTTCGCGTCCGCCGTGCTGTGGGTGCTGGCCGGCAACGAGCGCGCGCTGGCCTTCTACCGGCGCGCGGGCTGGACGGAAGACGGTGGGACGAAGCTCGACCACGGGCCTGGCGGAGCCGAGCTGGATGAAATCCGGCTGACCCGGACGCTGCCTCCCGATTAACCGGGCCGGTCAGCTCTACGCGGCCAGGCCCCGGTCGGCGATGCGCTCGTTCCAGTCCACGTGCCGCAGCATTGCCGCCCGGGCCTGCTCCGGATCTTGGGTGCGGTAGCCGGCGAGTAGGTCCCGTTCTGCCGAGTCGAAGCGGTCAGCGTCGCTGGCCGTCCGGTCCAGCAGGTCGAACCCGACCCGCAGGTAACGTTCGGTGGCCCGCCAGAGCATCTGCAGCATGCGCAGGTCCCAGTTGGTGGCCGCCGGGCGCAGCAGATCTAGCAGCAGGTTCCGGTGCGCGTCGTAGCACTCGTCCGGATGGCTGTGCGGGTCGGGTTGGTGCGTGATCTGGGCGTCCAGCGCATCCAGGTCGGCACTCGTGGTCAGCGCGCAGGCCCGGGCGGCCAGCTCCGGTTCGATGCGTCGGCGCAGCTCGCAGATGCTGTGCAGCTCCTCCGGGTCCAGCGGGGCGACGGTGGCACTGCGGCCCCTGCGGGTGATGAGCAGTCCCTCGGCCTCCAGGCTGCGCAGCGCCTCGCGTACCGGGATGAAGCTGACGCCCAGCTGGCCGGCGATCTGCCGCAGCGAGAACTCCTGCCCGGGACGCAGCCGGCCCGCCAGGATCGCCCGGCGAATCTCCGAGGTGACCCGGTCGGCGACCGACACAGACTCCACGCGACGGACGAACGCGGGTTCTGGCATCGGGTCTCCCAGTTCGGGGCGAGCGCACCGCAGCGGATCACGCTGCAGCAACTCGTTATAGCAGAGGAAAGCGCTGTCCCGTCTAGTGCACCAGGCGATCTCGCAGCGTATTCACAGGAACAGACCTCCTCCGACGGTGCCCCTCAGCCGACCCACCGGCGCCGCCCGCGCAGCTCAGACGGTCAGCCGCAGGCCATCGTCGGCGACCTCCCAGTCGCTCAGATCCATCGCCAACGCGGTCGGGGAGAGGTGGGTGAGCGTTAGAAGCGTCCTGCTCGCCGGCCGCCGCTCTCCTATCATCTGGCGTGCCGCGCCCCGCCCTCGGGCGCCGAAGCCGCAAGGGAACCGCTCATGATCTTTATCGTCGTCAAGTTCACCATTCGCCCGGAGTACAGCGAGGAGTGGCTCTCCCGGGTCGACGCGTTCACCGAGGCCACCCGGGCGGAGCCGGGCAACATCATCTTCGAGTGGTCGAGGAGCGTGGCGAACCCGCACGAGTTCGTCCTGGTGGAGGCATTCCAGGACGACGCCGGCGGGGCGCACGTGAACTCGGAGCACTTCAAGGAGGCAATGGCCTGGATGCCCGACGTGGTCGCCCAGACCCCACGGATCGTGAACGTGCGCGCCGAGGGCGAGGGCTGGGGGGAGATGGCCGAGGTGCAACCCCGCGGCTAGCCACTCCGGCGGCACCATGGTGAGGCCGCGGGACCATTTGCGCGTGGCGAGGTGCCTCGAACGACCTGGTCAGGAGGCTATCCACTCCCACGGGTTCGGTATGGCGGTACCTGGACGCAGGGATGGGAGATCGAGCGCTTGCTCGACCAGCACGAGGAACCGCGCGGTCAGCTGGTGTGCCTCCGCGGCGGTCAGCAAGCCACGCATGATTCCCTGCTGGAGTTCGCTGGTCATGAGCGAGCAGAAGCCCGCTGACCACTCCTCCCGGGTTTGAGCCTCGTCGAGCATCCGCGATCATTACCACTGCCCGCCGGCTCGGAAATCAAATGTCCCAGCCCGGCACCCGTTCGAGCGGATAGATCAACCGTGATGTGTGACTGAACATCGGGTGACAGCAAGCGCAATACTCGGGGCGCGGGAAGCGGTGACAGCTCCCCCGCGCGGCTGCCGGCGGAGTGCCCACGGCGGTGCCGGAGCCAGGAGGAAGTGCTCTCGTGTCCGCCGCTGAAGGGGCGCGCCAACGCCAGGAATCTGGGGGCCGCGAGGCCGCCCGGGCGCGGCCTGTCGAACCAGGCGGCGGGTCGGCCGGGTGGCGGCCAGGTCCAGCCGCGCTGGTCGCCGCGCTCGGGTTCGGCGCGCTCGCCTCGGTGCTGATCGGAACCTGGGTCGGCGCCGCCGGGGACCCGGACGCCGCTGCGGCCCGGTCGCCGGTCGGGCTGGCCGTCGCGGCGGATCGGCTGGGCCTCGACGGGCTGGGCGTGGCCAGCGTCGGGCTGGCCCTGTTGCCGCTGCTGCTCGGCGCCTCCCGCCCCACCAGCTCATCCCGGGTCGGCGTCGGCCGGGCGGCGGATGTCGCGCTGCGCCGGGCGGCTCGGCTGGGCGTGCTGCTCGCCGCCGGGTGGGCCATCGCCGCCGTGCTGGCGCTGTGGCTGCGCGCCGCCGACGCGTCCGGGGCTCCGCCGTTCGCCGTATCTCGGCGGCTGGTGGGGGAGTACGCGGGCGAGGTCGCCGCCGGGCGCGGACTGCTGCTCACCCTCGGCTGTGCGCTACTGGTGATGGCGCTTCACCTGACCGCCCTGATCCGGCCGCCTCGGTATCCGGAGCTGGTGGTCGGTGCGGGGCTGCTCGGCATGCTGCCCGGCGCGGTCACCGGGCACGCCGCCGGCAAGGCCGGCCACGATGCCGCGGTGCTGTCCGTGGCGCTGCACGTGGTGGCGGCGAGTGTGTGGGTGGGTGGGCTGTTTGCCGTCGTGCTGGTGCTCGGCGGGCGGCGTTCGCTGGCCTCGGTGGTGTTGCCGCGCTTCTCCACGGTCGCCGGCTACTGCGCCGCGACGGTCGCGGTGACCGGTGCGCTGAGTGCGGTGTTCCGGTTACCCAGCCTGGGCGCGCTGGTCACCACCGGCTACGGCGCGTTGGTGCTGGCCAAGGCGTGCGGGCTGGTCGTGCTGCTCGGGCTCGGTTGGCGCGCCCGCCGACGGCTGGTGTCCAGGCTGGCCGCGCTGGCCGCCCGCCGATCCGACCCGCCGGCGCCGCTGGTCCGCTGGCTGGCCGCGGAGCTGGCGGTGATGGCGGTCGTCATGGGGCTGGCCGCGGCGCTGGCCGGCGCGGCGCCGGCATGACCGCCGGCATGACCGCCGGGGCGATCCGGGCCGCGCTGGACGACGTAGCCGGTGTCGGACCGTTCTTCGTCGCCTCGGCGAACCCGGCCGAGGTGGTGGACGACAGCTGGCGCCCGATGCGCGAGCTGTACACCGACCCCGAGCCGCTGGCCGCCCGGATCCGGCAGGTGGCCGAGGCATTGGGCCAGCCGGAACCCCGGGTCGCCGCGTCCATCACCTATCAGGGCCTGGCCGCCCGGCTGGTCTCCCCGGTGATCGCCGCCGCCTCGGTGCACGGGCTGCTGCCGCCGTGGTCGCCGGACACCCTGCACTGGCGCTATGCGGCGGTCGGCCCCTGGCCACTGTGGGAGTCCGGCGGGGACGAGCTGGCCCGCCGCCCTCGGCCGGAGGACCTGGCGGCGGCGGTCGGTGAGACGCTCGTCGAGCCGCACCTGGAGGCGCTGGCCGATGCGGTGCGGGCGGCGGTCGCGGTGTCTCCCCGAACGCTGTGGGGCAACGCCGCCTCCGCCGTGGTGGCCGCCGGTCGGCTGGTCGCCCAGGCCCGCCCGGCCGCCGCCGGCGCCGCGATGCGGGTGGTCGATGGGCTGCTGAGCGCCGGGCCGCTGGCCGGGACGGGCGACTTCCTGGGTGGCTGGGCGTTCCGCCGCAGGTCGTGTTGCCTGTATTACCGGATACCGGGCGGGGGGCTCTGTGGTGACTGCGTGCTCACCGAGCGCCCTCGCCGTTCCACCATTCGGTGAGAGATCGGGTACCAACATCGCCAACGTGCGCCGGCCAGCGATCGCGGGGTGAGCGCAGTCGCCTAGACTCGGCCGGAGACCCCCGAGTGGGTCGAGCATCGGTACCAGTGCTTCGGCGGCCGCCGCGCCCGCGCAGCCGCGCGTCGAGGTCGCGTCGAGGCCTGGCGCCGGCTCCATACGCATGCCATCGCACGAGGAGATCACGTGAAGAGCACCGTCGAGCAGCTGAGCCCGACGCGCGTCAAGATCAACGTCGAGGTGCCCTTCGACGAGCTCAAGCCGAACTTCGATCGCGCCTACCGCAAGCTCGCTCAACAGGTCCGCATTCCCGGCTTCCGCCCCGGCAAGGCTCCGGCACGCATTTTGGAGAGCCGGCTGGGCCGGGGGGTGGTGCTGGACGAGGTCGTCAACGAGGCGATCCCGGCCAAGTACAGCGAAGCGGTGACCGCTGAGGAGGTCCGCCCGCTGGGTCGGCCGGAGATCGAGGTCACCGAGATCAAGGACGGCGAGCAGCTGGCGTTCACCGCTGAGGTCGACATCCGGCCGTCCTTCGAGCTGCCGGATGCCTCGGGCATCTCGGTCACCGTGGACGACGTCGAGGTCACCGACGAGGAAGTCGTCGAGCAGCTGGACGCGCTGCGCGCCCGGTTCGGCACCCTCACCGGGGTGGACCGCCCTGCGGCCAAGGACGACTTCGTGGTGGTGGACCTGTCCGCCACGGTGGACGGCAAGCCCGTCGAGGAGGCCGCCACCACCGGGCTGTCGTACCAAGTCGGCTCCGGCGGTCTGGTGGACGGCATCGACGAGGCGCTCACCGGGCTGTCCGCCGGCGAGTCCAAGACCTTCACCACCAGGCTGGTGGCCGGCGAGCACGCCGACCACGACGCCGAGGTCAAGGCCGAGGTGACGGCGGTCAAGGAGCGCGAGCTGCCCGAGGCCGACGACGAGTTCGCTCAGCTGGCCAGCGAGTTCGACACGCTGGACGAGCTGCGTGCGGACCTGCGCGACCGGCTCGGCAAGGCCAAGCGGATGCAGCGCGCCGCGCAGGCCAGGGACAAGGTGCTGGAGGCGCTACTGGCCGGCACCGAGGTACCGCTGCCGGAGAGCGTGGTCACCGCCGAGCTCGAGGTGCGCACGCACGACGCCATCCACGCGTTCGACCACGACGATGCCCGGTTCGCCGAGTGGCTCACCGAGCAGGGTCAAACCCGCGAGGAGTTCGAGACCGAGGCCAAGGAGCAGGCCGAGCAGTCGGTCAAGACGCAGCTGGTGCTGGACGCCATCGCGGACGCCGAGGAAGTCGGGGTCAGCGACATGGAGCTCACCCAGCAGATCGTCTCGCAGGCCCAGCGCTTCGGGATCAGCCCGGAGGACTACCTGCAACGCACTCAGCAGGCCGGCCAGCTGGGCGCGGTCTACGCGGACGTGCGCCGGGGCAAGGCGCTGGCCGGTGTGGTCCGCCAGGCCACGGTGACCGATGAGTCGGGTGCCACGGTGGACCTGTCCGAGTTCCTCGGTGAGCCGGACGGGGCCGACCCGGAGGTACTGGACGCCGGCGAGCCGGCCGAGGCCAGCGATGAGGCCGAGGCCAGCGATGAGCAGGCCGAGGTCACCGAGGGCGAGCCCGCCGAGGCCAGTGAGCAGGGCAAGGACAGCAAGGACGAGGAGGCGGCGTCGGCGAAGGCCTGAGGGCGCGCGCCGACCTCCTCCTGTGCTCTGAGCGAACGCGCGAGCCATCACCGCCTGATCGACGCCGAGCTTGGCTAGGGTCGACAACGACCGCGTCGAGGTGCGGACACCGAACAGAAAGCAGGCAGACGTGACGCAGTACCCATCCACACCGGGCCCGCGGATGCGGGCCGCGGCGGCGTCGATGACGCTGGGGGACTCGGTCTACGAGCGGCTGTTGCAACAGCGCATCATCGTGCTCGGGCAGCAGGTCGACGACGAGATCGCCAACCGCATCGTGGCGCAGCTGCTGCTGCTCTTCGCCGAGGACCCGCAGGCCGACATCACGCTGCACATCAACTCGCCGGGTGGCTCGGTCACCGCCGGCATGGCGATCTACGACACGATGCAGTTCATCGAGTGCGACGTAGCCACCTACGCGATGGGGCTGGCCGCCTCGATGGGCCAGTTCCTGCTCTCGGCGGGCACCAAGGGCAAGCGCTACGCGCTGCCGCACGCCCAGATTTTGATGCACCAGCCCTCCGCCGGAGTCGGTGGCACCGAGTCGGACATCGCGATCCAGGCCGAGCAGTTCCGCCGGCACAAGAAGGTGATGGCCGAGCTGATCGCCGAGCAGACCGGGCAGAGCGTCGAGCGCATCACCGCCGACTCGGACCGGGACCGTTGGTTCACCGCTCAGGAAGCCCTGGAGTACGGCTTCGTGGATCACGTCGTGTCCCGCGCCACCCAGGTAGCGGGCACGGAGTAAGAGGAGAAGCACGTGAGCCAAGACCCCAGATCCCAGTTCCAAGACCGGCAGATGCCCCAGTCGCGTTACGTGCTGCCCTCGTTCATCGAGCGCACCAGCTACGGGGTCAAGGAATCCAACCCCTACAACAAGCTGTTCGAGGAACGCATCATCTTCCTCGGAGTGCAGATCGACGACGCGTCGGCGAACGACGTGATGGCCCAGCTGCTGGTGCTGGAGTCCACCGACCCGGACCGGGACATCACGGTCTACATCAACTCTCCGGGCGGTTCGTTCACCTCGCTGATGGCGATCTATGACACCATGCAGTACATCCGGCCGGACATCCAGACGGTCTGCCTCGGCCAGGCCGCCTCGGCGGCCGCTGTGCTGCTCGCCGCCGGTACCCCCGGCAAGCGCCTTGCGGTGGTGAACGCGCGGATCCTGATCCACCAGCCCGCGTTCGAGGGTGTCTACGGCCAGGTTTCCGATCTGGAGATCCAGGCGGCGGAGATTTCCCGGATGCGCCGGCTGCTGGAGTCCACACTGGCCTCGCACACCGGCCGCGACCGGGAACTAGTTCGGGCGGATATTGAGCGGGACAAGATTTTGACCGCCGAGGAAGCCAAGGAATATGGCATCGTGGATGAAATCATCCAGAGCCGCAAGCTTTCGGTAGTCGGAAACTGACGAGGCGGTAGGGGCGAGACGGTGGACGGTCAGGCCCCGCGACACGCCAGTCGCGTCGGCCTACCGCATCCCCTCGCCGATTGGGGGCAGTCTTGTGCTCCCCCAAGTGCGGGTTAGACGAGTACGGTCACAACAGGCGCGCCACTCGGGCACGTCGGATGGGATGTTAGGTACGCACACATGGCTCGCATCGGTGACGGCGGTGACCTGCTCAAGTGCTCGTTCTGCGGGAAGAGCCAGAAGCAGGTTAAGAAACTGATCGCTGGACCCGGCGTGTACATCTGCGACGAGTGCATCGATCTCTGTAACGAGATCATCGAGGAGGAGCTGGCCGAGGCCGGTGAGGTCAAGCTCGACGAGCTGCCAAAGCCCGCCGAGATCCACGACTTCCTGGACCAGTACGTGATCGGCCAGTCGGCGACCAAGCGCACCCTGTCGGTGGCGGTCTACAACCACTACAAGCGCATCCAGGCCGGCGACAAGGGCCGGGGCGACAGCAACGACGGCGTGGAGTTGGCCAAGTCCAACATCCTCATGCTCGGCCCGACCGGCTGCGGCAAGACCTACCTGGCGCAGACCCTGGCCAAGCTGCTCAACGTGCCGTTCGCGATCGCCGACGCCACCGCGCTCACCGAGGCTGGCTACGTCGGCGAGGATGTCGAGAACATCCTGCTCAAGCTCATCCAGGCGGCCGACTACGACGTGAAGCGCGCCGAGACCGGGATCATCTACATCGACGAGGTCGACAAGATCGCCCGTAAGTCGGAGAACCCGTCGATCACCCGGGACGTCTCCGGCGAGGGCGTGCAGCAGGCGCTGCTGAAGATCCTCGAGGGCACGACCGCGTCGGTCCCGCCGCAGGGCGGTCGGAAGCACCCGCACCAGGAGTTCATCCAGATCGACACGACGAACGTGCTGTTCATCGTGGCGGGCGCCTTCGCGGGGCTGGAGCAGATCATCAGCCAGCGGATCGGCAAGAAGGGCATCGGCTTCGGCGCGCAGCTGCACTCGAAGATCGACGAGAAGACCCTCTTCGCCGACGTGCTGCCGGAGGACCTGCACAAGTTCGGCCTGATCCCCGAGTTCATCGGCCGGCTCCCCGTCGTGACGACGGTGCTGCCGCTCGACCAGCACGCGCTCATGCAGATCCTCACCGAGCCGCGGAACGCCCTCGTGAAGCAGTACCAGCGCATGTTCGAGATCGACGGCGTCGACCTGGAGTTCGACCAGGGCGCCCTCGAGGCCATCGCCGATCTCGCGGTCCTCCGCCAGACCGGTGCGCGCGGCCTTCGCGCGATCCTCGAGGAGGTGCTCGGGCCGGTGATGTTCGAGGTGCCGTCCTCGAACGAGGTCGCCCGGGTCGTCATCACCCGCGACGCGGTCGAGAAGAACGCCGCGCCGACGATCGTGCCGCGGACGCGGATCCGCCCGCAGGAGAAGTCCGCGTAGCCCGACCGCGCAGCGTCGACGGGGACCCGAGCCGCACGGCTCGGGTCCCCGTTCGCGTGCGAGCCTCGGACGATGGTGATCGACGAGGCGCTGGCCGAGGCCCTGGTGGCCCAGGTGTTCCCCGAGTGGGCGCACCTGCCCGTGCGCGCGGTCGTGC
>DASWST010000131.1:0-31316 GCA_036402515.1 Pseudonocardia sp.
ACCGCCGGCAACGGTGTTGTCCTCGATCTCGGCGACCTCGTTGACCGCAGGCTCCTCCGCCGGCGCGTCCTCAGCTGGCACCGAGCTCCCTCCGCGCCGCCGTTGCGGCGTCCCCAGCTTGCCCACCGCGGAAACGGCGGCATCGACATCAATCGCTGCTGAGGATACGCCCCGCCGCCGGCCTAGGCCGACCGGATTGAGAGCGGGGCCAGGCAGGTCGGAGCCCGGTGTGAAGTCGCGCAAAAGATCGGGCAAGAGCTCTCCCGTCTCGGGGATCAATACGGCGTGTGACACGTGTGCTGGAACGCCCGCGGACGGGTCCGCATTCCCACAAGCTCTCAACTAATTCGCCTCGGTCACGCCGTAGTCTCGACCCCATGGCGGGAACTCCAGCCACCACGCTGCTCGACGCCCAGCGGGTGCCCTACCAGGTACACAGCTATCCGCACCGGTCCGGTGAGGCCTACGGGACAGAAGCCGCCCGGGCACTGGGGCTGGAGCCGGCGCGGGTGTTCAAGACCCTGGTCGCCGAGGTGGACGGCGGGCTGACCGTCGGCGTGCTGCCGGTCAGCGGGAGCCTGGACCTGAAGGCCCTGGCCTCGGCGGTGGGCGGCAAGCGGGCCGCGATGGCCGAGGTGAAGGCGGCCGAGCGGGCCACCGGCTACGTAGCCGGCGGAATCTCACCGCTCGGCCAGAAAAAGCGGCTGCGCGTGGTGCTGGACGTCTCCGCGACCGGCTTTGACACCGTCTTCTGCAGCGGCGGTCGGCGGGGCATGGAGGTCGAGCTGGCGCCGGCCGATCTGGTGCGGCTGACCGGGGCAACCGTGGCGCCAATCACCGCCTACTGAGCGCGGGACACTAGGCCCCCCAGACGGGCCAGCTATCGGCCAGTAGGCGCGCTGAGATGTAACTCAAGTAGGCGACCTCAGCGCCGCTTCTCGTCCATTTAGTCTTCACCCCATGCCACAGAGCGACCATCATGGCCGGATGTCGCAGGTGTCGGTCGTACGCGCCCGGAAGCTGTGGCATGCCTGGGTCACCCCAGGGACAGCACCGAGGACGATACCGGTCCCCGAACTGGTCACCCTCTACCGGCTGTGGCTGGCCGCGCTGCTGCTGAAGATGCTCGGCGCCGGGTGGGACGTCTCCTGGCACTTTCGCTGGCTGCGCGACGACCTGGCGCCGCCGCACCTGCTCAACTCGGCGGGCACCGCGATGGCCGTGGCGCTGGTCGCCTTCCACAGCTACACCGGCTACGGGGTGGACCGCCGGGCGCTGCGCCTGATGCAGGTCGGGATCGGCATCTTTCTGGTGGCCATTCCGCTGGACCTGATCAACCACCGGATCAACGGCCTGGACATCACCACGTGGAGCGCCACCCACGGGCTGCTCTACCTGGGCACCGCGGTGATGATGACCGGGGCGATCCGAGGCTGGGCGCTCTACGGCCCCCCGGGGCGCGCGCGCTGGCTGACCCTCGGTGCGCTCTGGGTGTTCTTCCTGGAGAACGTGATGTTCGTGGCCGGCCAGCAGGAGTACGGCGTGGTCGCCGTGATGGCCTGGGACGCCGGCCGCCCGGAGGCCGAGCCGAGCCTGATGCAGTTCGCCGCGGACCAGATCGGCCGCCCGGTGGACCGGGTCGCGGTGGTCCATTTCGCGCTGCCGGTGCCGGCCTGGGTCTACCTGGCCTGGATCGTCGCGGCCGCCATGCTGGTTCTGGTGCTGGCCCGTTGGATGATCGGCTGGCGGTGGGCGGCGACCGCGGTGACGGCTACCTACCTCGCCTACCGCTCCGTCATGTGGGTGCTGCTGGTCGGCACCGGATTTCCCCGGTCGGCGGTGCCGTTCCTGCTACTCGGCGGCGCGCTCGCGGTGGACCTGATGATGTCCCGGCCGAGGTTCTCCGCCCGGCTGTCCTGGGTGGCCCGGCCGCTGGTCGGCGCGATGCTGGTGGCGGCCGCGATCTGCGGAGCGGCATGGTTACAGGACGTGCTGTTGATCGCTCCTCCGCTGGACTACCGCTCGGTAGCCGGAGCGGCCGGCGGGCTCGCCGCGGTGTGGCTCGGCATGGCATATCTGGTGCGTACACCGGCTTTTTCCCGCTGGGCCAAAGAACGATGATCGAATTGTCAGGGACCGAACGCGGGGAGGAATCAGCGGGTGGGATTACGGGATATAACGCTGTGTGGCAGGATTAGTCCGTCCGCTGAGATCATTCCTAAGACGACGTTAAGGTAGCGCGATGAGCTCGAACGGGTCGATGCAGAACGTGGGGTGGCCAAATTCGGTCTCCCCCGGCATCGGCGCATTCCGAATCGATGTACCGTCCGATTGGTCGGCGATCGAGCCTACGGGTGGGCTGATTGCGTTCCTCGCCCCGCCGAATGACAACTTCCGGGTGAACCTGGTGGTCTTCGGCGAGCGGGTGCCGGGGGACAAGGATCTCGGCGAGCTGGCCGAGGAGGCGTTGCTCGGCGCCGGCGCCACGGAGATCGTCGCCATCGGCGTGGACGGCGCGGAGACCGACGAGCAGCTGCCCAGCGCGGCCCGGCGGACCGACCTGATGTTGGAGGGCCGGATGGTCCGCCAGCTGGCCGTCACCACCGAGGGCCCGGACCGCTCACCAACCGGGGTGCGCAGCGTGTACGCCCTGGTCGGCAGCTGTCTCACCGAGCGCGCCGAGGTCGACGAGCACATCCTCACCGAGATGATCTCGTCGTTCACCGTGACCGCGGGGATACCGGCGCAGCAGTAAGGCGCCCCCGGCGGTGCCCGCGGCGGGCGCTGAGTCCCTGGGCGCTGACTCGCGCCCGCCAGCGCGCCGGGCTCAGCTGATCGGGCGCAGCACCCGCTCCAGCCATTCGCCGACCGCCCTGGCCAGCCCGTCCAGGTCACCCTTCAGCGAGTGGTCCCCGGGCAACAGCACCACATCCCGGTGCGGCGCCGGCTCGGGCTGCCCGAACGGGTCCCGCTCGCCCTGCACCACCAGCACCGGCACCTCCACCCCGGCCAGCTCAGGCAGTCGGTCCTTGTCCGGCTTGCCCGGCGGGTGCACCGGGAACGCCAGGCAGAGCACGGCCGCCGCGCCGCCGTCGTCCGCCGTGCGGCAGGCCACCCTGGCTCCGGACGAACGGCCCCCGAATACCAGCGGCAATCCCTCCAGCACGCCGCCGCCGAGGTACTCCACGACGGCGAGCCATGCCGCGTCCAGCTGGTGGGCCGGGGCCGGGGTACGCCGCCCGGCCACCCGGTACGGCTGCTCCACCAGCGCGACGTGTACCCCGGCGCGGCGCGCCGACTGGGCGGCGGCCACCAGGTCCGGGGCGCTCACCCCGCCGCCGGCGCCATGCCCGAGCAGCAGTCCCGCTCGGCCCTCTGGGGCGCAGTGCAACGCGACCCTGGCCGGGCCGTGCGGTGTATCCACCTCGAGGGCGCTCATCGGCCCGCCCCGGAACGGCCGGCGGCCAACGTCCGCTCCGCGAGTTCGGTGGGTTCGGCAGCCGTGGCCGTGGGTTCGGTTGGCAGCTCCAGGGGCAGTTCCGGCTCGGCCGGTTCGGCTCGAGCCACCAGCTCCGGCCCCTCATTGCGCACGTTGTTCACCATGGCCGACACCGGGCGCAGCTCCAACCCGGCGACCAATGCCTCGGACGGCGGCCGCAGCAGCGACGCCGGCGGCTCCCCGTCCGGGTCCAGCCACGCCGCCCAGTCCTCGGCGGCCAGCAACAGTGGCATCCTCGGGTGGATCTCGGCCAGCGGCCCGACCGCGTCGGTGGTCAGCACCGCGGCGGTGACCAGCGGCTCACCGCCGGCGGGCGAGCGCCAGAACTCCCAGATCCCGGCCATGGCCAGGGAACCGCCACGCGCCGGCGCGGTAGCGCCGGTGATGAAGAACGGCTGTTTCGCCCCACTGCCCCGGCGCCATTCGTACCAGCCGTCGGCCGGCAGTAAACAGCGCCGGGCGGCCAGCGCGGCGCGGAAGCTCGGCTTGTCCGCCGCCGTCTCGGCCCGCGCGTTGATCATGCGGGAGCCGCCGGAAGGGTCCTTCGCCCAGGAGGGCACCAGTCCCCAGCGCAACACCCGCACGCTGCGCTCGGTGCGGGCCTCATCCACGCCGCCCTCGGCGCCTCGGGGATGCCGCTGCACCACCGTGAGGACCGGCTTGGTGGGCGCCACGTTGTAGTCGGGGCCGGGCGCCGCGTCTCCCGTCGCATCCACCGCGTGGAACTCCTCCGCGATGTCCACCGCCGCCTTCGTCGAGGCATACCGGCCACACATGCGCCCATGCTCCCACGAGTGCGGAATCATGAGCAGATGCACGATCCGTCAATACAGCGTTCCAGCCGGCCCAGCACCTCGATCCCCGGGCCGGGCGAACTCGCGCCATGGCCGGCGCCCACCGCGTCCGGACCGGTGACCGGCGCGGTGGCGGTACCCGGCTCGAAGTCCCAGAGCAACCGGGCGCTGCTGCTGGCCGCGCTGTCCGGCGGGGACTGCGTGGTGGTGGGCGCGGCGGCCAGCCGGGACACCGCGCTGATGGTGGGCGCGCTGCGGGCCCTCGGGGTGCCGGTGCGCGGCGCGGGCGAGCGGATCGAGGTCGGCGCGCACGACGGCTGGCGCGGGCGCAGCGAGGTGGACGTGGGGCTGGCCGGCACGGTCATGCGGTTCGTCCCGCCGGTGGCCGCGCTAGCCGACGGCCCGGTGCGTTTCGACGGCGACCCGCGCGCCCGGGAGCGGCCGATGGGCCCGGTGCTGGACGCGCTTCGCGCCCTGGGCGCCCGGGTGCAGACCCACGGCGGGACGGACACCCTGCCGTTCACCCTGCACGGCACCGGCGGGCTGCCGGGCGGGGAGGTGGTGCTGGACGCGTCCGGTTCCTCGCAGTTCGTCTCCGGGCTGCTGCTCTCCGGGGCGGCCTACGAGAAGGGGCTGGTGGTGCACCACGACGGCGAGCCGGTGCCGTCGCTGCCGCACATCGAGATGACCGTGGACATGCTCCGCGCCGCCGACGTGGTGGTCGATGACGCCGAGCCGAACAGCTGGCGGGTCTCCCCCGGGCCGATATCCGTCCGGGACTGGGCGGTGGAGCCCGACCTGTCCAACGCCTCGGTGTTCCTGGCCGCGGCGGCGGCCACCGCTGGCCAGGTCACCGTGCTCGGCTGGCCCACCGCGTCCACCCAGCCGGGGGTGGCCATCCTGGGCGTGCTGGCGCAGTTCGGCTGCACCGTCACCCCCGGTCCGGGCGGCGTCACCGTCACCGGCCCGGACCGGCTGACCGGGGTGGACGTCGACCTGCACGACGTGGGCGAGCTCACCCCGACCATCGCCGCGCTGGCCGCGCTCGCCGAAGGGCCGTCCCGGCTGCGCGGTGTCGCCCACCTGCGCGGACACGAGACCGACCGGCTGGCCGCGCTGGCCACCGAGCTCACCGCGCTCGGCGGTGACGCGGTGGAGACCCCGGACGGCCTGGAGATCCGCCCGCGCCCGCTGCATGGACGCCCGGACCGACCGTGGGGCGCCTACGCCGATCATCGGATGGCCACCGCCGGCGCGCTGATCGGGCTGGTGGTGTCCGGTGTGGCGGTGGACGACATCGGCTGCACGGACAAGACCATCCCGGACTTCCCGGCCCGTTGGGCGGCGCTGTTGGGCGGAGCCGACTCGCCCTCGGCCTCGGGCGGCTGATGGCTCCGGCGCGGGAGTACGACGAGTCTGATGTCCGGGTCCGCCCCGGGCGGCGGGGCGCCCGGCCGCGGACCAAGATCCGGCCGGAGCACACCGACGCCGAGCCGGCCATGGTGATCGCGGTGGACCGGGGCCGGTGGACCTGCGTGCCGGACGACGAGCCGGGGGCCAGGGTGGTGGCCATGCGGGCCCGCGAGCTGGGGCGCACCCCGATCGTGGTGGGCGACCGGGTCGGGCTGGTCGGCGACCGGTCCGGGGGCCCCGATGCGCTGGCCCGGATCGTCCGGGTGGCCGAGCGGAGCAGCGTGCTGCGTCGCACCGCCGACGATTCCGACCCCTATGAGCGGATCGTGGTGGCCAACGCCGAGCAGTTGGTCATCGTCACCGCGTTGCTCGACCCGCCGCCCAGCATCGGGTTCGTGGACCGGGCGCTGGTGGCCGCATACGCCGGCGGGCTGCGCCCAGTGCTGTGCCTGACCAAGGCCGACCTGGCGGAGACCCGCGCCTCCGCCGATCCCGCCGAGGTGGCCGCCGCCTGGGCCGAACTGGACCTGCCAGTCGTGGTCACCCGCTACGACCGCCCGCCCGACGAGCTGCGGGCCGCGCTCACCGGTCGGCTCTCGGCCCTGATCGGGCATTCAGGCGTGGGCAAGTCGACGCTGGTCAACGCGCTGGTTCCGGACGCGGAACGCGCGGTCGGCCGGGTCTCCGGAGTGGGCAAGGGCCGGCACACCTCATCGTCCGCGGTGGCCATGCCGTTGCCTCGGTTGAGCACGCCGGCGGGGCAGGAACCGGTGGACAGCGCGCCGGACGGCTGGGTGATCGACACCCCGGGAATTCGATCGTTCGGGCTGGCGCACGTCTCGGCCAACGAAGTGGTCAGCGCATTTGCCGACCTGGCTGCCGCGATCAAGGACTGTCCCCGGGGGTGTGGCCACCTCGGGCCGCCCGCCGATCCGGAGTGCGCACTGGACGAACTGGTTGCCACCGGCGGGGTCAGCACGGGCCGGTTGGAGGCCCTGCGCAGGGTGCTGGTCGCGCTGTCCGCCCCGTCCTGGTCCTGACCTGGTACTCCGGCGGGGAGGCCACGCCGAGCTTGGAGCGCGGCCGGTTCGACCGCGCGGCGGACAACCAGCAGCCGATCCCCAGGCCGATGTCATCGGGCTCGGCCGCTTTTCGCCGAGATCTACCTCAGCGGGCTCCACCCATGATCCAAGCCCGCTCAGGTAGATCTCGACGCGCGAACGTGAGGCCCACCGGGCGCGACCGCTCAGCGCGGTGGGCATTTGAGTCAAGGACGTGCCGGTAATGGAAACGGCCGAAACCTCGGTGTTCGGGCCGGCGGCGCTGCGGGGACTTGGGCGGGCGCCTCGGCGGAGTCATCGACCTGAAGCTCGCGGACCTGATCGCCCGGCGGAAAGTCCGTCGCCACGCGGCCTCACCCACCGGGCCCGAGCCACCGGACGCAGCCGTACCGCGCCGCGGGCTACCCGTTACGGTGGATGCCCGTCCCCCGTTTGGAGGCCGCCGATGCGCCGAGCCGTCCGCTGTCGCCGCGTGCCGCCTGGCGTCCCGACCGGGTCGGTGGGTCTGTCCTGCGTCGCGCTCGCCGTGCTGGTCGCGCTGCTGGCCGGATGCGGCGGCAGCCCCACGCCAGCGGCCCCCACGCCAGCCGCTCCCGCGCCGCCGGCCGCCCCCGCGCCGCCGGCTGCGCTGGCCCGGTACGCCACGTTGACCGAGCTGGGCGCCGCCACCGGCGCCCAGATGACCGCCGACCGGACCGCCAAGATCACTGTCACCGGCGGCACCAGCGGTGGCCAGGTGCAGGCCAACACCACCGGAGACGGCGCGATCAGCTTCGACCCGGTCGGACCGTCCATGCAGATCACCGAGCGGGTCCAGCCCGCCGGGACACCGGCACCCGAGGAACTCAGCCTGGTCGTGCTGCCCGACCAGGCGTACGTCAAGCCACCGGCGGGCGCCGGCATCCCCGTCCCGCCAGGCAAGTCCTGGCTGCGGATCCAGCCCAACGCGACCGACCCGGTATCCCAGCAGTTCGCCCAGCTGGCGCAGAGCGTGCGGGCGAACGCCGACCCCACCCGCGGCTTCACCCAGTTCGGCGACGCGGCCACCATCGTGAGTTCCGCGGAGGAGCCGCTGGACGGGGTGCGCGCGGTCCGCTACCAAATCCGGGTGGACGTGGCGAAAGCGGCCGCCCAGGAAACCGACCCCGCGCTCAAACAGCAGCTGCAGCAGACCGCGCAGAGCATGGGCACGGTGGAGTCGGCGCTGTGGTTGGACGAGCGGAACCGCCCGCTGCGGGTGCTGCTGCAACAGCCTCTGGGCGCCGGTCAGGGCACCTACACAGTGGACGCGCGGTATCGGGACTGGGGCCAGCCGGTGCAGATCGCCCCGCCTCCGGCCGACCAGGTCGCGCCGAGCTGACCCGTAGCGGCGATCTTGCTGGGAGGTGCCGGCCCGGCCCAGTAGCGTGGGCCTCGCACTTTGGGGGGTCCGATGCGCCAACTGGCACTCGCCGTGCCCAGCAGCGCGCTGTTGGTGGCGCTGGTCGGCGGCTGCGGTCAGCCGGCCGCCACGTCCGACACGCCCCCACTGCCGCACTACACCTCGGTGTCCCAGCTGGCCGCCGCCGCCGGCGCACAGCAGCGCGCGGACCGCTTCGTGAAGCTGCACCTGACCGGGGTGACCACGGACAACCCGCCGAGGAGCATGACCGGCGACGGTGAGATCTCGTTCGACGCCGGCGGCCCGAGGATGCGGATCGAGCAGAGCATCCAGCCGCTGAACGCCGCCCCCAGCCCGGCGTTCACCCTGCTGATCCTGCCCAACCAGGCGCTGCTCCAACCGCCGCCGGGCACCGTGGCGACCCCGCCGGGCAAGAGTTGGTTCCAGATCCGCCAGGCGCCGGACAACCCCACGCTCGCCCAGTTCAGCCAGGTGGTGCAGAGCCTGCGGGACAGCGGCGACCCCGTCCAGACGTTCGCCCAGCTCGGCGACGCGGCCAGCGCGGTGACGTCGGGGGACGAGGTGCTGGACGGGGTGCCCTCGGTCCGCTACACCGTCAGCCTCGACCTGGCCAAGGCCACCCAGCAGCGGGCCGACCCCTCGGTGACACACGCGGTGGCCGACCTGGTGCGCGCTGGCCGGGCCGCCGACGACACCACGCTGTGGGTGGACGCGCGCAACCGCCCACTCCGCATGGTGCTCAGCCGGACCATCTCCTCGGACGGCGGCGCGCGCACCACCTACGTCGTGACGGTCCGATACCGGGACTGGGGTGTGCCGGTGGATGTCCCGGCGCCCGTGCCCGCCCAGATCGTGGGGAACTGACGGCCGGGTTCAGAGGTCGAGCAGCTCGAGCAGGAACGGCAGCTCCGAAGGGTCGTACCAGGCCAGCTCGAAATCCTCGGCCTCGCCCAGGACGAACTCCGCGTCCGGGTCGCCCAGGTCGGCGGCGTCCACCACGGCGGCGGCCTGGCGCACCGCGTACTCCGCCTCGGGGTCGTCGATGTGCACGGCGGCAACGGCGGTGGCCGGGATCGACCCGGTGACCCGGACGGCGGCGTCATCCAGGTCCGGGCGGGGCACCGCGGCGTCGGTATCCACGGCCACCACCACCCGCCGAGGCCACGCCGGCTGGTCGCCGACCAGCTCGATCGCCAGCAGGCGCAGCGACGCGCGGGCCGCCTCCCGCATGGCCACGTACTCCAGCTCGTCGGTGTCGCCCGCGGCGTACGCCTCACGCAGCGCGGGGGTCAGCGCGAAGGCGGTCCCGCCCAGCGGGTTCAACACGTCATCGGCGACCAGCCGCCGCAGCATCCGCAGCGTCGCCGGTACATATATCCGCATCCTCAGACCACCGAGCCAACCAGTTCGTCCAGCGCTTCCGGGATCATTCCAGCGAGCGAATCCACATCCCCCATGGCATCCCGATCGGCATTGAAGCCGTAGTACACGCCGCCGTCGTAGGAGGTCAGCCCGATCGACAGGGCCTGTCCCTTGGCCAGCGGCACCACCGGGAACATCTCCAGCATGGTGGCCCCGGCGGCGTAGAGCGGCACCTGCGGGCCGGGCACGTTGGTCACCACCAGATTGAAGATACGTCGGGACATCCCGCTGGCCGCCCTGGCCCCCAGCGCGTGCAGCGTGGGCGGGGCGAACCCGCCGAGCCGGACCAGGGTCTCCGCGCCCACCGACCGGCCGCTGTCCGCGTGCACCCGCATCTGGTGGGTCACCTGGTGCAGCCGCACCACCGGGTTCGGCTCACCCACGGGCAGGTCCACCAGGAACGAGGCCACCCGGTTGCCCAGCAGCGCGTCCAGCGCACCGGCGTCGTCCGGCTCGGCACGCACCGACAGCGGGACCATCGCGCGCACTGTGCTGGACGCGGTCACCGGCTCGCCCCGGGACAGCAGCCAGTTGCGGATCGCCCCGGACACCACGGCGAGCACCACGTCGTTCACCGCGCAGCCGTGCATGGCGCGCACCGCCCGGTAGTCCTCCAGCCTGGTACGAGCCACCGCGAACCGGCGCTGGGTGGAGATCGCCACGTTCAGCGGGCTGCCCGGGGCGCGGCTGGCCGCCGTCCTGATCACCGTCGCCACCTGGCCGAGCACATCGACCACCTTGCTGGCGGTGGCCGCCGCGTCCCCGGCGGCCGCGCGCACGTTGTCCACCACCTCGGTCGGCCGCCGCCACGCGTCCAGCACGGCGTCGGCGACCAGCTTCATCCGGCTGGGCTGGCGGCGCGGGCTCCACACCGTGCCGAAGTCCTCCCTCGGGGTGGCCGAGACGTCCAGGATGACCTGGGCGATGTCGATCGCCCGGATGCCGTCCACCAGGGCCTGGTGAGTTTTGGTGAGCATCGCGATGCGGTTGCCCTCCAGGCCTTCGACCAGGTACATCTCCCAGAGCGGTCGGGTGTGGTCCAGCGGGCGGGACATCAGCCGGGCGATCAGGTCGTTCAACGCCCGCTCGGTGCCCGGTTTGGGCAGTGCCGAGCGGCGCACGTGGTACGTCAGGTCGAAGTCCGGGTCGTCCACCCAGACCGGGCGGGCCAGCGAGGCCGGTACGTGGCGCACCTTCTGCCGGTACCGGGGCACCAGGCCGATGCGCTGTTCGATCAGCCGCAGCAGCCGCTCGTAGTCGAAACCGGACCGGGGACGCCGAAAAATAGCCACCGCGCCGACGTGCATCGGGGTGGTCGGGTGTTCGAGGTAGAGGAACGACGCGTCCAACGCCGAGAGCCGATCCGGCATGGCGCGATCCTCGCATGCGATGCTGACGGGCGTGCCGCCGCGCAGCCCGAAAGACACATTTATCACTGTGTACGGCCGCAAGCCCGTGCTCGAAGCGCTGACCGATCCCCGACTGGTCGTCGACAAGATCATTACCGCGGACAACGCCCGAGGTGGCAGCCTGTCCGCCATCCTGGCCGCCGCCAGGGACCGGGGTGTCCCGGTGCAGCAGGCCACCGCGCACCGGGTCAAGGTGCTCGCCGGGAACGGCCACCACGACCAGGGTGTGCTGGCGGACGTGGTGGCGCCGAAGATGCGTCCGCTGCCCGACTACCTCGAGGAGCTGGCCCAGCTGCCCGGCGACACCCCGTGCGCGCTGCTGGTGCTGGACGCGGTGACCAACCCGGGCAACGTGGGCATGGTGCTGCGCACCGCCACCGCCGCCGGGATCGACGGGGTGCTGTTGCCGCGCCGGGGCGTGCCGGCCATCGACCCGCTGGTGATCAAGGCCTCGGCCGGGGTGGCGTTCCGGGCGCCGGTGTTGCGCGCGGCCACCGCCGCGGAGGGCTGCGCCCAGCTGCGCGCGGCCGGCATCCGGGTGCTCGGGCTGGCCGGCGACGCGTCGGTCTCGCTGCTGCGCGACCCGTTGCCGGAGCGGGTGGCGCTGGTGTTGGGCAACGAGACCGATGGGCTGTCCGACGCGGTGCGCGCCGAACTGGACGGCACGGTGTCCATCCCGATGCGCGGCGGGGTGGAGTCGCTGAACGTGGCCAGCGCGGCCGCGGTCGCCTGTTACGAGCTGCTCCGCCGCCGGGAGGGCTGACTGAGGGCGAATCCACCAACGCCGTTTTAGAGTGTCCGCATGGTGCACCGTCGACTACCTCGCCCGGCTGAACTGCGCGAGCTGCTCCGCCCCGCCCCGATCCAGCTGAACGCCACGGATCGGCGGCTGACCCGCGCCGGCTCTATCGCCGATCTGCGCGCGCTGGCCCAGCGCCGGGCGCCGAGGGCGGTGTTCGACTACACCGACGGCGCCGCCGGGGTCGGCGAGCTGGCGCTGCGCCGGGCCAGGGAGACGTTCCAGCGGCTGGAGTTCCACCCGTCGGTGCTGAACGACGTCTCCACGGTGAGCACCGAGACGACCATCCTGGGCAAGCCGTCCGGGCAGCCGTTCGCGCTCGCCCCCACCGGCTTCACCCGGATGATGCACACCGAGGGCGAGCTCGCCGTGGTCAAGGTGGCCGAGCGGGCCGGCATCCCGTACGCGCTGTCCACCATGGGCACCACCACCATCGAGGACATGGCCGCCGCCGGGCCCGACGCGCGCAAGTGGTTCCAGCTGTACCTGTGGCGGGATCGCGCGCCGGCCAAGGACCTGCTGGACCGGGCCATCGCCAGCGGCTACGACACGCTGCTGCTGACCGTGGACACCCCGGTGGCCGGAGCGCGCCTGCGCGACGTACACAACGGGTTGACCGTGCCGCCGCAGCTGACCCTGCGCACGTTCGTGGACGGCGCCCTGCACCCCCGCTGGTGGTTCGACCTGCTCACCACCGAACCGCTCGCCTTCGCCAGCCTGTCCTCGTCGGAGGGCACGGTGGCCGACCTGATCGACCGCGTCTTCGACCCGGCTATCACCATGGCGGACCTGGAATGGCTGCGCGGCCACTGGCCGGGGTCGCTGGTGGCCAAGGGTGTGCAGTCGGTGACCGACGCCGAGCGGGTGGTGGCCGCCGGCGCCGACGCCGTGCTGCTGTCCAGCCACGGTGGCCGACAGCTCGATCGCGCCCCGGTGCCGCTGGAGCTGGTGCCGTCCGTGCGGGAGAAGCTGGAGGGCCGCGCCGAGGTACTGGTGGACACCGGGATCACCACCGGCGCGGACGTGGTGGCCGCCATCGCGATGGGGGCGCACGCCGCGCTGGTCGGCCGGGCGTACCTGTACGGGCTGATGGCCGGCGGGGAGCGCGGAGTGGCGCGCGCGGTGCGGATCCTGTCCGACGAGGTGGCGCGCACCATGGCGCTGCTCGGCGTCACCAGCGTCGACCAACTGCGCCCCGACCACGTCTCCTTCCGCCCCTGACCCGGAGAGGCCCGGCCTGGCTCGGTCAGTCGAGGGCGCGGCGGAGGAAGCCGTTGATGCCGGCCCAGCCGGACGCGACGATCGCCACCACGGTGACCACCACGCACAGCCCGTACGGCAGGTGCGGCACCGAGGGCACCAGCACCGCCCGGATGCCCTCGCTGACGTAGGTCAGCGGGTTGACCGCGCAGAGCACCTGGAACCAGCGCTCCCCGGACAGCGAGTGCCAGGGGAACTGCACGGACCCGGTGAACATGAGCGGGGCGAAGATCAGCGCGAACAGCACGTTGATCCGTCGCGGCGGCACCAGGGTGCCGATCGCCAGCCCCATTGTGCCGCCCAGCACCGCACCCAGCACGGTGCACAGCAGGGCCGGCGCCCACCCGCCGACCGGCCAGGACACGCTGGGCAGCATGACCAGCCCGATCGGCACCATGAGCACGGCGGCGATCAGCCCGCGCAGCGCCCCGAAGACCATCTTCTCCACCGCCACCAGGTGGATCGGCATCGGCGCGAGCAGCCGATCGTCGATCTCCCTGGTCCAGGCGAAGTCCATGACCAGCGGGAAGGCCACCGCGTGCAGGGCGCCGAAGAACGCGTTCAGCGCGATCAGCCCGGGCAGCATGATCTCCCCGTAGCCGCCGCTGACGAACCCGGCGCCGTCCAGCACCTTCGCGAAGATGAACAGGAAGAAGAACGGCTGGATCATGTTCTGGGCCAGGAACGCGATCAGCTCCTTGCCGGTCACGTGCACATCCCGGCTGAGCACGGCCAGGAACACCCGCGCCGACGAGCACGGAGGGGCGGCCGCCGGCGTCGGCGGGTGCCACCCCACCGGAGCCGAAGGAGCGGGAATCAGCGCGGCCGGATTGAACCGGGGAAACAACATCCCTCGGGCGGGCCGCACAGTGTGGGTGCCGTGCGGCACGGTGGGGGCAGTCATCGCAGATCCCTTCCGGTCAGGTGGATGAACACGTCTTCCAGGCTCGGCTCGCCGATCGACAGGTCGGCCATCGAGGCCCCGCGCGCGGAGAGCGCGGCGGCCACCGGGCCGACCAGCGTGGCCGGTTCGCCGGACACATAAATCCGCAGGCGCACCGTGGCGCCCTCCGGCGCGCCGGTGCGCCCGTTCGTGCCCTCGGTGGCACCGGTGCCACCGAGTTGCTCAACTCGCTCCACGCCGGGCAGTTCGAGCAGCGGCGCGGTCAGCACCCGCACCGACGCCGTCCCCGGGCGCACGCTCACTTCCAAGGTGGCGCTGCCCGGCAGCGAACGCACTAACCGCTCGGGGGTGTCCAGCGCGAGCATTCGGCCGTGGTCCACGATGCCGACCCGGTCGGACAGCTTCGCGGCCTCATCCATGTCGTGTGTGGTGAGCACGACGGTGACGCCCTCCTCGCGGAGCACCCGCACCCGGTCGTGCACGAACAGCCGGGCCTGTGGGTCCAGCCCGGTGGACGGCTCATCCAGGAACAGCACCTCGGGCCGGTGCATCAGTCCCCTGGCGATCATCAGGCGCTGCGCCTGGCCGCCGGACAGCTTGTCCACGCTGCCCTTCGCCTTGTCCGCCAGCCCCATCCGCTCCAGCAGTTCGTCCGCTCTGGCGAACCGGTCGGCTCGGGACAGGCCGTGGTAGGCGGCGTGGAAGATCAGGTTCTCCCGCGGAGTGAGCGATCCGTCCAGGTTGACCCGTTGCGGTACCACGCCGAGCTTGGCGCGCACCGCGACCGAATCACGCACCACGTCCAGCCCGGCCACCCGCGCGATGCCGGAGGTCGGCCTCACCCGGGTGGTGAGTACCCCCACAGTGGTGGTCTTGCCGGCTCCGTTCGGGCCCAGTAACCCGAACACCTCTCCTCGGCGCACCCCGAAGGAAAGCCCGTCCACCGCGTTGACCTCGGTCTTCGGGTACCGCTTGACGAGCCCGAGAACCTCGACCGCGAGCTCGCCGGACCGACCAGACGCTGCGCCGTACACGTGCCCTCCCTCATTGACCGGCAAACAGACCTACACAGCTTGACCCGAAAGGGGGACCAGGGTGGCCCGTGCGTGGAGATCAGGGAAGCGAGTTTCGCATCTCAAAGCGAAGTTGACCTCAACAGAAGTTGAGGGTTGAGACTGGTCGGAATCCGAAGGAGGTCAGAATGATCGTGGTGACCGGGGCGACCGGCAATGTCGGTGGCAACGTGGTGCGGCAGCTACTCGACGCCGGCGAGCGGGTCCGGGCGGTCACCCGGAGCCCGGGTGCGGCTCGGCTGCCGGACGGTGTCGAGGTGGTGGGCGGCGACCTGACCGAGCCGTCCACGCTGGCCGGCGCGTTCGACGGGGCGGAGCGGATGTTCCTGTTCCCGGTGCCGGCCACGGTGGGCTCGGTGGCCGAGCTGGCCAGGGCGAGCGGGGTCCGGCGGGTGGTGGTGCTGTCCTCCAGCGCGGCCGCCGGCCAGGCCGACAACCCGATCTCGGTCATGCACCAGACCGTGGAGCGGGCGCTGGAGAACTCCGGGCTGGACTGGACCTTCGTGCGGCCGGGCGGCTTCGCGACGAACACGCTGAGCTGGGCGCCCTCGGTGCGCGCCGAGGGTGTGGTGCGCGCGCCCTACCCGGGCGCCACGGTGAACCTGATCCACGAGGCGGACATCGCGGCGGTGGCTACCACCGCGTTGCTCGAGGACGGTCACGTCGGCGCGCGTTACCCGCTGACCGGGCCGGAGCCGATGACCCAGGCCGAGCAGGTTCAGGCGATCGGGGCGGCCATCGGCCGGGACGTCCGCTTCGAGGAACAAACCCCGGAGCAGGCCCGCCGCGCGATGGTCCAGTACATGCCGGAGCCGATCGCGGACATCATGCTGAACTACTGGGCGAACTCGGTCGGCTCGACGGCCCCGGTGCTACCCACCGTCGAGCAGGTCACCGGGCGTGCGGCCCGTTCCTACCCGGAATGGGCGGTCGACCACGCCGAGGACTTCGGCGCCTCGAGCTGAGCTCGGCGACCCGGTCAGATACCGGCCAGCCGGGCGCGGCGGCGGATGCCGGACTGCTCGAGCAGCCAGATCAGCAGGGCGACCAGCGGGAACCCCGCGCCCAACAGGCAGACCCCGGTCCACCCGACCCAGGCGTACATGGCGGCGGCCAGCCCGCTGCCCACGGTGCCGCACAGGAAGTAGGCGGTCATGTAAGCGGTGTTCAGCCGGCTGCGCGCGTCCGGGCGCAACGGGTAGATGACGCTCTGGTTGGTGATCTGCAGGCCCTGTACGCCGAGGTCGAGCAGCACCACGCCGATGATCAGCGCGATCACCGAGTCGCGACCGAGGGACAGCGGCAGGTAACTCAGCGCGGACAGCAGCGCGAACCCTGCCGTGGTCCACCGTGCGTGGCCCCGGTCGGCGAGCGTGCCGGCGAATCGGGCGGCCACCGCGCCGGCCGCGCCGAGCAGCGCAAACAGTCCGATCTGGATCTCGCTCCAGTGGTAGGGCGGCCGGGCCAGCAGGAAGCCGGAGGTACTCCAGAACACGCTGAACGCGGCGAAGGACATGCCGCCGTAAGCCATCCGGTAGCGCAGCGCCCGTTCCGTTCGGACCAGCCGCAGCACCGAGCGCAGCAACGCCGGGTACCCCATCCGCACGGTCGGCTGGTGCACCGGTAGCTCCCGCCACAGCACAACCGCCACGGCGAGGGTGACCAGCGCCGCGATGCCGAACACCCATCGCCAGCCGATCACCCCGGCGAGCAGCCCGGACACCGTGCGAGAGAGCAGGATGCCGATCAGCAGCCCGCTCATCACGGTGCCCACCACCTGGCCCTGCCGTCCTTCCCCGGCCAGGTGCGCGGCGAAAGGCACGATCACCTGCACGGCGACCGAGGTGAGCCCGACCAGCACGGCGGCCGAGGCGATCACCGCCAGTGTGGGCGCGGTGGCCATCGCGGTCAGCCCGATGGCGCATCCGGTGAGCAGCACGAGCAACAGCCGGCGCCGCTCGAGCAGGTCGCCCAACGGCACCAGGGTGGCCAGCCCGATCGCGTAACCGAGCTGGATCAGTGTGATCAGCAGGCCGACCGCGCCGGTGGAGGCGTGGAACGCCTGCGCCAACGTCTCGGCCAACGGCTGCAGGTAGTAGATGTTGGCGACCACCGCGCCGCTGGCGAAGGCCATGGTGGCCACCACCCGGCGATCGGCGGGGCGCCCCTCGGCCGATCGATCATGCTGTGCCTCGTGTTGCACATCACCACCCGGCTGGTCAGGTGCTTGACCAGCGGTTATCTCGCGCTCAGCGATCCGGCGTCCAGCACTCACACGTTCCAGGATGCGACCCGGTTGATTGTTCTGTCCAAGACAACGTTTCGCTGATACCCATCTATAGAATTGATGAATGGAGCTGCGCCAGGTCGAGCACTTCCTCGCCGTTGTGGAGCACGGCAGCTTCACCGCGGCGGCCAGGGCGACCAGGATCGTGCAGTCCGCACTGAGCACCTCGATCCGCAACCTGGAGCGCGAGCTGGGCGGCGCACTGTTCGAGCGGACCACCCGCCGAGTCACCCTCTCCGAGGCCGGCCGGGCTTTTCTGCCTGGCGCCCGCCGGCTGCTGACCGAGGCCGGGGCCGCCGCCAACGCGGTCCGCGCGGTGGCCGGCCTGCACCGGGGCCGGGTGGCCATCGGCATGATCCAGTGGCTCGGGCCGGTGGACCTGCCCGCCGAGCTGTCCAGGTTTCACCGGGACTATCCAGAGATCCAGATCAGCGTGCTCAACGCCCCGGTGAGCGTGCTGCTCGATCGGCTGCGGGACGGCGAACTGGACCTCGCCTACCTCGCGGCGGACGGCGCGCTGCCGGACGACACCGTCGGGCGCACCGTCTTTCGGGAGGACCTGCTGCTGATCACCCCGCCGGGTCACCGACTGGCCGGGCACCCTCGGGTCAGCTGGGCCGAGTTGGACGGCGAGCCGTTCGTGGACTTCGCCGACGGCACAGCGGTGACCGGCATCATCCGCCGGCTGTCCACCCAGCTCGGGCTGCACCGCCGGGTGGTGGGCCAGGTGACCCAGCTCGACCTGCAGCTCGACCTGGTCCGCAACGGGCTCGGCGTGGCGATCGTGCAGGGCACCCTGGCCCGCTCGACGCACGGGGTGGCGGTGGCCGAGCTGGCCGACCCGTCGATCCGCTGGGAGGTCAGCCTGGTCAGCCGGGCGCCCGGGCCGGTCAACCCCGCCGCGGTGGCCCTGCTGGATCACCTGGTACCCGCGAGCTAGGAGGTTGGGCGTTCCTGGACAAGGAGCAGGACCGCGGCCTCCCCATGTGACAGCCGAGGGCGTTTCCTGGCCTGGGAGAAGGTGCCGGCCAGCGTGCCGTCCACATAAGACTCTGGCACCCGAGGGTTGACGTAGCTCTTGCGGCACACCGCCCGGGTGTTGTTGAGCCGTTCCGCGGCCGCGTCGATTGCCGCGTTGATCTTCCGCTTGGCGTCCGCCGCTGACCGGGGCGGCCCGAGGGTGACCAGGACTTCGGCGGCGGTCACCGTGCCCCCCCAGGTGCGGAAGTCTTTGGCGGTGAAGATCGCCTGGGTGATGGCCCGCAGGTAGGCGTTGACCTCCGCCGACCCGACGTCGACGATCTTGCCGTCGTCGTCGACGTACTGGAACAACTCCTGCCCGGGCAGCTCGTGGCAGGCGTGCACCACGGCGGCCAGGCGTGGGTCACTGAGCAGGACCCGTTGCTCCTTGCCGGACTTGGCCTGGAACTCGAACATCACCGTGGTCGGGTCCCGGAACCGGACGTGGTCGTGCCGCAAGGTGGTCAGGCCGTAGGACCGGTTCCGCCGGGCGTACTCCTCGTTGCCGATGCGGATCAACGTCAGGTCCATCAGTCGGATCACCGCCCCGAGCACCTTCTGCCGAGGGAGCCCGGGCAGACCCAGGTCGTCTTCGATCCGCCGGCGCAGGCCGGGCAACGCCCGCGCGAACCCGCCCAGCCGGTGGTACTTCGTCTGGTCGCGCAGCTCGCGCCAGCGCGGGTGGTAGCGATACTGCTTGCGCCCGCGAGAATCCCGACCGGTAGCCAGGATGTGCCCGTCGGGCCTCGGGCTGATCCACACCTCGGCCCAGGCGGGCGGAATCCCGATCGCGTCGATCCAGGCCCGCTCGCCGGCGTCCGCGATGGCACTGCCGTCCGGCCGCCGATACACCCAGCCGTGGTCGCCGCGATGCCTGGTGATGCCGGGCGACGCGTCGGTGACATAGGTGAGACCGGCGCATTCGACGGCGACCGGATCGGGCCCGCTCATCCACCGGTCATGCCCCCCACACCGCGGCTTAATCACCGAGGCGGCGATCGGTGACTCCCGCTGGTTGGCGACGGTGCGGGCGGATATCGCCGAACTGGCCCGCGCGCGGTGGGACGGCCCGCATACTGGCCGCGCCCACTTCCCGCCGGCTGCCCTCCGGTGGGTTGCCCGGCGCCCGGTCGTGCCTCCGGTCGTCCTCCGTTGACCGCCACGGATGCGCCCGCACGCGCTTCAGGGGAGCCATGACCACGACCATCAGTCCCGCCACGCTCGATGGCGCGACCATGCCCGCGCCCATCAGCCCCGCGATCATCCCAGCCGCCCGCACCGTGGTGCGGCGGTTGCCCGACTTCGACGCCGAGCCGCCCGCTCTGCCGCTACCCCGGCAGCCGAGCACCACTCCGCCGGACCCGCCGAACGGCGCCACGGCACCCAACAGCGCGCCGCCGACCACGGCCCCGGCTCAGCGCATCACGGCGCCCAACTCGGTTCCACCGGACCGCGCGCGGCTGCAGGCCCACCTGACCCTGCGCCTGATCGTGGAGGTGCTGGATGGGCGCCGCCCGGCCGCGCAGCTGGGCGGGGCGGTCACCGACCCGGTGCTGCGCTACGTGGTCTACACCGCCGGCCGGCTGGACGAACCACGGTTTCGGGTGTCCCAGTCCGGGCGCCGGCACACCGGGCACCGCCGCGAGGGCAGCGCCGAGCGGGCCCGGGGAGCCGGCCTGCGCTCGATGCGGGTCTGCCACCCGGCCGAAGGGGTCGCCGAGGTCAGCGTGGTCTGGCGCTACCGGGGGCGGTTCCGCGCGCTGGCCGCCCGCTTCGAGCTGTCGGGGTCCGACCCGGCCGACACGGCTCAGCCGGCGGCCGGGCCGCGCTGGCGGTGCACCGCCTTGCGGCTCGGCTGACCGGACGGCACCGTCGCCGCCGCTCGGCTGATCGGGTCAGCCCCGGGCGCCGGTCCGCGCTCCGTGGCAGTGCTTGTACTTGCGACCCGAGCCGCACGGGCACGGCTGGTTGCGGGACGGTTCAGCCGAACCCGTGCCGGCGTTCCCGGCGCCTCGGCCGGCGCCCTGCTGGCTCGCCGAACCGTCCTCGGCCGGACCGCTGTAGCGCAGCGCGCCGGTGTCGGTCGGGGCGCCGACGCCGCGCAGCGCGGAGGGAACCCGCAGATTGGGGTCGGTGGGCGGGGACGGGTCGGCCGCCGGGGTGGCGTGCCGGCCGCGCTTGCCGGTGGGTGCCGCGGCCGGCGCCGCGTCAGCCGGTGCCGCGCCAGCTGACACCGCGCCAGCTGACGCCGCCGCGACCTCGCCGCCGACGGTCCCGACCGCGCGCACCGTGCCCTCGGCGCCGTCGGAGCTGACCGGGCGCGCTCCGCTCGCCGGTTCGGTCGCGTCGCTCTGCCCTAGCGCCATGCCCGGGCGGGTGGTGGCCTCCACCGGGGCGACCTGCACGTTGAACAGGTACCCGACGGCCTCTTCCTTGATCCCGTCCATCATCGCGGCGAACATGTCGAAGCCCTCCCGCTGGTACTCGATCAGCGGGTCGCGCTGGGCCATCGCGCGCAGCCCGATGCCCTCCTTGAGGTAGTCCATCTCGTAGAGATGCTCGCGCCACTTGCGGTCCAGCACGGTGAGCAGGATCTGCCGCTCCAGCTCGCGCATGCCGCCCTGCGCCGGGATGGTCTCGTCGATCTCCACCTCGCGCCGCTGGTAGGCCTCCGTGGCGTCGGCCAGCACCGCCTCGAAGATGAGGTCGCGGGTCAGCTCGATCGGCTCGCCGAACGCGTCGTCGTCGCGGTCGGCCGCCTCCACCAGGTCCTGCCAGCGGATGCTGATCGGGTACAGCGTGCCCAGCGCGGTCCACAGCGCGTCCAGGTCCCAGTCCTCGGCGTAGCCGTCCGAGGTGGCCCCGTCGATGTACGCGCCGATCACGTCGGAGAGCATGTGGTCGACCTGCTCGCGCAGGTTCTCCCCGGCGAGCACCCTGCGGCGCTCGGCGTAGATCACCTTGCGCTGCAGGTTCATCACCTCGTCGTACTTGAGCACGTTCTTGCGGATCTCGAAGTTCTGCTGCTCGACCTGGGTCTGCGCGCTGCGGATCGCCTTGGTGACCATGCCGGCCTCGATCGGCACGTTGTCCGGCACGTTCAACCGGTTCATGATCGCTTCGACGGCCTGGCCGTTGAACCGGCGCATCAGCTCGTCGCCCAGGGACAGGTAGAACCGCGACTCACCGGGGTCGCCCTGCCGACCGGAGCGGCCGCGCAGCTGGTTGTCGATCCGCCGGGACTCGTGCCGCTCGGTGCCCAGCACAAACAGCCCGCCGGCCTGCTTGACCTCCTCGGCCTCGGCGGCAACCTGCTCGCGGGCCTCGGCCAGCGCGGTATCCCAGGCGGCCTCGTACTCCTCCGGCGTCTCCACCGGGTCCAGCCCACGGGCGCGCAGCTCCAGGTCGGCCATGAACTCCGGGTTGCCGCCGAGCATGATGTCGGTGCCCCGGCCGGCCATGTTGGTGGCCACCGTGACCGCGCCGGCGTGCCCGGCCTGGGCGATGATCGTGGCTTCCCGCTCGTGCTGCTTGGCGTTGAGCACCTCGTGCGGGACGCCCCGGGCAATCAGCAGCTTGGCCAGGTACTCGGACTTCTCCACGCTGGTGGTACCGACCAGCACCGGCTGGCCGGCCTCGTGCCGCTCGGTGATGTCGTCGGCAACCGCGTCGAACTTGGCCGGCTCGGTCTTGTAGATCAGGTCGGACCGGTCGGCCCGGACCATCGGCCGGTTGGTCGGGATGGACACCACGTTCATCTTGTAGATCTGGTGCAGCTCGGCCGCCTCCGTCTGGGCGGTGCCGGTCATCCCGGAGAGCTTGGTGTAGAGCCGGAAGTAGTTCTGCAGGGTGATGGTGGCCAAGGTCTGGTTCTCGGCCTTGATCTCCACCTTCTCCTTGGCCTCGATGGCCTGGTGCATGCCCTCGTTGTAGCGCCGGCCGAGCAGCACCCGCCCGGTGAACTCGTCGACGATGAGCACCTCGCCGTTGCGGACGATGTAGTCCTTGTCCCGCTTGAACAGCTCCTTGGCCTTGAGCGCGTTGTTCAGGTAGCCAACCAGCGGGGTGTTCGCCGACTCGTAGAGGTTGTCGATGCCCAGCTGGTCCTCGACGTACGCCACGCCCTCTTCGGTGACCCCGACGGTGCGCTTGCGCTCGTCGACCTCGTAGTGCACGTCCTTGCTCATCAGCGGGGAGAGCCGGGCGAACTCGGTGTACCAGCGGGCGCTCTGCTCGGCCGGCCCGGAGATGATCAGCGGCGTGCGGGCCTCGTCGATCAGGATCGAGTCGGCCTCGTCGACGACCGCGAAGTTGTGTCCGCGCTGCACCATGTCCTCGGTCATCCAGGTCATGTTGTCGCGCAGGTAGTCGAAGCCGAACTCGTTGTTGGTGCCGTAGGTGATGTCGGCGGCGTAAGCGGTCCGGCGCTCGCTGGGCGGCATCTCGGAGAGGATCACCCCGACATTCAGGCCGAGGAAGCGGTGGATCCGGCCCATGTTCTCCGCGTCCCGCTTGGCCAGGTAGTCGTTCACCGTGACCACGTGCACGCCCAGCCCGGAGATCGCGTTCAGATACGCGGGCAGCACACAGGTGAGCGTTTTGCCCTCACCGGTCTTCATCTCCGCCACGTTGCCCAGGTGCAGCGCGGCGCCACCCATCAGCTGGACCTTGAAGGGCCGCTGGCCGATGGTGCGCTTGGCCCCCTCGCGGACCACGGCGAACGCCTCGGGCAGCAGGTCGTCCAGCGATTCGCCGTCGGCGTGCCTGGCCCGGAACTCCTCGGTCTTGGCACGCAGCTCGGCATCGCTGAGCCGCTGCACGTCCGCCTCGAAGGTATCGACGTGGTCGGCGATACGGGACAGTCGCCGCACCAACTTTGTCTCACCGGCACGGAGCAGACGGTTCAATACCACCGGATGACCTCAGCTCATGTTCGCGATGCGCCGCTGAAAGCGGTCGCCTTTCCCCACCATGGTAGGCACTAGGCCACATGACAGAAGGCACGGGCTTGGTCAGCCCGTGCCTTCTGCTCGCGGTGGTTGTGATGCCGCACTGGCGAAACGCCCTAGGCCAGCCGAATCACGCCGTAGTCGTACCCCTTGCGCCGGTAGACGACGCTGGGCAGTCCAGTGTCCTGGCAGGAGAACAGGTAGAAGTCGTGGCCGACGAGCTCCATGTGAGAGAGCGCGTCATCGATGGACATGGGCTTGGCGGCGTGTTCCTTCTGCCGCACGATCTGCCCCGGCAGGCTTTCCATGTCGACCGCATCTCTGGGCGACGGGATAGCCACTTCCGGGAACCGCTCGACTCGCTCCTCCGTCTGAGTCGAACTGAATTGTTCTTCCAGCATGACGGTGCTGGCGCTCGAGTTCGCGCCGACCATGGTCCGCACGGTGCGCGGCGCGCGGCGGCCATAAGGCACCCGGCGACGGTCGTGCGCGCGGCGCAGCCGGGACTCCAGCTTGCCGATGGCGCTGTCCAGCGCCGCGTAGAAGTCCGGCCCGCAGGCCTCTGCTCGGGCTACCGGCCCACAGCCGCGCCCAGTGATCTCAACCCGCTGACAGCTCTTGGACTGCCGCCGATTGCGCTCGTGAAAGAGCTCAACTTCCATTCCGACGATCTTGTGGTCGTACCGTTCGAGTCGAGCGAGTTTCTCGGAGACGTGAACTCTGAAATGATCCGGAACCTCGACGTTCCGACCCGTGACGACTATCTCCACTCGGACCTCCCTCGCACTTGCGTCGGGAAAACTCTTCGTTTGGTTGTTGAGAACCGGTCTCGCTGGTTACGTGTCCTTCACCACGTGTTCAAGCCGTGGGACGCACGGTAACTCGCATCACGGTCCGGCAACAGTCCTTACCCGGCAGGAGCCCCCACCTGGGCGGAGTCGGTGGGTGACGGTTCCCCGAACGGCTGCGGGCCACTAGAGTGGATCGGTTAGCCCGCCACTCATGCGAACCCCCCGGGGGCCGGTGGTTGCCCTGCCGTAACCTATTCGGGGCGCCGAGCGGGCCCACAAATGCGCTGGGCGGACCTGCCTCCGCTGGCATCGCACAACACCACCGCGCCCCGGACCAACACGCCAGCTGTGCGTAGCTCAGCCGCGCAGGCGCGCAAAGTGGCCCCGGTGGTGAGCACGTCGTCGACCAACAGCAGGGTGGCCCCGGGCGGCGGCAGCTGGCCTGGCCGGGTCAGCACCCGGCCGCGCAGGTTGGCCGAGCGGGCCAGGGCATCCAGGCCGACCGAGTCCCGCCCGCCCCGGCGCATCCGCAGCGCCTCGCTCACCCCGACCGAGCCGCCGGCGGCCACGCACCTCGGGGCCAGCCGCTCCGCCAACAGCTCGACCAGGGCCAGCATGTGCGGCCCACCGCGGGCTCGAGCCGCCGACGCCCGGGACGGCGCGGGCACCAGCCAGCACGGCCGGGAGCAGAGCGGCACACCTCCGCCGAGCAGCACCGCGACCGGCCCGTCGGCCAGCGCGCCGGCGAGCAGGCCGGCCAGTGGCCGCGCCAACTCCCGGCGGCCGCGTTCCTTGTACGCCAGCAGCGCGGCCCGCAACGGGCCGGTGTAGGCACCCACCGCCACGGTCGGCGGCAGCCCAGCTGACTCGGCCGCGTTCGCCGACGACTCGGCCGCGTTCGCCGGCGGCTCGGCCGAGGGCGCCGGCGCGGCCACCAGCCACGGTCGACGTACCCCAGCGGCACAGTGGGCACACCAGGCCGGCCCTGGCCGCGCACAGCCGGCGCAGCCGCCGGGCAGTACCAGGTCGGCCAGGCCGGTCACCAGCTCACGCAGCCGGGGGCCTAGAGCGTCTAGCCGCGGCGTCGGTTGGGCGTTCACAGCCCCAGGATGGCTGCTCACCGCGTCCACACCGCGCGCTCGGTGATCCACAGGGCGGAGTTGTCCACAACCGCGCCCCGGTCGGTCGGTCCGGGTCTCTTGCTCAGCCGGGGAAGCCGGCCACCGAAGTCACCGAACCGACCAGCTGGCGCCAGCTGCCCAGGTCGTCCGCGCCGAAGCTCCACAACCCGTTCTGGTCGGTCACCAGCAGCGGCCGGCCGGGACCGGTGGCGATGGCGATGAGCGGCAGCGTCAGGTTGTTGGTGGGCAGCGGGTGCAGGTCCAGCCCATCCACCGAAACGAGCGACACCGCGGCGTCCGGGCGCCGGCCGGCCACCGCGATCTGATCGGTGGCCCGCCAGTCCACCGAGGTCAGTGAGGTCAGTTTGTTCGGCAGCAGCATCCGCACGTTCCGCACCGCCACCGCGCCGGACGGGGACCGCGCCACCGCGCCGACCGCGAGCATGCCGTTCACGATGGCGGCCACCCGCATGCCGTCCCTGGACAGCCGCAGGTCGCTGAGCTGGCCGAGGGCGGTCAGCGCCGAATCGTCCACCGGGGCGGGCGAGGCGTGGCCGGCCTGGTCGATCAGCAGCCTGATCACCGCGGCACCGTTGCGCACCGTCCACACCTCTGAGCCGGACGGGCTCCAGCTCGGCCTGGTCAGCGCGCTGCCCTGCAGCCCGGTCGGCACCAGCGGGCCGCCCACCCGGCCGACCAGCAGCTGGCGTCCGGTCAGCCGGTTCACCGCGGCCAGCCGCTGGCCGTCGGCGGACAGGGTCGCGGAGCTCAGGTCGTAGGCGCCGGCGCCGGGCGGGCCGGCCAGCGGGTCGCCCAGCCCGGTGGGCGCCAGGGTCCGCGCCCTGCCGTTCACCACGACCACCCCGGACACGTCAGGGCGGGGGTCGTTGGCGCTGGCCAGCTCGGGGAAGCTGTCCCTGGCCACCACCGCCTGGTCGGTCAGCATCGGCGCACCGTCATCGAGCAGCCGGACGTGGGCGACATTCACCTCCGCCAGGCTGAACACCACCTGCGCGGCGAGCAACCGGCGCTGGCCGTCGTCCAACGGACCGAGCTCGGTGAGGTCGACGATCACCGCGCCGTCCGGGGTCTCCGCCACGTTCGAACGCAGCCGTGCAGAGGGCGGGATCGCGGTCACCGCCGCGCCGGCCAGCGACTCCGAGGGGCCGGCGAGCAGCGCGTCCACCATCCGCGAGGGCATGGTGCGCGCCGGGTTGGCCGGCAAATAGCGCAGGTCCGGCACCGGGCTGTGCTGCACGGGATCCATAAAGTACGCGCGGACCGGTTTGAAGTTCGCCTGGAAGTCGGTGAGCCGCACGATTGTGCCGCTGGGCGGGCCGTCGATGCGCCAATCGTCGCCCTCCCTGGCCACCTGGATATCGATCTCAACGGGCGCCCCGGCCTGCATGAAGCTGCCGTCCGAGGTCCTGCGGCCGAGCTGGTTGCCGCGCAGCCGGACCACCGCTCGGTTGACGTCCCCCGGGGTTCGGGCGTAGACGGTGTCGAACTCGTCGGCCAGCACGGTGAGCGACGCGGAGTCGTCCCAGCTCTGCGCGGCGACGGTCAGGAAGCGGCGGGCGGCGGCGTGGTGGTTGTCGTTGCTGCCGGAGGCGTTGACGAAGCCGCGGACCAGATCCAACGGGTTGGCCTTGTCCATCGGCCCGGGTGGCAGCGCCGGGCCGTCCCCCTCGGTGATCTTGCGCAGCACCTGGACGGTGGAGTCACCCGGCACCGTGGCGCAGCCGCCCAGCAGCGCGGCGGCCAGCACCGCGAGCAGCACCCGTACCCAGCCCGGCCTCACCGCTGCTCACCGATCCCCGCCGAAGTCACCTGGTCGGTGTCGGAACCGTTCGCCGTACCGGCGTCCGAGGCGCTCGCCGTGCCGGCGTCCGAGGAGCTCGCCGTGCCGGCGTCCGAGGCGTCCGCCGTGCCGGGCGCGTCCGCCGCGCCGGCCGCGTCCGAGGCCTCGGCGTCCCGCCCGGCCGGGTCGTCCACCGTGGTCCGCGGCGGGGCTGGTTCCTCGGCGGTCTGGGCGGTCGACCCGTCCGGCGGAACCGGCTCGACCGAGGCCTGGATAGCGGCCTGTGGTCCAGTGCTGAGCAGGGCGGCGTCCAGCGGCTCTTCGGTCGGCACCAGCGGCAACGGGCTGCCGTCCAGCTCTCCACCGACCGACCGCGGCAGGGTCAGCCGGAACGCGGCGCCCCGCCCCGGCTCCCCCCAGGCCTGCAGCCAGCCGCCGTGCAGCCGGGCGTCCTCGAGGCTGATGGACAGCCCCAGCCCGGTGCCGCCGCTGCGCCGGGCCCGGGAGGAGTCGGCGCGCCAGAACCGGTTGAACACCAGCCCCGCCTCGCCCGGCCGCAGCCCGAGCCCGTGGTCGCGGACCAGCACCGCCACGCTCTGCTCGTCGGCGCCCAGTCGGATCTGGATCGGCTTGCCCTCGCCGTGGTCCAGCGCATTGGCCACCAGGTTGCGCACGATCCGCTCCACCCGGCGCGGGTCGATCTCGGCGTACACCCCGGCGGGCACATCCAGCTCGAGCGGGGTGCCGCTCTCCTCGGCCAGACCGCGCACCGCGTCCACCGCGTGCTGCACCACGCTGTGCATGTCGGTGCGCTCGGCGCCCAGCTCCGCCATGCCGGCGTCCAGCCGACTGATCTCCAGCAGGTCGGCCAGCAGCGCCTCGAACCGGTCCAGCTCGTCCACCAGCAGCTCGGAGGACCGACGCAGCGCGGCCGGCAGCTGGTCGCGGGAGGCAAAGAGCACGTCGGCGGCCATCCGCACGGTGGTCAGCGGGGTGCGCAGCTCGTGGCTGACATCCGAGGTGAACCGGCGCTGCAGCGCGCCGAACTCCTCCAGCTGGCGGATCTGGCTCTGGATGCTGCCGGCCATCTCGTTGTAGGACTCGGCGAGGCGGGCCACCTCGTCGTCGCCCTTGACCGGCATTCGTTCCTCGAGGTGCCCATCGGCGAACCGCTCGGCGACCTCAGCGGCCTGCTGCACCGGACGCACCACCTGCCGGGTGACCAGGCTGGTCACCGCAGCCAGCAACAGGATCAGCACCAACCCGCCGACGATCAGCGTGCTCTGCACCAGGGTCAGCGTGCGTTGTTCGGCGGACAGCGAGAACAGCAGGTAGAACTGCAGATCTCGGCCGGCGGTGTGCACCGGTTGGCCGTAGATCACCATCGGCACGCCGTCCACGGTCTGGAACTCCATGGCCAACGCGCCGCTCTGCACCGCGCGGCGCAGGCCCGGCGGGATGGTGTCCAGCCGGCCAGCCGACGCCTGGGGTCCGTTCCGGCCGTCTTCGGTGGCCAGCACCGCGCGGAAGTCTCCGGCGTTCTGGCTGCTCGGCTGGTCGGTCAGGGTGCTGACGCTGAGCTTGTCCAGGGCCTTGTTCAGGGTGCCTTCGACGTACTCGTCGTCCGGGTTCACCCCGGTCAGATCCCGCTCCAGCTCCGCGGTGGCGGTCTCCATCTGCACCCGGGCCGCCGCGACCTTGCCTTGCACCAAGCGGTCGGCGATCTCGGTCTGCAGCAGCAGGCCGAGCACGATCACCACCCCGGAGCACAGCGCGAGCGTGCTCACCGCGACCCGCAGCTGCAGCGAGCGCCGCCAGGCCGCCGCGAAGATGGTCCGCAGCTCGGCGGCCAGGTAATGCAATGCCCGAAACAGCGCCCGCACCCGCCGGGCGCCCGGAACGCTCAGCACCAACGCACCGAGCCGGCGCGCCACCGACCGAGCCGCCATCAGTCCGGGCTGGTCACTGGGCCGGTCACGGGGGCCCGGCCTTGTACCCCACGCCCCGCACCGTCAGCACCACCTCAGGTCGCTCCGGATCGCGCTCCACCTTGGACCGCAGCCGCTGCACGTGCACGTTCACCAACCGGGTGTCCGCCGCATGCCGGTAGCCCCACACCTGCTCGAGGAGCACCTCACGAGTGAACACCTGCCGTGGCTTGCGGGCCAGTGCCACCAGCAGGTCGAACTCCAGCGGGGTGAGCGAGATGGGTTGCCCGTTCCGCAAGACCTGGTGCGCGGGTACGTCGATATTCACCTCGCCCACCGTGAGTAATTCGGCCGGCTCGGCATCCGTGCGGCGCAGCCGCGCCCGGATCCGGGCCACCAGCTCCTTGGGCTTGAACGGCTTGATCACATAGTCGTCAGCACCGGACTCCAGTCCGAGCACCACGTCCACCGTGTCGCTCTTCGCGGTGAGCATCACGATGGGCACCCCGGACTCGGCGCGGATCGCCCGGCACACGTCGATGCCGTTCATTCCGGGCAACATCAAGTCCAGCAGCACGACGTCCGGGCGCAGCTCCCGGACCGCTGGGAGCGCGCGTGGACCGTCGGACACCACGGCCGTATCGAAACCCTCCCCCCGCAGGACTATGGAGAGCATCTCGGATAGCGCCGGGTCGTCGTCGACTACCAGTACGCGCGACTTCATGACCGGTATGGTGTCATCCCCACTCGTCGGGGTCTCCCGGCGGTCGGCGCAGCGCCCCGATTTGTGGCCCGATTGGTGGCCCTCAGCCCGCCCGATACCGGGTTATCCTGGGCAAATGGGTATTAGAAGGCTCAACCATGCGGTGCTGTATGTGCGCGACGCACAACGCAGCGCCACGTTTTACCGGGACGTGCTCGGCTTCCGCACCGTGCACGACATGGGGCAGGCGGTGTTCCTGCGCGCCCCGGAATCGGACAACGACCACGACCTGGGGCTGTTCCAGATCGGCTCCGACGTGGCCGATTCGCCTGCCGGGCAGACCTCGGTGGGCCTCTACCACCTGGCCTGGTCGGTGGCCACGCTGGCCGATCTGGCGGACTACGAGCGTCGGTTGCGCGAGGCCGGCGCGCTGGTCGGCGCGTCCGACCACGTGACCACCAAGGCGCTCTACGCCAAGGACCCCGACGGGCTGGAGTTCGAGGTGTCCTGGCTGGTGCCGCTGGACCAGGTCACCGAGGCGATGCGCGCCCACCTGTCCACCCGCCCCCTAGACCTACCCGCCGAAATCACCCGCTGGGGCGCCCACCTAGTAGGCATGCCCTAACCCCCACCACACCCCACCCAACCCCCGCGAGTCGGGGATTCCACCAGGGTGAGTCGCGGATTCCACCAGGCCGAGCCGCTGGATGCCGCGGCGTGGACCCCCGCGCCGCGCGGCGTCGCTCAGGCGCCCTCCGCGGGGCGCCAACCCGGTGGGCCGAACAGGTAGCCGCCCCAGTCCCGCCAATTTCGTGCCCCGCGCAGATCCCGGACGATCTCCGCGTACTCGCCGAACTGCAGCCGCAGCAGGTTGTAGGTGGTCACCGGCTTGGTCAGCCCATAGGTCGGCCGGTGTCGCTCCTCGGCGAACGTGCCGAACATCCGGTCCCAGATGATCAGGATGCCGGCATAGTTCTTGTCCAGGTACTCCGGGTCGCTGCCGTGGTGCACCCGGTGGTGCGACGGGGTGTTGAAGACGAACTCGAACGCCCTGGGCAGCTTGCCGATCTTCTCGGTGTGCACCCAGAACTGGTAGATCAGGTTGACCGAGAACCCGGTGTAGACCAGCACCGGCGGCATGCCGAGCAGCGGCAGCGGCAGCCACATGAGGTTCTCGAACCAGAGATTCCACTTCTGCCGCAGCGCGGTGGAGTAGTTGAAGTACTCGCTGGAGTGGTGCGCCTGGTGCGCCGCCCAGATCACCCGGACCCGGTGGGACATGCGGTGGTAGCAGTACCAGAGCAGGTCCACCGACAGGATCAGCAGCACCCAGGTCCACCACGCGTCGGCGGGCAGGTGCCACGGCGCGACGTAGACGTACAGCGCGGCGAAGCCGACCAGCGAGACGGCCCGGAACAGCACCGCCACCAGCGATCCGATCAGCCCCATGAACAGGCTGGTCCGGGTGTCCGCCGGGGAGTAACCGCGCAGCGGGGGGCCGGACCCGTCGCCGTCGGAGTGCCGGATGGCGAGCAGCTCGACGAGGATGAACAGCGCGAAGACCGGCAGCGCGTAGCCCACCGGATCGTGCAGCTGCTCCTCGATGTGAGCGAGCATCGTCACCCTCCCCATCACCCAACTCGTCGGTAACTTACCTGCTCAGGGGTCGTGAGTGGCGAT
>DASWST010000132.1:0-25812 GCA_036402515.1 Pseudonocardia sp.
CGTCCAGCTTCACATAGTTGAGGTCCTTGGCCTTCGCCTTGGCCTCCAACGGGTCCTCGGCGCGCTTGTCCACCAGCGCCGCGTGCCCCGGGTGCCGGAAGCCGGCGTTCTCGTCCAGGGTGACCTTGCCGTCCAACGCGACCACGTTGTCCTTCGGGTCCCGAACTAGCGGGTTGACCTCCACCAGGGTGGCGTCCTCACCCACGAACGTGTCCCACAGCTGGACGATCACATCGGCCGCGGCGTCCGCCACCGCCGCTGGGATCTTGCCGGCCGCGACGATCTCCGCCGCCTTGGACTTGTCCACCCCGGCGATCGGGTCGACCGGGATCCGGGCCAACGCCTCGGGCCGCTCCACCGCCAACTGCTCGATCTCCATGCCGCCCTCAGCGGAGCACATGGCCAGGAACGTCCGGTTGCCCCGGTCCAGCAGGAAGGAGAAGTAGTACTCCTCGGCGATATCGCTGGCCTCGGTCACCAGCACCTGATGCACCGTGTGGCCCTTGATGTCCATGCCCAGGATCGCGGCGGCCTTCTCCCGCGCCTCCTCGGGGCTCTTGGCCAGCTTGACCCCACCGGCCTTACCCCGGCCACCGGTCTTCACCTGAGCCTTCACCACCACCGCCGTGCCGATCTCGGACGCGACCGTAGCGGCGTCCTCCGGGGTGGCCACCGTGCGGCCCGGCAATACCGGCACACCATGCGCGGCGAAGAGATCCTTCGCCTGGTACTCGTACAGGTCCACTCGTCTCTCCTGCCACACGTATCTTCGCGGGCCGCCTCGTGGCTCTGGGCGCCCACGCGGTGAGCTGCGGGGATGACCTTATCCGCGGCCGGAGCCCCGCAGCGGGTCCGGCTCGGTGAACCCCCTCACGTCGGCCCGCGCCGCTGTCACCGAGACGGGTGACGGCGCTATCCAGAGGTGGCCGAGGATTTCGCCACAGCCAGTGCGGACGCGGTCAGCCTGGCCAGCTCGGCGGCTTCCTCGGCGGACAGCGCGGCGCCGACGATCTGGGCCATCCGGCGGTTGGTGGCGTCCTCGGCGGCCTGTTTCTCCGGCCGCTTGTCCTCGGCGCCGCCGGACGGCTCCGGCCAGCCGAACATCGTGCAGTACTGCGCGCCCTTGTTCAGCAGGTGCGCCTCGACCGGGGTCAACCCGACCACCGCCAGCGCGGCCATGTGCACCGAGCCGCGCAGCTCGCGCAGCACGAACATGACCTGCAACGCCCGCGCCTCGGCGTCCTCGGCCAGCGGCATCCGCTTCCAACCGGCGAACAGCGGCAGGCCGGTGACCGGAGCGGACCCGATGATCTTCTCGCCGAGCTCGGCGATGCGGTCCAGCCCGTCGGCGCCCTTAAGGTGCCGGCGACCGAACTCGGCGACCTGCTCGGAGTAGAGCGTGGCCCCGCCGGCCGCTCCGTGTACCGCGATGCCCTGCTCCCAGAACGTCTTCACCGCGTTCGGCTCGAAGACCGCGAAGATCGCGTCGACGGTGCTCGCGTCCGCCTCGCCCAGGACACCGCCCCGGCCGGCGAAGTACCCGGCGAACGGGTGCGGATAGCCGTGCGCCGTGCTCTGCGCAAACGTCTCCGGATGCAGCATGAAGAGGGCACCAATCTCCTCGATCGGACCACCGGCCGCGCGCACGGCGTCCAGCGTGTTGGCATCGCTCACGGGGTTGACTCCTCGTCTCCTCCGGTTGGCGCCGTCGCCAACCGTGGCCGTCCCGGATCCTACGCAGTGATCACTCGGTCACACGGGGCGAACACCGCTGGATGATCCGGTTGAGAGAGCTGGGGATCCAGAAGAGGGAGGCCAATCGGGAACTGAGGCGCCCGGACGGCTCAGGTTGGAACTCAGGCGCCGGCCGGCTCGGGCTTGGGCACGTTCTCCCGGACCCACTCCACGATCTCGCTCGTGGTCGCGCCCGGGGTGAAGACCTTGGCCACGCCCAACTCGGCCAGCTTGGCGATGTCCTCCTCGGGGATGATCCCGCCGCCGAAGACCATCACGTCATCCGCGTCGCGCTCCTTGAGCAGCTCGACCACCCGGGGGAACAGCGTCATGTGCGCACCGGACAGGATGGAAAGACCGACCATGTCGGCGTCCTCCTGCAGCGCGGTCTCCACGATTTGCTCCGGGGTCTGATGCAGCCCGGTGTAGATGACCTCCATGCCCGCGTCCCGCAACGCCCTGGCGACCACTTTGGCCCCCCGGTCGTGCCCATCCAGTCCCGGCTTCGCCACCACTACCCGAATCCGCTCGGTCACGGCCGCACCTCCTCGCGCTCCCGGTCGGCACCCGACTCCGCAACGGAGCTTAGAACGAGATTCCGGCGAGCACGCAATGCGATCGGGGCAGCCACCAGAACGAGCAGCAGGCACAACCCGGTAGCCCAGGTGCCCTCGCCCAGCCCGTCCGAGGGCAGCTGACCCGCCGCGACGGCCAGCCGGCCCAGCCGCGGCACCAGCACGACGACCACCCCGCCGAACAGTGCGACCGCCTGCCCCGGCCGGCACCTCGGCGCGATCAACAGTGCTCCGGCGGTGACCGCGAACCCTGCCAGGAGTCCCCAGGAGGCCAGTCCGAAGGGCGGCTGCAGCACGCCCGTCGGGCCCCACCCGGCGCCGTCCACCAGCGGCAACCAGAACGCGGGCACCGCAAGCACCGCGGCGGCGGCGGACGCGGCGGCGACCGGCCCCTCGTACGGCGTCTGCACCATGTCGATCTCGTCGCGCTCGAAGCCGCCGGCGAGGACCAGCGCCAACGCCGAGGCGCCCGCGAGGGCCAACGCGAGCAGCAGCAGCCAGAGCCCCGGGCCGCCGTCCACGCCGTCCAGCAGGAGTACCCCGAGCAGCTCACCCAGCGGCTCACCGGCCACCGTCGGCACAACGACCAGCGCGACGGCCAGCGCGGGCCGGACCGCCGGGCCGAGACGGCGCGGGGAGGTAGCCACCCCGAGCGGGACCAGCGCTGCGCCAGCGGCGACCAGCAGCCAGCGGGTCGGCAGTTGCGGGTGTGGAAGGTCGGCGGCCAGCCGGAGCGGATCGGTGAGCACCGCCGCGATCGTGGCGCCGCCGGTCAGCACGGCGAGCCCGGCGCCGGCCAGCCGGCAGCGCACCGCAAGCACCGACGCCGGTGGACCAGCCAGCCGGTCCAGTCCGGCCGCGCCCCCGAACACCAGGTCCCGGCGACCCCGGTGGCCGACCCAGGCGGCCAGCGCGGCCAACCCGAGACCGCCGAGGGTGGCCAGCACCGGGCCGACGGTGATGCGCAGCGGGTCGGCCAGCGCGGCCACCGCGACCTTGGGCACGACCACGCCGAGCACCCCGATCGAGGCGCCGACCAGGCCGCCCACCGCGACCCGGGGGTCCGGGGCCGAGCAGGCCAGCACCACGGCCAGCGCGATCCCAACGGCCAGCGCGAAGCCGCCGGCGGACGACCACGCCGGGGAATCCAGCACCGAGCGCGGCACCAGCCATGGATCGCTGGAGGCGTATGGCGCGGTCAGCACGCCGAATCCGGCCAGCACCGCGCAGCCGACGCCGGCCACCATGGCGCCAGGAGGGGTGCGTGGGCCAATCGCCGGCTCGTCCATGCTCCGCTCCCCGCGCAGCGCTCCGGCTTCCCGGGCCGCCGCCAACCCGCCGATCACGGTGAGCAGTTGCCCGGCCAACAGCAGCCACGCGCCCAGCTCGGGTCGCAGCTGGCCGAGGCCGAGCGGGGCGACCAGCTCGGCGCGGGCGGCCCCGATCGGATCGAGCAGCAGCTGCACGTTCAGCAGTACCTGGCCGATCGCCACCACGCCGAGCGACGCGATCAGTGCGAGCGCGGGTCCCCGCTGGCGCACCAGGAGCAGCATCACCGCGACCACCGCGGGCACCACGCTGAGCACCGCGAGCAGCGGCCACACTCCGAACGCGGGCCCAACCGGGGCTCCGGCGCCGGATCCGGCTCCGGCTCCAGCGCTGGCTCCGTCGAGCGTCACCGCGACGGGGTATCTGGGTCCGGCCGCGATCAGCACCGCGCCGATCGCAGCTCCACCTATCGCGACCGGGGTCAACGCACCGACCGGTAACCTCGATCGCATCGCCGGAAGCTAGCTCAATCCCGCTGAAAGCGCAGCTCAAAGCGACCGGAGGCGCTCCTCACGGCGCTGATTTGCGCATCACGTGTATTTGATACGTGTATGACGTACCGTCGGTACATGTCTGTCCCCGATGACGAGGGCGGAGTGGTCGACAGCATTGTGGGCCACCCGGTCGGCCCAGTCGACCGAACGCGCTACGGCGGGTCGCATGAACCGCCCCTGAGCTCACCCTCGACCTCCCCTGGCGCCCCGGAATCACCCAACCCGGTGGCCTGCTCCCCGGCCCGCCCCCGATCGACGATGTTCGGCACTCTGGCCAGCGCGGCCGGCTATACGGCACGCACGTTTCTCACCCCGCCCGGGCTGCGCGGCCTGGCCGTGGAGGCGGCCTGGTGCACCGCCCACCTGGCCGCCTACCCGTGGGGTCTGGTGCGCGAGCCGCTGCGGACGGACGGCAGCTACGCGCACCACCGCACCGACTCGCTCAGCCCGGTACAGCGCAGCCTGGTGGTCACCGACATGGCCGCCGCCGGTACCCCCATCCTGCTGGTGCACGGATTCATGGACAACCGCTCGGTGTTCACCGTGTTCCGCCGGGCGCTGCGCCGCCGCGGCTTCGGCGTGGTGCACGCGGTGAACTACAGCCTGCTCACCGCTCTCACCGGCGACATCCGGGTGGCCGCCCTCCAGCTGCGCGAGCACGTCGAGCGGCTGCGGGAGCGCACCGGCTCCGACCATGTACACGTGGTGGGCCACTCACTCGGCGGCCTGATCGCCCGCTATTACGTGCAGCGGCTGGGCGGCGACGACGCGGTGCACACCGTGGTCACCCTGGGCAGCCCGCACGGCGGCTCGGTGGCCGCGTATCTGATGCCCACCTCGCTCACCCGCCAGCTCATGCCCGGCTCCGACCTGCTCACCGAGCTGGCCGAGCCGGCGCCGCGGTGCCGCACCCGTTTCCTGGTGGTGTGGAGCCGGCTGGACCAGCTGATCGTTCCGCAGCGCAACGCCCGCCTCGTGCATCCGGATCTGGACGTGCGCACGCTGGAACTACGTGACGTGGGACACATGTCGCTGTCCATTCATCCCAGGGCGGTGCACTGGGTGGCCTCCTCGCTGGCCCGACTGGAAGATCTCGCCAACGAACGGCCTTCGGAGCGCGGCGGTCGGGCGATCGACACCGGTCTGAGACACGCCGCCAGCGGATTTGCACTGCCCGAGCAAGGCGGCTAGGTTCCTAAGGTCCGTATCACGGACTGATCACGACGGTCGTCTCGAGCCGCCCCCGAATTGGTTCGAGAGGTTCCCCCGACCACACCGCCGCGACCAGTCAAGAGTACGAAACAGGCAGGTTTTGGCGCTCGACCGCTCCCCACGCGGCGCTGAACCGGCCCCTGGCGAGAACGTGCGGTACGCCGCACCGCCCCGTCGGGGTCATCATCGGCGTCCCGCACCCGCCACGCCCTGGCAGAGCCGTGTCGCACTCGCGGCGGTCGCCACCGGGGCGACGGTGGCGGCCGTGCCCAACCTGCTCGATGGGCAGCACGGGGTGGAGTACCGGGACGTCGCCCGCACCGCCGCCGGCGCCCTGATCCAGAGCACCTCCGGGCCGGAATTGCCCAGGCGCAACGCCGCGATGAGCAGCTACACGCGGGAAACCCCGGAGCTGTCCGCGATGGACGACAACACCGACATCGCCGACGTGGCGAGCCTGACCAAGGCGGTCAAGGTGGGCGAGCAGCTGGCCGCCAACGCGCTGCGGATCAAGTCCGCGCTGGCCGACGGCGCCCCACAAGCGACGATCTTCAACGGCCAAGAGTTCGTCAAGCCGACCAACGGCATATTCACCTCGGGTTTCGGCGGCCGGTGGGGCACCACGCACTACGGCATCGACCTGGCGAACAAGATCGGCACTCCGATCTACGCGGTCACCGACGGCACGGTCATCTCCTCCGGCCCGGCATCCGGCTTCGGGCTCTGGGTCCGCATCCTGCACCCGGGCGGTTGGATCAGCGTCTACGGGCACATCAACCGGTCACTGGTACACGTCGGGGAAAAGGTCAATGCCGGCGAACAGATCGCCGAGATGGGCAACCGGGGTCAGTCCACCGGGCCGCACCTGCACTTCGAGATCTGGGACCCGAGCGGCAAGAAGCTCAACCCGTTGCCCTGGCTGGCCGCCCGAGGCATTCGGGTCACCGGCCACGGCGCCGGCCCCGCCGCCGACTGATCCACCTGCCCGCTTTCCATCGCCTGACCCGCGCGGGTCCCGGCCACACCAGGGTGTGCTGAGAACGCCGACTCAGTGTGCTGAGAGCGGGGCGCGACGGGGGGTGGGGTTAGAGCTTGGTGAGGGGCACGCCGCCGATGAGCATCAGGCGGACGGTGCCGGCGCTGCCGAAGTCGATGGTGGCGTTGGCGCGGAGGCCGGCGCCCTCGGTGGCCACCACAGTGCCCAGGCCGTACTTGTCGTGGCTGACCCGGTCACCCACCGACAGGGACAGCGCGGGCGCCATCGGCGAGGCCGCGCCGGGGCGCCAGTTGCCCCGGTCCGAGGCGCCGCGCATGCCGCCGCCGGCGCCGCCCGGGCGACCACGCTGCCCGAAGCCGACCATGCCCACCGGCGCGGAGCGCTCCGGCGCGGACCGCCGCCAGTCGAGCAGCTCGGTCGGGATCTCGTCCAGGAACCGGGACGGCGGATTGGTGGACGGCGCGCCGAACACCGAGCGGACGATGGCCCGGGACAGATACAGCCGCTCCCGCGCCCGGGTGATGCCCACGTAGGCCAGGCGGCGTTCCTCGGCCAGCTCCTTCGGGTCGCCCAGCGCCCGCAGGTGCGGGAACACGCCGTCCTCCCAACCGGTGCTGAACACCACCGGGAACTCCAGGCCCTTGGCGGTGTGCAGGGTCATCAGGGTGACCACGCCATCCCCGCCGTCCGGGATCGAGTCGGCGTCGGCGACCAGCGCCACCCGCTCCAGGAACGCGGCGAGCGAGCCCGGCGCCGGCAACCCCTGCTCGAGGGCCGCCTCGACGGCCTCCGGGTCGGCGGCGGCATCCCCGGCGAACTCGCGGGCCACGGTGACCAGCTCGGCCAGGTTCTCCACCCGTGACTCGTCCTGCGGGTCCTCGCTCTCCTCCAGCTCGGCGGTGTACCCGGTGCGGGCCAGCACCGACTCCAGCAACTCGGCGACCGGCTCACCGTCGACGACCCGCGAGCGCAGCTCGTCGAGCATGTCCACGAAGCCGGCGATGGCCCGCTGCGAGCGGGTGGCCAGCGTCGGCACCTCCCCCTCGGCGGCCCGGCGCAGCGCGGTGGCAAACGAGATCCGGTGCTTCTCCGCGGCCAGCGCCACGGCCTCCTCTGCGCGGTCGCCGATGCCCCGGCGCGGCACGTTCAGGATGCGGCGCAGGCTGACCGTGTCCTCCGGGTTGGACAGCACCCGCAGGTAGGCCAGCGCGTCGCGGACCTCGCGCCGCTCGTAGAACCGCACCCCGCCGACCACCTTGTAGGGCAGCCCGACCCGCATGAACACGTCCTCGAAGACGCGGGACTGGGAGTTGGTCCGGTAGAACACCGCTACGTCTGAGTTCTTCGCGCCCGCCGCGCCCATATCGGACAGCCGGTCGATCTCGGCGGCCACGAAGGCGGCCTCGTCGTGCTCGTTGTCCGCCACATAGCCGACGATCTTCTCGCCGTCCCCGGCCTCGGACCACAGCCGCTTGTCGCGGCGGTCGGTGTTGCGCGCGATCACCGCGTTGGCGGCGGACAGAATGGTCTGGGTGGAACGGTAGTTCTGCTCCAGCAGGATGGTCCGCGCGTTCGGGTAGTCCCGCTCGAACTCGACGATGTTGCGGATACTGGCGCCGCGGAAGGCGTAGATGGACTGGTCGGCGTCGCCCACCACGCACAGCTCGGCCGGCCCCGGCCCGTACCCCGCGTCGGCCCCGGAGCCGTCGGAGGCGTCGGGGTTGGGTTCGGAATGCCCCGCCAGCTCGCGGATCAGCATGTACTGGGCGTGGTTGGTGTCCTGGTACTCGTCCACCAGGATGTGCCGGAACCGCCGCCGGTAGTACTCGGCCACCGCCGGGAACGCCTGCAGCATGCTGACCGTGGTCATGATCAGGTCATCGAAGTCCAGCGCGTTGGCCTGCTTGAGCCGGCGCTGGTAGACCGCGAAGACCTCAGCCACCCGGCGCTCGTAGTCGTTGCCCGCGCGGTCGGCGGCGTCGGTCGCGTCCAGCAACTCGTTCTTCAGGTTGGAGATCTGCGCGGCCAGCCCGCGCGCCGGGTACCGCTTGACGTCCAGATCCAGGTCACGGGCCACCTGAGCGATCAGCCGCCGGGTGTCGTCCGCGTCGTAGATGGAGAAGCTGGACCCCATCTCCAGGGTCTTCGCCTCGCGCCGCAGGATCCGCACACACATCGAGTGGAAGGTGGACACCCACATCGCCGCGCTGCGCCGACCCACCAGCGAGGACACCCGCTCGGCCATCTCCTTGGCCGCCTTGTTGGTGAAGGTGATGGCCATGATCTGGCCGGGGTGCACGTCCCGCGCGGCGAGCAGATAGGCGACCCGATGGGTGAGCACCCGAGTCTTGCCCGAACCGGCGCCGGCCACGATCAACAGCGGCGAGCCGGCATGCACCACAGCCTCGCGCTGCCTCGGGTTGAGCCCGCGCAACAGTTCGTCCGGGTCACGCCGGTGCGACGACCCGGACCCCGTGGAAGACCCGGCGGACATGGTTTGCGGCAGTTCGAACAGCGCACTCATCGTGGCAGTCACGGTACCGGGCCGGTGTGGCACAATGACGACGTGCCAGCGCGTGTGTACGACTTTAGCTACGGGTACCGGACCTCGGTGCCCGTGGCCGCCTGAGCAACCAGCTACGACCACGCCGCCCCGGAGTCCGAGGACCCGGGGCCGATTCATGTCAAGCCGGTCTCGAGTCCGCTCCCGCCGGGCAACCGCGCCACAGGAGGAAACCGTGACCAGCCCCACCAGCACCAGCGACACCAGTCGTGTCCAGGTAGCCGTGACCGATCCCGGCGCCCCGACCGAGGACATCACCGCGCTGCGCGAGGAGATCGACCAGCTGGACAACGAAATCCTCCGGCTGATCCAGCGGCGCACCGAGGTGTCCCAGCGGATCGGCGCGATCCGCCGCGCCGAGGGCGGCCCGCGCATCGTGCTGTCCCGCGAGCAGGCTGTGCTGGCCCGGTTCCGTGAACTGGGTCCGGAAGGGCGTGAGCTGGGCATGATGCTGCTGCGCCTCGGCCGAGGCCGGCTCGGCCGGGCCTGACTCCGCCCCTCGCCGCCCCGACTGTGGCAGGGTGGAGAGATGGGTGCCGTGGTCGGATTGATTGCTTTCCTGGTGGCGCTTGTCGGCCTGCTGGTGACCCTCGGATACGGCGGCTACCTGGCCATGCTGTCCTCGGCCGCGAGCAAGCGCGGGCTGACCGGCGAGTCCACGCTTGACTATGTGCGCGGCCAGCGGACCAAGGCCGGGCTGCTCGCCGCCGTGGCGCTGATCGGGCTGCTGTTCACCTCCGGGGGTGTCGTGCTCGACCTGCTCGGGCTGGTGCTGGGCGCCGGCGCCGGGCTCGCTGGGTACCGCGCGCTGGAGGGCACCCGGCATCGCTTCCGGGGCGACGTCTGACCGGTCCGGGAGCGAGCCACAGCGCGCCTCGATGACGCGGCCGTAGGGTCAGTTGGTATGAGTGTTGACCAGGTGACTCCACGACCTGACATTTCCCGTGTCCTGGTGGTCACCGCGCACCCGGACGACGTGGACTTCGGCGCGGGCGGCACGGTCGCGGCATTCACCAAGGCCGGCATCGAGGTGGCCTACTGCGTGTGCACCTCGGGAGACGCCGGCGGGTTCGACGACACACCCCGGGACCAGATGGCGGCGCTGCGCGAGCGGGAGCAGCGCGCGGCCGCGGCGGAGCTCGGGGTGGAGGACGTGACCTTCCTCGGCTACCCGGACGGCCGGCTGACCGCCAGCATCGAGCTGCGCCGGGACATCTCGCGGCAGATCCGCCGGTTCCGCCCTGACCGGGTGATCACCCAGTCGCCCGAGTACTACTGGCCGAGGGTCGGCGCCTCACATCCGGACCACCGCGCGGCCGGCGAGGCCGCGGTCGCCGCCGTGTACCCGGACGCGCGCAACCCGTTCGCCCACCCCGAGCTGGTCGCCGAGGGCCTGGACGCGTGGACGGTGTCCGAGCTGTGGCTGATGGGCGCCCCGGAGGAGCGGCAGAACCACGTCGTGGACATCACCGACACGATCGAGAGCAAGCTCGCCGCGCTGCGCGCGCATGAGTCACAGACCGCTCACCTGACTGACCTCGACCAGCGCATGAGGGCTTGGGGGCGGCAGTCCGCCCGCCGCTTCGACCTGCCCGAAGGCCGGCTGGCGGAGATCTTCCACGTGGTCAGTACCGGCTGAACATCAAGATGAGCGGTTGGTAATCATCTGCAAGCGGTGCTACGCCACCCAGGTGAGTGCAGGTGAGCGGATGAGTAGCACTTGGCTGCCATGGTCACTGTCCGGTAAACATCAGGGGGCATTCACCCCCCAGGAGGACTCTCGATCGTGGCAGACTTCGCTCCCCAGCGCGGTGGTCAGCCCCGTCGGTCCGTCATCACCGTTGCCGATCTACTCGGCCGGCCCGGACCGACTGGCGCCCATGGCGGGCGCGCTCCCGGCACTCGCACGGCGGTTTCCGTCGGAGCGTTGATGCGCCGCGAGGGCCAGCTACCGCACGGCCTGGCAGATTCGGTCGACCCCCGCGCGGACCGGACGTTCACTCAGCTGACCTCTCCCCGGCGCAAGCTGGCCAGTTCGGCCAGCGCGATGCTCGCGGTGGGCTCGCTGGCCGGCGCGGCTGCCCTGCTCGGGAACGCCGGGCCGGGCCCGACCGGGTCCAGCGCGCTCGACGGGGGCTACCCGGAGAGCGGCATACTCGGCTCGCCGGGCTTCGGGGCCGGTGGCCTTGGCGGCGTCGACGGCGGAGTGGCCGCGGGCGGGCTGGCCCAGGGCCCACTCGCGGTGACCCCGGCGTCGTTCCCCTTGCCGGCCGCGCTGCCCAGCCCACCCGGCGGGGTCCCGGCGCTACGGCCGAACCTGCTGGTCCCGTCCGGGCCGAGCACCACTGTCCCGCTCGGCACGCCGACCACGCTTGCTCCGGCCACCGCGCCCGGCACCACCACGTACGCCGCCTCCGGGGGTGCCGTCGGTGGCACCCTGGACGCCACGGTGGGCGGTGTCGGCGACGCGCTCGGTGGCACGGTCAGCGGGGTGGGCCAGGCGCTGTCGGTCCCGGTGGTCAGCCCGCTGCTGGAAGGCGTCGGTGACGGCGTCAGCCAGACCACCAAGGCGCTGGGCGGGACCCTGGACAGCACGGTCGGCGTGGTCGGCGAGGTGGGTCAGGCCGGCACCAAGGTGGTCGGCGGCGTGGTGGATGGCGCCGGTGGCGCGCTCGGGTCCACGGTGCAGTCGGTAGGCAAGGCGCTGCCCGTCCCGGTGGTCGGCCCGGTGGTCGAGGGCCTCGGATCGGCGGTATCCGGCACCACCAAGACACTGGGCGGCACCGTCGAGCACGGCGTCGGCGGGCTGGTCGGCGGCTTGCTCGGCGGGGTCACTGGCACTACCAATGAGCTGACCGGGTCGGCCAAGAGCGGCAAGACGAGCGGTGGCGGCACATCGAGCAGCACGTTGGTGAGGTCCGGCGGCAAGGACAGCGACAGCGCCAAGAGCGGCGGTTCACCGGCCGGCGACGCGTTGAGCAGCCTGACCAAGCCGATCGAGCGGTCCGACGCGCTCGGCGACACGGTGCGCTCGGTCGCCGGGGGGCTCGGCTCGCTGCTCGGCAGCGGGTCGAACGGATCCAGCAAGGCGACCACGTCCAGCAAGCCGACCACGTCCAGCCAGACCTCGTCCAGCGCCTCGGACAGGTCATCCAGCAAGTCGGAGTATTCCTCGTCCGGCGAGTCGGACAAGCCCTCCCGGTCGTCGCACAGCAGGTCCGACCAGTCCCACGACTCAGAGAAGTCCAGCAACTCCGGGAAGTCGGACAGCAAGTCGCGCAAGTCGAAGGGCGACGACGGCTCGGACAGCTCCTCGCACTCCAGCGAGAAGTCCTCCCACGGTTCCGATTCCGGATCCGGCTCCGATAGCTCCGGCCACGGCGGGGGCGGGCTCTCCGGCCTGCTCAGCGGCCACTGACACCGGCGCGTCTCCCGAGGGGAACCACCTGACGTGACTGACGTGGACTGGCCGTCCTGGCCATCGGCGACCGTTCCGTTAGCCCACCCTGGGCTGCTGGTCACCGAGCGCTACCGCCTGCTCACCCAGATCGGCGTCGGGGCGATGGGTGCCGTATGGCTGGCCACCGACCAGCGGCTGAACCGTCAGGTCGCGCTCAAACAGGTCGTCCTGGAGCCCGGGCTCGACCTCCGGCAGGCCTCCGAGGCACGGCAGCGCATCCTGCGGGAGGGGCGGATCGCCGCCCGGCTGCAGCACCCGCACGCCGTGGCCGTCTACGACGTGACCATGCAGGACGGCGAGCCCTGGCTGGTGATGGAGTACCTGCGGGCGCGCAGCCTGGCGGCCGTGCTCACCGCCGACGGCCTGCTCACCGACCGAGCGGCCGCTCGGATCGGCGCGCAGCTGGCCGATGCGCTGGACGCCGCGCACCGGGTCGGCATCGTGCACCGGGACGTCAAACCCGGCAACGTGCTGCTCGCGGCGGACGGCATGGTGAAGCTGGCCGACTTCGGCATCGCCAGGGCCTCCGGCGACATCACCGTGACCCAGACCGGGGTGCTCACCGGGACACCGGACTACTTCGCCCCCGAGGTGGCCAGAGGCGAGGCACCCAGCTCCGAGGCCGACGTGTTCTCGCTCGGCGCCACGCTGTACATCAGCGTGGAGGGTGAGCCGCCGTTCGGGGTCGGGGACAACGCGCTCACCCAGCTCCATGTGGTGGCCGAAGGCAAGATCAGGCAGCCGATCCGGGCCGGCCGGCTCACCTCGGCGCTGGTGCGACTGCTCGATCCCGACCCGGCCACCCGGCCCACCGCGGAGCAGGCCAGGGCGCTGCTGTTGGCCGCCGCGAGCGGCACCAGCGACTCCGGGCGGGTGCCGCCGCCGAGGACCGGGGACCGGCCGAGAATTCCGGGTCCGCTGGATCCCACCGGGTCCGACCGCGGCCCGGGCATCGGCTCGGTGACCAGGAGCGCGGCCAGCGGGGCCGCGGTTCTCGGCAGCCCGGTGATCGGCGCCCCGGTGGCCGGCGGCCCGGTGATCGACGGCCCGGTGGCCAAACCGGCAGCTACCCGTTCCGGCGGCGGCCGGCACAGCAGCACCGGCGCCGCTCGCCGCTCCAGGGCGAAGGACACGGCGGATGTGCCGGTCGTCGGCGCGGCCCGGGTCTCCGGCGTCCTGCCACCTCCCCCGGGCCCGCATCGGCGGCGCTCGCCGGCCCCGGTGCATCGCCGCCAGTTGGTCATCGTCGGCCTCGCGGCGGCGGCAATACTCACCGCGGCGCTGTCCGCCTCGCTCGCGCTGAGCACCCGACCGGCGCAGACCGCCGGGCCGGCCGGCAGCAGCGTCGGCGCTGCGGCCCGGCCGGCCAGCGAGGCGGAGCTGCGCACGGCGGTGGAGAGCTACTACGCGCTGCTGCCCGGGGACCCGCGGACCGCGTGGACCCGGTTGAGCGGGCGCGCGCACGACCAGCTCGGCGGCCCGTCGGGGTACACCAGCTACTGGCGCGGGTTCAGCTCGGTGCGGGTGGTCAGCACCGCCGTGTCCACGCCCAACCACACGGTGCGCGCCCAGGTGCGGCTGCAGACCACCGACGGCGTGGTCCGCACGGTCGCCCAACGCCTAGTCCTAGCCCCCGCCCCCAACGGCATCTGGCTCATAGACACCTTCGGCAACTAACCCCCCGAGCCCGCCCGCAAACCTCCCGCGAGTCGACCGTGTCAGCGCCGACTCGTGGAACAGAGGTTGGGAACGGTGATCGGTGTGGAGTCAGACCAGGCGGCGGTCGGAGGCCCAGCGGGAGAGTTCGTGGCGGTTGGAGAGCTGGGTCTTGCGCAGCACGCTGGATACGTGGGTCTCTACGGTCTTGATCGAGATGAAGAGTTCGGCGGCGATCTCCTTGTAGGCGTAGCCGCGGGCGAGTAGCCGCAGCACGTCGCGCTCCCGGGGGGTCAGCAGGTCGAGCTCCGGGTCCACCGGCGGCGCCGCGCCCGGGCGGTCGGAGAACGCGTCCAACACGAAGCCGGCCAGCCGGGGCGAGAACACCGCGTCCCCGTCGCGCACTCGCCGCACCGCGTCGGCCAGCTCCCGGCCGGAGATCGTCTTGGTGACGTAGCCCCTGGCCCCGGCCCGGATCACCGCGATGACGTCATCCGCCGCGTCGGACACGCTCAGCGCGAGGAACACCATTTCCGGCAGCTCGGTGCGTACCTGGCGCAACACCTCGGCGCCACCGCCGTCGGGCATGTGCACGTCCAGCAGCACCACGTCCGGGCGGTAGTGCCTGGCGCCGGCCACCGCTTCGGCCACCGAGCCGGCCTCGCCGACCACCTCCACGTCGTCCGCCACGGTGTCCAGCTCGGCGCGCACCCCGCTGCGGAACAGCGCGTGGTCGTCGACCAGGAACACCCGGATCCGGCCCGGGGTCTCGGCGGCGGACGCTGGCACGTCGCCCGGAGTCTGCTCAGTCATGACGCTCCCTCATTGCTCGCTTTCGCGCGCGCCCCACGTTCCAAGACCCCGGGTTTCCCGGCGTCGAGTTCCCCGGCCTGGCGGGCCGGCTCACCGTTGCGCGCCGGGTCGCCCGCCCGGCCCCTGGGCATTTCCAGGTGCACCTCGGTGCCCTCACCCGGGGCGCTGCGAAGCGAGGCGGCACCGCCGTGCCGGCCCATTCTGCCGTGCACCGAGTCGACCAGCCCGTGCCGATCGTCGGGCACCTCGTCCGGGTCGAACCCGATCCCCCGGTCCCGCACGAACACGTGCACGGTGTCCGGTTCCACCTCGGCGTACAGGCTCACCTCGCCCACCTGGGCGTGCTTCGCCGCGTTCACCATCGCCTCCCGGCTGGCCTGCACCAGGGCGCCGAGCTGGTCGTCCAGCAGGCAGTCGCCCACCACCACCGGGTGCACCGCGACCGCGTAGGTGTCCTCCACCTCGGCGGCCGCCGAGGTGATCGCCTCGGCCACCGTGCTTGCCGAGGGCGTGCCGGCGGCCCCCGGCGGCGAGCCCATCTGTCCGTACCCGGTCGGGCCGTACAACCAGGTGCGCAGCTCCCGCTCCTGCCCCCTGGCCAGCCGGCGGACCTCACGCGGCTGCTCGGCCTGGCGCTGGATCAAGGCCAGCGTCTGCAGCACCGAGTCGTGCAGGTGCGCGGCGATCTCGGTGCGCTCGGCGGCCCGAATCCGCTCGCGGCGTTCCTCGCCCAGCTCCTGGGACAACCGCACCCAGAACGGCACGGTGAGTACCGCGACCCCGACCAGGGTGGCCAGCACGGCGAGTACACCGAACTGCAGCTGACCCAGGTTCAGCTGACCGAGCAGGAACACCGCCAGGCCGCCGGCGACGAACAGCGCACCGGCCACCACCCGGACGACGGCCGCCCGGCCACCGCCGCCGACCACACCGCTGCGGCTGGCCACCGCCCACCGCCGCCGACGGGTCTCGTCGGCCTCCCGCCAGACCAGCGCCACCCCGACGGCGGCGACCCCCAGCGGCCCGGCCACCCACCCGACCAGGGTGTCGCCGGCGGCGGAGGCGGCGATCGCCACTCCCAGCCCGACGGCGGCCAACCCGAGCGCCTGCCGGCGTTCCCGGCGGGACACCACGCGCCCTCGTTCGGCGGGTTCCTGGGGAATGAACATCCAGCACAGCCCGTAGGCGAGCACGCCGGCCCCGGACAGCGCGGCCAGCACGGTGAACCCGGCGCGCACCCAGAGCACCGGCACACCCAGGTGGTCGGCGATCCCGCCGGCCACCCCGGCCACCATTCGGCCGCACCGGTGCCGACGCAGCGGCACCCGGTCGACCGGCCCCGGCCCGGAGGCCCGGGTAGGCGGGTTCGCGCTGGTCATCGGGTAACACCCCCGCTCGGCTCCGAGGTACTCACAGCGCCCATGGTCACACGGATCGACCCGGTATTCATCGGGGTAGACCCTCATGGTGCCTCCGGGCAAGGCCAGGGGCCGCCGCTGGCAGACTCAGGGGCGGCTCCGGGTTCCGCCCCGATGTGACAGCGCCCGCCCGACCGGAAGGTGGATGGCATGAGTCCGACCACCGAGCCTCGCGCGACGCTGCAGGCTATCTGGGACACCCGGCCGAGTCGCCGGCAGAGTGACCGCAAGATCGCTGGCGTGGCGGCCGCCATCGCCCGCCGATACGACATCGACCCTGTGCTGGTCCGGATCGCCTTTGTGGTGGCCGCGTTCTACGGCGTGGGCATCGCGCTCTACCTGGCCGCCTGGGTTCTGCTGCCGGCCGATACGCACGACCCGCCGACCGGTCCGCTGGTTCGCCGGGGCGGATCAGTGCATCCGGTGGTGTTGATCGCCGCCGTGATCGCCGGCCTCGCCGGGACCGGCTCGCTGCTCAGCGGCGACCCGGGGGTGCTGGTCGGGCTGGCGGTGCTCGGCGGGCTGCTCTATCTCTTGCACCAGAGCCGAAGTGAGCGCGGGCTGGCCATCGGTGCCGGGCCGCCTGGCCAGGGCGGAGCTCCCGGCGCCGACTCGACGTCGGGCCCGGCCGCGGGGATGGCGTCAGGGATGGCCTCGGCGACCGCGGTGGCTGGCTCCACCAGCTTGGGCACCGCGCCGCCAGCCGCCCCCGGCGAGCCGAAGCCACCCGCGTGGGATCCACTCGGCGCCGCGCCGTTCGCCTGGGACCTGCCCGAGCCCGGCCCGGGGTCCGGAGCGCCGGGCCCGGAACCGCGGCCGCGACGCTCCGCGCTGACCCTGGCCACCATCGGACTGGCACTGCTCGCCGGTGGCGTCACCGGAGCGTTCGCGCTGGCCGGAAGTGGCGTCGGCGGGGTGCGGCTGATCTTCGGCGCGATGCTCGCGGTGGTCGGCGTTGGCCTGCTGATCGGGGCTTTCCGGCACGCCGGACGTGGTCTGATCGCGGTGGCCATCCCGCTGGTGCTGCTCAGCTACGCCGCGATGGCCAGTCCGGTGCGGCACTGGCAGGGCGCCGGCGAGCTGCGCGCCGCGCCCAGCACCGTCGCTGAGCTCGCGCCCAGCTACCGGCGCACCCTGGGCGCGGTCACCCTCGACCTGCGCAACCTCAACCTGGTCGCCCCGGTCGAGGTGGCGGCGCCCGGCATGCCGCCGAGTCAGTCCGCCGTGCCAGCCGTCCCGCCGGCCGCGCCGGTCCCGCCGGTCCCACCGGTCCTGCCGGTCCCACCGGTGGCTGCCCCGCTTGCGCCGGTGGCCGTGACGCCCACCGGGGCCGGCCCGGTCCGCACCGTGGTGAGCCTGGAGGCGGGCGAGGCCACCGTGCTGCTCCCGCCGAACGCGAATGTGCGAGTGCACTGCCACGTGGACATGGGCGAGGTGAACTGCCTGGGGCGCACCGGCCGGGACGGGGGGCCCTCGGCGGATGTAGAGGTCTTCGATCCCGGCGTGAACGTTCCATCGAACAGCCGGCCGCTGGACCTGGAGGTCACGGTGCGGACCGGCGCTGTGGAGGTGCGTCGTGGCTGAGTCCAACATTCCGCTGACAGATGAGGCGGAGTCCTCGAGCGGCACGAACGCGCCGGTGACCGAGCGGCCGAGTCGCGGGCCCGACGTGCTCACCCTGCTGATGGGGCTGATCAGTCTGAGCGCCGCCGGGATGGCGCTGTTCAACTGGGCGCCGGCCCTGCCGCTGCTCGATCCGCGCTGGCTGCTCGCCGGCGGCGCGGTGCTGGTCGGATTGCTGTTGCTGGTGGCCAGCGTGCGTCCGACCCGGGGCAACAAGCGAGCCCGGTAGCCCGCGTGGCGATGAATTAGTCGGTGAGGCCGCGTTCGCGGAGTAGTAGCAGGCCCAGTTCTCTGGCCCGGTTGGCGGCGTCGGTGTCGCCCTCGCCGGCGGCGATGATCGAACCCTTCATCAGGATGTGCCACTGCCTGGCGAAGCCGTCCGGATCCGCCACCCCGGCCGAGACAGCCAGTTCCCGGAGGAACTCACGGATCTCGGCCAGGTGCGCCACGCTCGCCTTGCGCACCGGACTGGCCTGGTCGGCGAACTCCAGCATGGTGGTGACGAACACACACCCCTCGAACGCGGGTTCGTTGAACCATTCATCGAAGATCTCGAAGACGGCCAGCAGCCGCTGCCTCGGGGTTGTTGCCCTGCGGGTCACCTCGGCGCGCAGCCAGCCTTTCGTCCAGATCTCCTCGCGGCGCCGCAGGAACGCCAGGATGAGCTCGTCCTTCGAGCTGAAGTTGCGGTACAACGTCATCTTTGCGACGTTGGCCTCGCTGATCACCGTGTCCACCCCGACCGCGCGGATTCCGCGCCGGCTGAACAGGTCGTATGCGGCGCGCTCTACCCGCTCCCGGCCGCTCACCACGTCACCGGGCATCCGCTGCGACTCTGCACGATGCGGGGACATGTCCACCAACTTCTCCTCGAAGTCCCGGGATATTAACAGCAGCTCCGGGCGAGGAGATAAACAACAATTTCCGCCCGCCGCCGACCCGCCCGCTGACAATTCCGGAGCGCTCCCCGGCGGCCGGGGCGGGGCCCATATGAGCGCCGCCCAGGCTGTTCGTGCAGCGGATGGCTACCATTGTCATCGCGTGCGAGATCGCGCGGGTCTTGACCCGGACCATTCCCGGGGCGTTTCACCACGGCAGCCCCAGGGGTGGGTCCAGGAGTCGATGGAGGTTTGACGTGATAGTCGGCGCGATCGTCGGCAAGGCGGCGGGTCTGGTGGCGACCGGGTTAGCCGGCGCGGTCGCGCTGGAGGGCGTCAAGAAGGTGGCGCAGAGCGGGCTGGTGCACAACACCGCCGTCGCGGTCACCTCCTGGGGGCTGCGCGGGGCGCGCGCCGCCGAGGTCGGCGCGGAGAAGGCGCGGTTGACCGCCTCGGACATCGTCAGCGAAGCGCGCGAGCGGATCGGCGAGCAGACGCCGCCGCCCGCCTCCGGCGCTGGCGCTGACCATGCCCACGAGCACTGACATCGACGGCCGCGACCTGGACCGTGCCGGCGCGGCTGCCCCGCCGCGGATTGTGTCCGACGCCGCCGGCCGGGTCCGCTTCGCCACCCCCGAGCTGATCAGGAGCCCGGCGCTGGCGGTTGCCGTGGAAGACGCGGTGGACACGGTTTCCGGCGTCCGCCAGGTGCACGCCTACCCGCGTACCGGCAACGTGGTGGTCTGGTACGACCCGGAGCGCTGTGACCGCACCTGGCTGGTGGAGGCCATCGGAAAGGGCCTCGGCGCCGACCCGGAGGCCACCGCCAACCGCACCCCCCGCTCCGCCGATGTGCGCTCCACCGAGCTGGTCCGGCTGGTAGTCGGCGGGGTCGCGCTGGCCGCCCTCGGGTTCCGCCGCTACGGGCTGCGCCGCCCGCCCATGCTGGGTACCGCCAGCCGCACGGTGGCCACCGGCGTCACCATCTTCACCGGCTACCCGTTCCTGCGAGGGGCCCTGCGATCGCTGTCCGGCGGGCGGGGCGCCGGCACCGACGCGCTGGTCTCCGCGGCCACCGTGGCCAGCCTGGTGCTGCGGGAGAACGTGGTCGCGCTGACCGTGCTCTGGCTGCTGAACATCGGCGAGTACCTGCAGGACCTCACCCTGCGCCGGTCCCGCCGTGCCATCTCCGAGCTGCTTACCGGGACGCGGACCCGTACCTGGTTGCGCATCGCCGACGAGGCCGGCGAGGCTCTCGAGGTCGAGGTGGACATCAACTCGCTGGTCATCGGCGACGAGGTGGTGCTGCACGAGCACGTGGTGCTGCCGGTGGACGGCGTGGTGGTGGACGGCGAGGGTGTGGTCGACCAGGCCGCGATCACCGGCGAGCAGCTGCCCATCGCCGTCCTGCCGGGCACCCAGTTGCATGCCGGCTCGGTGCTGCTGCGCGGGCGGTTGGTGGTGCGGGCCACCGCGGTCGGCCGGGACACCGCGATCGGCCGGATCATCGCCAGGGTCGAGCAGGCCCAGGACGACCGGGCGCCGATCCAGACAGTCGGGGAGAACTTCTCCCGCCGGTTCGTGCCCACCTCGTTCGCGCTGGCCGGGCTGACCCTGCTGCTGACCAGGGACGTGCGGCGGGCGATGACCATGCTGCTGGTGGCCTGCCCGTGCGCGGTCGGGCTGTCCACCCCGACCGCGATCAGCGCGGCCATCGGCAACGGCGCGCGGCGCGGCATCCTGATCAAGGGCGGGGCGCACCTGGAGGCCGCCGGCCGGGTCGACGCGATCGTCTTCGACAAGACCGGCACGCTCACCCTGGGCCGCCCGGTGGTCACCAACGTGGTGAGTTTCGACGACGACTGGACCCCGGAGCAGGTGCTCGCCTACGCGGCCAGCTCTGAGATCCACTCCCGGCACCCGCTGGCCCAGGCGGTGATCCGGTCCACCGAGGAACGGCACATCGAGATCCCGCCGCACGAGGAGTGCGAGGTGCTGCTCGGGCAGGGCATGCGGGTGCGCGGGGATGGCCGGACGCTGTTGATCGGGTCCCGGGAGCTGCTCCGTCAGCAGGGGGTGTCGGTCAGCCGACGGGCGCACGACTGGGTGCGCCGGCTGCAGCGGGCCACCGAGACGCCGCTGCTGCTCGCCGTGGATGGCTCGCTGGTCGGGCTGGTCTCGCTGCGTGACACGGTGCGCCCGGACTCCCGGCCGGTGCTGGACGCGCTGCGCGCCGACGGGGTCAAGCGGATCGTGCTGCTCACCGGGGACCACCCGGATACCGCCGCCGCGGTGGCCGCCGAGCTGGGTATCGACGAGTTCCGCGCGCAGGTGCTGCCCGAGGAGAAGCAGGACGTGGTGCGGGAACTGCGCGCACAGGGCTACACCGTGGCGATGGTCGGCGACGGCACCAACGACGCGCCGGCGCTGGCGCTGGCCGACATCGGCATCGCGATGGGTGTGGGCGGCACCGACGTGGCGGTGGAGACCGCGGACGTGGCGCTGGCCGGCGACGACCTGAGCACCCTGCTGGAGCTGCGCGACCTCGGCCGGCGCACCATCGGGCTGATCGGTGAGAACTACGGGTTGTCCATCGCGGTGAACGCGGCCGGGCTGCTGGTGTCCGCGGCCGGGGTGATGTCCCCGGTGGTGGCCGCGATCCTGCACAACGCCTCGTCGGTGGCCGTGGTGTCGAACAGCTCCCGGCTGATCCGCTACCGAGTCCGCGACTAGCCACGTCCGGTGAATCCTGGCGGAGCCAGCGGATGGTGGCGGCGATGAGGATTCCGGCCACCATGCCCGGAGCCAGCTCCCTGGTCAGCAGAAACGGCGCCGCTACGCTGACCGCCACCGGGCGGCCAGTGCACGCCCAATCCCACCCCCGCCCGCCACTTGTCGCGTCTCATTCCAACGACAAGACCCACTTGTCGCGTCTAATTCCAACGACAAGTGGGTCGGCAGCCGGGCGCGGGGCCAACGGGAGCGACGAGTGGCTCGGGCGGCCGGGCGGACTCGGAATGGGCTTCCCTGATCCCGTGTTGCCCAGGGCATGGACATCGGTATCGCGCTACCCGCACTGGCCCCCTCCGAGGGACCCCCGGCGAACCTCGTCGACACCGCGATCGAGCAGGCCAGGGAGGCCCACCAGCTGGGCATCAGCTCGGTCTGGCTGGGCCAGCGCTTCGACTACGACGCGATCGCGCTGGCCGGGCTGATCGGCCGCGAGGTGCCGGGGCTGCGGGTGGGCACCTCGGCGGTCCCGATCCTCGGCCGACACCCGCTGCTGGTCGGCGCCCAGGCGGCCACCGCCCAAGCCGCCTCCCACGGGCACTTCGAGCTGGGCATCGCGCTCGGCGCCAAGGAGTTCATGGCCCCGAGGCTCGGCCCCGTCCAGGGCAGCCAGATCACCCGACTGCGCGAATTCCTGACCGCGCTGCGCCCGCTGCTGGACAGCGGCGAGGTGGACTTCGCCGGCGAGCTGATCACCGCCAGCACCCCGTGGCCCAGCCCGCTGCCCGGCGCCCGGCCGTCACCCCCGGTGCTGGTGGCGGCGATGGGACCGAAGGCACTGCGGATCACCGGTGAGCTGGCCGACGGCACGCTGCCCTACCTGGCCGGGCCGAAGACGCTGGCCGGGCACATTGTGCCGACCCTCAACGAGGCGGCGCACGCCGCCGGGCGGCCGACTCCCCGAGTGGTCACGCTGATCTCCGGGGTGGTCACCTCGGACGCCGAGCAGGTGCGCGAGCAGGCCTATCAGCACCTGGCGTTCTACCAGTCGATCCCGTCCTACCGCGCGGTGCTGGACCGGGAAGGCGTAGCCAAGGCCGGCGAGCTGGCGGTGATCGGGTCGGCGGACGAGGTGCTGACCGAGATCGGGACCTACGTGGAGGCCGGCGCCACCGAGATCGTGTTCAGCCAGACCGCGATGGCCGGGCCGGATGACCGGCGGCGCACCTGGGAGGTACTCGGCTCGCTGCGCTGAGCCCGACTGCGCTAAAGCCCCAGCCCTCGGTGGATCTCCAGCAGCGCGTCGGCGCGGTTCAGCGAGTAGAAGTGGAATCCGGGTATGCCGAACCGCAGCAGCTGCTCACACTGCTCGGTGGCGTAGTCGATGCCCAACCGCACCGCGGCCGCATCGTCGTCGCCGACCGTGTCCAGCAGTGCGTCCAACCTGGCCGGGATCCGCGCCCCGCACATTGCGGTGAACCGGCGGGCCTGCGCCGAGGACCGGATCGGCAGCATGCCCGGCACAATCGGCACCTGGATGCCGATCCGTCGGGCGTCCTCGACGAACCGGTAGTAGTCCGCGTTGTCGAAGAACAGCTGGGTGATCACCACGGAGGCGCCGGCGTCCACCTTGGCCTTGAGGTAGCGCAGGTCCGACTCGCGGCTCGTCGCCCTGGGGTGCACCTCAGGAAAGCCGGCCACCGCGACGGAGAACCAGTCGTCCCCGGAGCGCGCTTCGATGACCAGCTCCTGGGCATAGCTGAAGCCGTCGGCGTGCGCCGCCCACTCGGTGCCCGGGGGCGGGTCGCCGCCCAGCGCGATGATGTTGTGCACGTTGTTGGCGCGCAGCCGGTCCAGCACCCCGCGCACCTCGGCCCGGCTCTGCCCCACGACGGTCAGGTGGCACATCATGTCCAGCCCGAAGTCGCGCTCGATGCGGCACACCAGGTCCACGGTCTTGTCCCTGGTCGAGCCGCCCGCACCGTAGGTCATCGAGCAGAACGCCGGGTTCAGCTTGCGCAGCCGTTCGATCTCGCCGAACAGGTTCAGCTCGCCCTGCTCGGTCTTGGGTGGCCAGAACTCCACGGACAGCACCGGACCGCCGGCGGCGTCACCGGCTTCGGCGTCGCGCGCGGCGTAGTAGTCCGGCAGCCGGGTCACTCCCATTCGATCGTGCCCGGCGGCTTGCTGGTCACGTCCAGCACGACCCGGTTGACCTCGGCCACCTCGTTGGTGATCCGGGTGGAGATGCGCTCCAGGACGTCGTAGGGCAGCCGGGTCCAGTCGGCGGTCATCGCGTCCTCGGAGCTGACCGGGCGCAGCACCACCGGGTGGCCGTAGCTGCGCCCGTCGCCCTGCACACCGACGCTGCGCACGTCGGCCAGGAGCACCACCGGGCACTGCCAGATGTCCCGGTCCAGCCTGGCGGAGGTGAGTTCCTCCCGGGCGATCGCGTCGGCGGCGCGCAGCATGGCGAGCCGGTCCTCGGTGACCTCGCCGATGATCCGGATACCCAAGCCGGGGCCGGGGAACGGCTGGCGGGATACGATCACCTCGGGCAGGCCGAGCTCGGTGCCGACCCGGCGCACCTCGTCCTTGAACAGCGCGCGCAGCGGCTCGACCAGCTCGAATTCGAGGTCGTCCGGGAGGCCGCCGACGTTGTGGTGGCTCTTGATCGTCGCGGTGCCGGTGCCGCCGCCGGACTCCACCACGTCCGGGTAGAGGGTGCCTTGGACAAGGAAGCCGACGTGTTGGTCGCTAGCCACCTCGGCGGTGGCGGCCTCGAAGACCCGGATGAACTCCCGCCCGATCACCTTGCGCTTCTGCTCCGGGTCGGTCACCCCGGCCAGCGCGGAGAGGAACCGCTCCCGGGCGTCCACGGTGTGCAGCTTGGCGCCGGTGGCCCCGACGAAGTCCCGCTCCACCTGCTCCCGTTCACCGGCGCGCAGCAGCCCGTGATCGACGAACACGCAGGTGAGACGGTCGCCGATGGCGCGCTGCACGAGCGCGGCGGCCACCGCCGAGTCGACCCCGCCGGACAGCCCGCAGATTGCCCGGCCATCCCCGACCTGCGCCCGGATGGCGTCCACCGTGTCGTCGATGATGGAGGCGGTGGTCCACGAGGGCGCGATGGCGGCCACCTCGCGCAGGAACCGCCGCAGCACCTCCTGGCCGTGCGGCGAGTGGCCGACCTCCGGGTGGTACTGCACGCCGGCCAGCCGGCGGTCCAGGTCCTCGAACGCGGCGACCGCCGCCCGTTCGGAGGACGCGGTCACCGTGAAACCCTCCGGTGCGCGCACCACCGAGTCGCCGTGGCTCATCCACACCGGGTGCTTCGCCGGCAGGCCCCCGTGCAACACACCGGGGCGGTCGGCGGCGACCTTCAGCTCGGTGCGGCCGTACTCCCGGGTACCGTCCGGGGCGACCTCGCCACCCAGCGCCCCCGCCATGGCCTGGAAGCCATAGCAGAGCCCGAGCACCGGGATGCCCGCGTTGAACAGCTCCGGGTCGACCTTCGGCGCGCCGTCGGCGTAGACGCTGGCCGGGCCGCCGGAGAGGATGATCGCGGCGGGCTTGCGGGCCACGATGTCCGCCACCGGGGTGTCCGAGGGGACGATCTCGGAGTAGACCTGGGCCTCGCGGACCCGGCGGGCGATGAGCTGGGCGTACTGCGCCCCGAAGTCGACCACAAGAACGGTTGCCGGCTGCACCATCCCACGGTACCTACCTGTGTGCTACCCGACCGCTCGCGGCCCTCGTGGCGACTGGCCTGGTGGCCTAGTGCCTAGGAGCGCCCTGAACAATGCATGCTCTGCTGCGCGGTGCCCAGTCGGCGCCTCGGTGCGTTGTCGTCGGCGCCGATACAACAGCGGTATCGGCCCCTCCTCCGCCTTGCGATGCATCCAACTGGATCACCGCTCGCGACGAGCGGCATCATTCAGGACCCTCCTAGGAAACGATGGACGCCAAGGGCATGGCGCGCGGCGAGCGGGCCGACCTCGCGGACTTCCTGGCCACGCTGTCGCCCCAGGAGTGGGAAGCGCCGACCCTCTGCGAACGCTGGCGGGTGCGCGAGTGGAAGGTCCCGCCGAGGCACTCCTGATGGCCGTCGCCGGGAGGCGGGGCGCGGCGGGGCAGCTGCGCGGCTCGGGACAACCCACGCTCGCCGCGCGGATCGGCGGCTGAGACTGCGTCCGGATCGGCGACGTGAAAGTGCCGGTCAGCTCCCGCCTATCCCGGTCAGCAGGGTGTTGACGGCGATGTCCGCGACCTCGGCGGCATCCTGGTCGCGGAACTGCCGAGCCAGCAGGATGATGATCTGGTGTAGCAG
>DASWST010000133.1:0-2164 GCA_036402515.1 Pseudonocardia sp.
TTGACCACCCGGCGGACTTCCTGGGTAACGCTGGATTCCTCGGTGGCGGAGGTGCTCATGGCTTCGTCCTCGGGGTGAAGGTGTCCAGACCGTTCGCCTCGACCGCCCACTTGGCCAATATCCGGGCGTAGACGCCGTTCCGTCGAAGCTCGGTGAGCCCGGCCTGGATCGCGGTGGTGAGCGTGCTGCCCCGGTCCAGGCCGATGCCGACCGGGCTGCCGGCCTCGTAGGTGTCTGCCACGGTGATGTCCGGGACGTTCTTCGCCGCGTACTGCACCACCGGCAGGTCCACGAACACCGCGTCGATGCGGCCGCTGACCAGCGCCAGCACGCCCTTCTGCTGGTCCGGGAAGTTGCGGATCTGGATGGCCGGCTGGCCCCGCTGCTGGCACTGGGCGGACAGCGCGGGCAGATATTTGGCCTGCTGCACCGAGCCGTTGGAGACCGCGATCGCCCGTCCGCACATGGTTGCGACGGTGATCTGCCGGGGATTGCCGGCCCGGGTGCCCAGGCCGGTGCCCGAACGCATGTACTCCACGAAGTCCAGCACCTTCAGCCGTTCATCGGTGATCGCCATCTGGCTGACCGAGATGTCGTAGCGACCGCTCTGCAGCCCCGGAATGATCTGGTCGAAGGTCACCCCGACCACGTTGACCCGCAGCCCCATCACCTCGCCAAGTGCCTTGGCCAGGTCCGGATCGACGCCGAGCACGTCCCCGGAACCGTCCGGCGCGGGGTAGTGCAGCGGCGCGTTGCCGATGCTCATCACCGCGGTGAGGCTGCCGCGGTCGCGTACCTCGGCGGGCACCAGCTGGGCCACCGCCGGCACCCGCGCAGCGGTGATCACCTCGGTGTGCGCGTTCGTCTCGGCGCCACCCCCGCAACCGGCGAGCCCGGCGGCGACCAGCGCAAGGCCGGCGATCATCGCTCGCCGCACTAGTGGATCAGCCCCTGCGCGCTCAGCTCGTCGAACGCCTCGGGATAGACGCCGTCGGAGGGCAGCGTGTACTCCGCCCCGGCCAGCGGTTCCCCCTCGGCGAACCGGGTCGACCGGAACGGCTCGATCGGCGCGGTGCTGGCCTTGCCGTCCACGATCAGCTCGGCCATGCACGCGCCGATGGCCGGCGCCTTCTTGAACCCGCCGCCGCTCATGCCCACGGCGAGGTACAGGCCGGGTACCTCGGGGGCCGGGCCGAGCAGCATGCGCCGATCCGCGGTGACGTCCAGCGGTCCGCCGCGCCCACCCAGGCTCGGCGCGTCGGCCAGCGCGGGGATGCGCAGGGCGGCCTGGCGCCGGGCGAGCTCGGCGAACTTGGGGTCGGCGGGGTGGTCGGCGTCGAGATCCTCCAGCGGTCGGCGCGAGCCACTCAGCCCGACCAGGGTGCGGTGCTCCCCGTCGGCTCGCAGGTAGCAGCCGTGCGCCCGGTCGATGATGGTCAGTTGGCCGCCTCGGCCAGCGGGCAGGCTCGACGGCCGGGCGAAGAAGGCGACCTGCGCCCAGATGGGAGTCAGGTCCAGCTGGATGCCCAGCGGACTGAGCAGGCTTGCCGACCAGGTTCCGTTGGCCAGCAGCACGACCGGCGCGTCGATGTCGCCCGCCGCGGTGCGCACCCCGCGAACCCGGTCCCCGGCGGTGGTGATCTCGGTGACCTCGACACCCTCCAGGACGGTGGCCCCCAGGCGGCGGGCCGCCGAGGCGAAGCCTCGGGTGGTGGCGAGCGGATCGGCGTAGCCGCTGCGCGGCTCGTAGGCGGCCAGCTCGCCGTCCTCCAGCCGCAGCTGAGGCTGCAGCTCGTTGATCTCGTCGGCGCCGACCAGCCGGGTGTGCACACCGATCTCCTGGAGCAGCGCCACATTGCTCCGCAACGTCGGCCGGTCCGGCTCGGCGACCATCTGCAGGAACCCGGTGGCGGTGAACCCACAGTCCCCGCCGACCCGATCCGGCCACTCCTCGAACCACGGCAGCGCGGCCAGCGCGACCCTGGCCTCGTCCAGGTTCGGGTAGTGGGTGCGCACCAGCGCCCCGGAGCGACCGGAGGCCCGCCCCCCGACCTCTCCCTTGTCCAGCACGACGACGTCGGTCACCCCGAGCCTGGCCAACTGGAAGGCGATGGCCGCGCCGACCACACCGGCCCCCACCACGACCACGTCCGCCGAGGACGGG
>DASWST010000134.1:0-27519 GCA_036402515.1 Pseudonocardia sp.
GCTTAGTGGACCGGTACCTCTAGGTTCCACTGGCCGTCGGGGAGCAGCTCGAGGTGGTGGGAGTGCAGTTGGTTGAGCGTGCTGCGGTGCCCGACGCTGAACAGGGTGCACTCCGGCAGCTGCTCCCGGATGAGCGTGTAGAGGGCGAACTCGAGCCCCTCGTCAATCGATGAGGTGGACTCGTCGAGGAACGCCACGCTCGGCCGGTTGATCAGGATGCGGGCGAACCCGATACGCTGCTGCTCGCCGGGGGACAGGATCCGCCACCAGGTGTCCTCGACGTCAAGGGAGTCCAGCAGGTGCCCGAGGAACACCTGCCGCAGCGCCTCCTGGGCCCGCTCGGTCGTGACGAACTCCGGAGGTTCCGGATAGGTCAGCGAATGACGCAAGGTGCCGAACGGGAGATAGGGCTGCTGGGAGAGGAACAGCGCCTTGCCGTCGACCGGCCGGTGCACGGATCCGGTGGCGTAGGGCCAGAAGCCGGCCAGGCTGCGCAGCAGGCTGGTCTTCCCGCTCCCCGAGGTGCCCTTGACGACCAGCGCGTCGCCGCTGCCCAGCTGGAGGGTCAGATCCTGGATCAGCGTCCGCCCGTCGGGGCGGTACACCGTCAAGTTCCGGATCTCCAGCCCGTCGCCGGCGCGCTCCTCGGTTGTTGCCGAAGGGAGCGCCCTGGCCTCGGCATTGACATCGAGGAGACCGGTGAGTCTGTCCACCGTCGCGCGGAAGCTGGCGAAGTTGTCGTAGGAGTTCCGGAAGAATGACAGCGAGTCGTGCACGTTGTTGAACGCCGAGGAGGTCTGCGTCAAGTCGCCCAGCGTAATGGCACCACTGAAGAACCGAGGCGCCTGGACAACGATCGCAAAGACACTGGAGATCTGGCTCACCGATACGTTGAAGCCCTGGAACTTGAGGCTTCGGAACACCAGAGCCCAGTAATTCCGGATGATCGCGGAGAATCTGCGGTCGAGTGTCCCGCGCTCGGCGCGCTCGCCTCGATAGAGCGCGATGTTCTCGGCATTGTCGCGGGTTCGGACCAGCGCATATCGGTAGGACGCGTTGAAGCGCTCGTTCAGGAAGTTGAGCCGGACCAGCGGGCGGCCGATCCTGAATGCGAAGACCGTGGCGATGAGGACGTAGATGTAGGTAATGAATGTCATGGCCCTCGGGATCTCCGTCCCGAACAGGGTCAGGGGTCCAGAGAGCCCCCACAGGATGAGGGTGAATGAGACCAGGGACACCACGGAGTTGACCGCCCCGATGGCCAGATCGTGGGAGCTGCCGATGAAGGAGGTGATGTCCTCCTGGATGCGCTGGTCAGGGTTGTCCACCGGGTCGGCGGTGTAATTGCCCCGGTAGTAGGCCTGGCCGGCGAGCCAGTCGGTGAGGAGGCTTTCATTCAGCGACTGGCGCCACTGCAACTCGAAGAGGTTGGTGATGTAGTACGCGAACAACGCCCGCGCGATGTAGACGGTGGCGATCATGGCGAACAGGCCGATATAGCGGGCGAACCCCTTCGAGTCGAGCTGCTGCAGTGCGGTGTACAGCCCGTTGTTCTGGTAGGTGAAGAGCACGTCGATCCGAACGGCGCCTACGGTCAGTGCCAGCATCAGCAGCACCAGCAGGAGTGGGCGCCAGCTGCGCCACGTGCGTCCTGGGGTGAAGAACGGCATCGCCAGCCGGGCGAATTGCCGGCCCCAACGCGTATACCGCATGAGCAGTGCCGCTACGAGTACGAACCCGACCAGGGTGACCGCGGTAACCCAGACCACCCACCAGATGCTGTCCAGGACCTGGTTACTCCAGTCGAACGTAGCTGGCACCAGGCGCTCCTAAGCTTTGGATCTGGGGATCGCTCGGAGCATACCTGCAGGTCGGAGGCGCGATTCTGGCCACCTCAAGTGGGCGCCAGGGGCGCGGCGTTGTGCCGGGTCAGTGGGCGTGCGGGCCTTCCCGGTGAACCGGGCCGTGGGTGTCGGCGCAGTGCGGGTCGGCGAGAGGCAGCAGTTGCGCGTCGGCAGGCGTGGACTCGGCCGGCTGGGCCGCGTGGTCGACCTGCAGGGTGGTGTGGGTGATGGCGTAGTCGCTGGCCAGCACCTGCTCGATGTCGCGGCGCAGCCCGTGGCAGTCGGTACCGGCCTCGACCAGTACGTGCGCGGACAGCGCGGTCTGCCCTGAGGTGATCTGCCAGACATGCAGGTCGTGCACCTCGTCCACCCGAGGCATATCCACCAGTCGGTCGCCGAGCGAGTCCGGGTCGACGCCGCTGGGCGCGGCCTCCAGGAAGATCCGGCCGGCGTCGCGCACCAGTCCGATACCCGCCCTCACCATGAGCACGACCACCACCAGGGAGGCGATCGCATCCGCCCTGGCAAAGCCGGTCAGCAGCACGATCCCGCCGGCGACCGCGGTCGCGATGAAGCCGTACAGGTCGGTGAGGATGTGCTGGAAGGCGCCTTCCACGTTCAGGCTGGCGCGGTTGGCCTTGCTGATCGCCCACGCGGCCGCGATGTTGACCACGATGCCGACCACGGCGGTGATCAGCACCAGGCCGCCGGCGACCGGCCCCGGGTCGATCAGTCGGCGGATGGCCTCGTAGGTCAGCCAGATCGACAGCAGCAGGAGGGTCAACCCGTTGGCCTGCGCCGACAGGATCTCGGTGCGGCGCAGCCCGTAGGTGAAGATGCCCCGCGCGGGCAGTGCGGATAGTCTCATGGCGATCAACGCGAGCACGATCGAGGCGGCGTCGGTGAGCATGTGGGCCGCGTCGGACAGCAGTGCCAACGAGTTCGCCAGTACCCCGACGACGACCTCGGCCACCAGGAAGGCCACGATCAACGCAAGCGCGATGCTCAGCCAGCGCCGGTCCGCGTTCGCCGACACCCCGTGCCCGTGGCCGTTGCTGGCGCCGTGCTCGTGCGCGTCCTGCTTGTGGCCGCCCTGCTCGTGGCCGCCGCTAGGGTCAGCGGCTCCGCTCCCGTTCGTGCTCACCACGCCTCCGCTGTGGACAGATGCGCATATCTGCATGCTTAAGCAAGGACAGCCTACCTCGCGTTCCGCGGAACGCGGTACGCACCCCGACGACGATCACCCGTGCGAGGCGCGTCCCGCGCAGACCGCGGCCCTTCCGCACAGATCATGCAGGCTCTGTGCCGCGTGCACGGGCTCTGTGCGGCGGATCGAGCGTGCCGCGACCGGCCGTCGGAGCGGTGGGGGCGCCGCCGGACCGCGGGTCAGGTGTAGAGCTGGTCGATCTCGGCGCGGTACTTCTCGCTGATCGGCTTGCGCTTGAGCTTCATGGTCGGGGTCAGTTCGTCGCCGCCGGGCTCCCACGTTGAGGGCAGCACCGCGAACTTCTTGACCTGCTCGACCCGGGAGAGCCGCTGGTTCGCCGCCTCGATGCCGGCCGCCACCTCGGCGACCATCGAGGGTTCGCCGTGCAGGGCCTTCGGCGAGTTGTCCGGCAGCCCGTGCCGGCTGGCGTAGCTGGCCGCCGCCTCCGGGTCCAGGGTGAGCAGGGCGACCACGAACTTGCGGTTGTCCCCGATCGCGATCACCGATCCGGCCAGCGGGCAGTGCGCCTTGATGGTGCCCTCGATGTTCGACGGCGACATGTTCTTGCCGGCCGCGTTGATGATCAGTTCCTTCTTGCGGTCGACGATCCGCAGGTAGCCGTCCGAGTCGATGCTGCCGATGTCGCCGGTGCGCAGCCAGCCGTCCGGGTCGAAGGTCTCGGCGGTCTTCTCCGGGTCGTTGCGGTAACCGTGCATCACCTGCGGCCCCCTGGCCAGGATCTCGCCGTCCTCGGCGATCTTCACCTGCATGCCGCTGACCGGGGTGCCCACCGTCCCGATCCGGATGCCGTCCCGTGGGTTGGCGGTGACCAGCGCGGTGAGCTCGGACATTCCCCAGACCTCGCTGATCGGGATGCCCAGTCCGAGCATGAACGCCAGCACCTCCGGTGCGATCGGCGCGGCACCGGACACGCAGCTGTGCACCCGGTCCATGCCGAGCTTGCGGCGCAGCGCGCTGAGCACCAGTCGGTCGGCCAGCGCGCGCTGGGCCCGGAGCGCCGCGGGCACCGGCTTGCGGTCGGAGGTCAGCTCGGCCACCCGGGTGCCGGTGCGCAGTGCCCAACCGGCGATCTGGCGCTTGACCGGGCTGGGCTCGGCGGCCACTCCGGTCTCGATCGCCGTCTTGATCTTGTACCAGATCTGTGGCACCCCGGCGAAGATGGTCGGCCGCACTTGGGCCAGCGCGCTGATCAGCGTGCGGGGGTCGGCGACGGTGCGGATCTGCAGGCCGGTGCCCAGGCTCATGTACTGGCAGCCCACCCGGTTTGCCGCATGCGCGTCCGGCAGGTAGCTCAGCACGGTGTCCTGCTCGCTGGACGGCGTGAGCCGCTGGATGCTGTCCAGCTGGGCAAGCACGTTGGCGTGGGTGATCTCCACGCCCTTGGAGGGGCCGGTGGTCCCCGACGTGTAGATGATGGTGGCCACGTTGTCCGGCCGAACCGCCCGCCAGCTCGCCTCGAAGTCGAAGCTCGGGTCGGCGGCGGCGATCGCCGCGTCCAGCCGCAGGGTGCCTTCCGGTTGGCCGTCCACGCACACGACGTGCTGCACGGCGCTGTCCGCCAGGGTCTCGCGCACCGCCAGCACCCGCTCCGCGAACTGTTCCTCGCAGACCACCACCCGGTTGCCCGCGTTCCGGAACAGGTGCGCGATCTGCTCACCGGCCGAGGTGTTGTAGATCGAGAATGGCGTCGCCCCGAGATGGAGGACAGCGGTGTCCACCACGTGAAATTCCGGCCGATTGGTCAGCATGATCGCGACGGTGTCGCCGCTGCGCACGCCCAGTGTGGCCAAAGCGGCAGCGGTCTGTCGGACCTGTTCGCCGTACTCCCGCCAGGTGTAGCTGACCGAGCCGTCCGGGGTGCCGATCGCGGTGGCGGCGGGGATTCGGGCGACGATTCGCTGGAACGACTCGCACAGTGTGGCGGGGGCTGGCTCGGCCATCGAGGACTCTCCCTGATCTGGCGCTCGATCCGTAATGTGAACAGCGAACAGAAACTGACTCGTGACGATTACATGCCCGAGCTGGCCGAATCAAGGGCACATCGCGTATTAAGTGAACTCTCGATAACCGAAGCGAAGGGCGGTCGAGCGGTGTCCACGGTGTCCCCAGCGCGGCGCACCCGTCCGCGCAACCGCGCCGCGCTGATCCTGGCCGCCTCGACCGACCTGTTCTGCCGGCGCGGCTACTCCCAGGTGGGCATGGCCGACATCGCCGAGGCGGTGGCCATCCGGCCGTCCGCGCTGTATCGCCACTTCGCCGGGAAGCAGCAGCTGCTCGGCGAGGTCGTGCTCGGAACGCTGACCGACATCCGCGACCTGGTGGTGAGCCTGGACGGAGCCGACCGGAATGTCTGGTTGCCGGCGCTGGCCGGGATGGCGCTGGACAACCGACGAATCGGAGTGCTCTGGCGGCGCGAGTCCCGCCACCTCGCTTCAGCCGACCGGCTCCGGATGCGGCATGAGTTGGGCGGCATCCGCGACCGGCTGGCCGCGCTCGCGCTGATCGCCCGGCCCGGCAGCGACGTCGACACGGCCGCCCTGCGGGCCTGGTTCCTGCCCGCCGTGCTGCTGAATGTGTCGTTCCATCGGCTGCAGCTGCCCCGGGCGGAGTTCCAGCCGCTGCTCACCGAGCTGGCCGGCACGGTGCTGGACGTCGACCTCCCCAGCGCCGCCGGTCGCCGCCTGCCGGTCGTTACCGAACTGCACACCAGGCAGGATTTCCGCGCCGACCACATGCCTCACGTGCAGCTCGGTACCCCGCGACAGGGCGCGACGGCGGGCGCGCCTCCGGGTGCGCTGGCACCGAAGTCGCGGCGGGAGGCACTGCTGCTCGAGGCGACCCGGATGTTCGCCGACCGGGGATACGCCGAGGTCGGCATCGACGATGTCGGAGCCAGCCTCGGCATGACCGGCGCGGCCGTCTACCACCATTTCTCGACCAAGCTGGAAATGCTGCAGAGCGCGTTCCGCCGGGGTGACGAGTGGCTGTGGGCGGACCTCACCAGGACGCTCGGGCTGGCCACCGACCCGACCGACGGCCTGCGCCGGCTGGTCCGCTCCTACGGTTCCTTCGCGGTGCACAGCCCGGACCTGGTCAACCTACTGCTCACCGAGACCAACCAGCTGCCCGACGCCGGTCGCCGGGCGCACCTATCCCAGCGCGCCTACCTGGACGAATGGGTTCACCTGGCGCTCGCGGTGCATCCAGGCCTGGATCCCACGGTGGCCCGTATCCGGGTGCACGCGGTACTCACCGCCGCGAACCAGGTTGCCCGCGGCCGGCGGCTGCGCCAGCACCCCGCCGCCCTGCCTTCGCTCTACGTGATCGGCGACGCCCTGCTCGGCCTACCTCCGGAAACTGGCGCGCTCGAAGAGCCCGTGAGTGGTTAGCGTTGCCCTGACAACGCTCACCACTCACGAGCTGTGAAAGGCGGTCGATGCGGTCGCTCGTCATCCTGCGCCAGCCGCACGTCCCCCACCTGCTGCTGGCCAGCATCGTCGGCCGCATCCCGCCGGCGGTGGCCGCGCTGGCGATCAGCCTGCTGCTGCGCGGCGAGGGCTGGGCCTACAACCGGGTCGGGCTGGTGGTCGGGGTGTTCGCGGTCGGCCAGGCGGTCGGCGGCCCGGTGCTGGCCCGGCTGGTGGACCGGCGCGGCCAGGCCGCCGTGCTGGCCGGCTCGGCGGTGCTGTCCAGCCTGGGTTTCCTGCTGCTCCCGGTGGCTAGCACAGGTAGTACGGCCAGCCTCGGCGGCGCGATCGGGTGCGCGGCGGTGGCCGGCCTCGCCACCCCGCCGCTGGAGCCGTGCCTGCGCGCGCTGTGGCCCGTCCTGGTCGGTCAGGGTCGGCTGGACGCCGCGCTCGGCCTGGACGCGGCCAGCCAAGAGCTGATCTTCATCGCGGGTCCACTACTGGTCGCCGCGTGCGCCGCCACCGGGCCGCCGGCCTCCGCGCTATGGCTGGCGGCGGGGCTGGGGGTGCTCGGCACGCTGCTGTTCCTGCTCGCCCCGCCGCCCAGGGTGTGGCGGCCGTTGGGTCCAACCGGCACACCGCACTGGCTGGGGCCGCTGCGCAACGGGCGGCTGGCGCTGCTGCTGGTCGCGCTGGTGGGCAGCGGCGTGGCGGTCGGCTCGATGACGCTGTTCGTGGTGGCCTACGCCGACGGGCGGCCGGTCCCCGGCGGGGCAGGGTTGCTGCTGTCGCTGAACGCGCTGGGCGCGATGCTCGGCGCGATCGGCTACGGCGCGGTGCGCTGGCGGGCTGAACCGAGGCGGCGGCTGGCGCTGCTGGTCGCGGGCATGGCGGTGGCCTACTGGACACTGGTGGCGGTGCCCGGCCCTGGCGTGCTGGTGGTGCTGCTGCTCGTGGCCGGGGCATTCTTCGCGCCGCTGCTCGCGGTGTCCTTCGCGATGGTCGGCACCCTGTCCGCCCCGGAGCACATCACCGAGGCGTTCGCCTGGTTGGTCACCCTGATCACCGCCGGGATCGCGCTGGGCTCGCTGCTGGCCGGATTCGCGCTGGCCGTGGGCCTGGGCGGGGGTGCGGCGGCCGGCGCGGCCGGTGCCAGCGTGGCCGCGGTGATCGTTCTGCTCGGCCAACGGTTCTGGGCCGTTCCGCCGGAATGCGCAACCGACGTCGGAGGGAGTGCCGTCGCCGGGCAGTCCGAGTAGCGTGCACCGAGTGCCGACCCGACCTGCTTTCCAGCGTCTCGCCATTGTAAATCGGGGCGAGCCGGCGATGCGATTGATCAATGCGGTGCGCGAGTGGAACGCCGAGGCGTCCGAGGGGGTGGGCTCGTTCGGGTCCGCCGAGCCCGGGCGCTGGCCACTGCGCACCATCGCGGTGTACACGGCGGTGGACCGCAGGGCGATGTTCGTCCGGGAGGCCGACGAGGCGGTGCTGATCGGCCCCGGCGAAGAGGCCGCGGAGTCGTTCGGCGCGAACCCGTACCTGGACTACGCCGAGCTGGAGCGCGCGCTGCGGGCTTGCCGGGCCGACGCGGTCTGGCCGGGCTGGGGATTCGTCTCGGAGAAGGCCGAGTTCGCCGAGCTGTGTGAACGGCTGGGCATCGTGTTCGTCGGGCCGTCCGCCGAAGTGATGCGCCGGCTCGGGGACAAGATCGAGTCGAAGCGGCTGGCCGAGCAGGTCGGCGTTCCGCTGGCCGCCTGGAGCGGTGGGCCGGTGGCCAACCTGGATGATGCGCGCGAGCACGGCAACCGGATCGGCTACCCGCTGATGGTCAAGGCCACCGCGGGCGGCGGGGGTCGGGGCATCCGACTGGTGAACCGGCCGGAGGAGCTGCCCGAGGCGTTCGAGCGGGCCAGCTCGGAGGCGGCCAAGACGGCAGGCGACGCGACGGTGTTCCTGGAGCGGGCGATCCGGGGCGGCCGGCACGTCGAGGTCCAGGTGGTGGCCGACGGGCACGGCGACGTCTGGACACTGGGGATTCGCGACTGCAGCGTGCAGCGACGCAACCAGAAGGTGCTCGAGGAGTCCGCGTCCACCGCGCTGGACGCCGAGCAGGAACAGCTGTTGCGGTCCAGCGCCGCCCAGCTCGCGCGGGCCGCTGGATACGTCAACGCGGGCACCGTGGAGTTCCTCTACGAGCCCAAGGAACGGCTGCTGTCGTTCCTCGAGGTGAATACCCGGCTGCAGGTGGAGCACCCGGTTACCGAGGCCACCACCGGCGTGGACATCGTCAAGCTGCAGCTGCACGTAGCCGCCGGCGGCCGGCTGAACGAGATCGCGCCGGAGGCCCCTCCGTCCAGCGGGCACGCCATCGAGGCCCGGCTGACCGCCGAGGACCCGGAGCGCGGGTTCGCCCCGGCGCCCGGGCTGATCGAGCACCTGGCGCTGCCCAGCGGGCCGGGTATCCGGGTGGACACCGGGGTCGCGGTCGGGGATGTGATCCCGCCGCAGTACGACTCGATGATCGCCAAGGTGATCGCCTGGGGCCGCCACCGGGGGGAGGCCCGCGCCCGGCTGCACCGCGCGCTGCGGCAGACCGCCGCCGTGATCGACGGCGGCACCACGAACAAGGCGTTCCTGCTGGACCTGCTGGACCGGCCGGAGGTGCGGGCCGGCGAGTTCGACACGACCTGGCTGGACACCATGATGGCCGGCGGCTACACCCCGCCGCGCCGGTTGGACGTGGCGCTGCTGGCCTCGGCGGTGGAGGCGCACGACGCGCACGTGGAGCGGCAGCGGGACCGGCTGTTCAGCTCCGCCGAGCGGGGGCGTCCCGAGGTCGGCCACGAGACCTGGTACCAGGTCGACGTGCGCGCCGGCGGGCAGGCCTATCGGCTCCGGGTGGCCCGTACTCGATCGGCCCGCTACCGGGTGGTGCTGGACGGCTCGCCCGAGGTCGCCGCGGTGGACGTGGACGTGGAGCGGTCCGGGCGGTTCGAGCGGCGGCTCACCGTGCAGGCCGGCGGGGTCGGCCAGAGCTTCGCGGTGCTGTCCGTGGCGCAGGGCTCGGACTACCTGGTCGAGGTGGACGGCGCGGTGCACCGGATCTCCGGCGGCGAGGCCGGACTGGTCCGCGCCCCGGCACCTGCCATGGTGGTGGCCGTACCGGTGTCCGCCGGTGACCAGGTCGCCGAGGGCGACGTGATCGCCGTGGTCGAGTCGATGAAGCTGGAGACCGCGCTGCGCGCCCCGGTGTCCGGGCGGGTCGCCGAGGTGCTCGTCCCGGCGAACACCCAGGTGGAGGGTGGCACCAAGCTGGTTCGACTGGAGCCGGACCCGGAAGCCGGCGCGGCCGACACCGCGGACGCCGCGGATCGGGTGGACCTGGCCGCGCTGGTGCCGAGCACACCGCCGCGGCCGGAGCCGGCGGCCGCCGCGGCCGACACCCTGGCCGCGTTGCGCTCGCTGGTGCTGGGCTTCGACATCGATGAGGGCGAGGCCCGTCCGCTGCTGGCCAGCCTGGCCGCCGCAAGGGGTGAGCTGGCGCACGACGACCCGAGGGTGCTGGCCGGGGAGACCGCCGTGCTGCGGATCTTTGCCGATCTGTCCGCGCTGTCCCGCAACCGCCGGGTGTCCAACGGCCCCGCCGTGATGGCCGACCCCGGCGCCGACGTGGACCCGGAGGCGGCCCGCAACCCGCAGGAGTACCTGTACGCCTACCTGCGCACCCGGGACCCCGAGGGAGAGGGACTGCCCGAGTCGTTCCGCGTCCGGCTGCGCCAAGCACTGGCCCACTACGGCATCACCGACCCCGAGCCGACCGACGCCACCGCCGAGCTCGGCCCGGCGCTCTACCGGATGTTCCTGGCGCACCGGCGGGCCAGCGCGCACGCCCCGGTGGTGGCCGAGCTGCTGCAGTGGCGGCTGCGGCACCCCGAGGCCGTGGCGTCGATGTCCGAGGACGCCAGGCAGACCTACCGTCAGGTGTTGGACCATCTGGTCACCGCCACCCAGCTGCGCCATCCGCTGGTCGGCGACCTGGCCCGGCAGGTCCGGTACCGCTGCTTCGACGCCCCGGTGATCGCCGCCGCGCGCGTTCAGGTGCAGCGCCAGGTGCGCGACGAGCTCGACCACCTGTCCGACGACCCGGACACCCGCGCCGCGCAGATTGACGCGCTGGTGGGCTCCGGGGAGCCGATCCTGAGCGCCTTCGCCAGCCGGCACCACCCGGCCATGCTGGAGGTGATGACCAGGCGGTACTACTGGATCCGCCCGCTGGAGCACTTCGCCGTGCTGGAGCACGGCGGGCGCCCGCTGCTGACCGCCGGCTACCAGCACAGAGACCGGGCCTACACGGTGCTGGCCACCGTCGCGGACAGCACCGCGGCCAGCGAGGATCCGGCGGCGCCCGCCACGGTGTCCACCGACCTGCACGACATGGTGGCCGCCCTGCCGCCGGGGCGCACCGCGCTGATCGACCTCTATGTCACCTCCGACGACTCCTCCGGGGTGGACCCGGACGCCCGCGCCGGGCGGATCCGGGGCCGGCTGGGCACCATCCCGGACACGGTGGAGCGGGTCGCCGTCGCGGTGCGCCGGCCGGACGGCGACTACAGCGGGCCCACCTGGTTCACCTTCCTCCGTGGCCCGGACGGGGAGCCGGTGGAGGACACCACGCTGCGCGGCCTGCATCCGATGGTGGCCGAGCGGCTGGGGATGTGGCGGCTGAGCGGCTTCCGGCTCACCCGGTTGCCCTCCGCGCCCGACGTGCATCTGTTCCGCGCGCAGGGTAAGGAGATGCCCGAGGACCAGCGGCTGATCGCGATGGCCGACGTGCGGGACCTGACCACGGTGCGCGACGAGGCTGGCCGGATTCGCGGCGTACCGCAGTTCGAGCAGATGCTGGACGCCTGCTTCAACAGCATGCGGGCGGCCCGGCTGTCCGATCCGGCGCTGGCCAAGCTGGCCTGGAACCGCATCCTGCTCTACGTCTGGCCGGTGGTGGACGTACCGCTGTCCGAGCTGGACACGGTGGTCCGGTCGCTGGCGCCGCGCTCGGAGGGACTGGGCCTCGAGCAGGTGATGGTGCAGTTCCGGGCCACCGGGTTGGACGGGCGGACCGACGGGTCCGGGGAGCCGCGCGAGTTGATGCTGCGGATGTCCCGTCCGCCGGGTGCCGGCCTGACCATCCGGATCACCGACCCGCCCATCTCGCCGCTGCGTGAGCTGGACTCGTACGCGCAGAAGGTGATCAGGGCGCGGCGCCGAGGCGCGGTGTACCCCTACGAGCTGATTCCGCTGCTCACCCGTTCGCCCGATCCGGGTGGCGCACCGGGCCGGTTCGTCGAGTACGACCTGGACGAGTCGGGCAAGCCGGTAGTGGTGGACCGCGCGCCGGGCGGCAATACCGCGAACCTGGTGCTGGGCGTGGTCACCACGGCTACCCAGCGGTACCCGGAGGGCATGACCCGGGTGGTGCTGCTGGGCGACCCGACCAAGGCACTCGGCGCGCTGGCCGAGCCGGAGTGTGCCCGGGTGATGGCGGCGATCGAGCTGGCCCGCCAGCTGGAGGCGCCGATCGAGTGGTTCGCGGTGTCCGCCGGCGCGAAGATCGCGATGGACTCCGGCACGGAGAACATGGACTGGATCTCCCGGGTGCTGCGCGGGATCATCGAGTTCACCCAGGACGGCGGCGAGTTCAATGTCGTGGTCACCGGCATCAACGTCGGCGCCCAGCCGTACTGGAACGCCGAGGCCACCATGTTGATGCACACCAAGGGCATCCTGGTGATGACCCCGGACTCGGCCATGGTGCTCACCGGGAAGCAGTCCTTGGACTACTCCGGAGGGGTGTCCGCCGAGGACAACTTCGGTATCGGCGGCTACGACCGGATCATGGGCCCGAACGGGCAGGCGCAGTACTGGGCGCCCGACCTGTCCGCCGCGGTGGACGTGCTGCTCGCCCACTACGAGCACACCTACCTGGCGCCAGGGGAGCGGTTCCCTCGGCAGGCGCCCAGCAACGACCCGGTGGACCGGGACATTGCCGACTCGCCGCACTCCGGGCCGGGCACCGACTTCACCCACCTCGGCCAGATCTTCTCCGCCGAGACCAACGCCGAGCGGAAGAAGCCGTTCGACATCCGCTCGCTGATGCGCGGGGTGGCCGACTCCGACCACCCGCCGCTGGAGCGCTGGGTGGACATGCACGACGCCGATTCGGTGGTGGTGTTCGACGCGCATCTGGGTGGGCAGCCGGTCGCGCTGCTCGGTATCGAGTCCCGCCCATTGCCCCGACACGGTCGGCCGCCGGTGGACGGGCCGTCCCAGTGGACCGCCGGCACCTTGTTCCCGCGTTCGTCGAAGAAGACCGCCAGGGCGATCAACGCGGCCAGCGGGAACCGGCCGCTGGTTGTGCTGGCCAACCTCTCCGGGTTCGACGGCTCCCCGGAGTCGCTGCGCGGCATGCAGCTGGAGTACGGCGCGGAGATCGGCCGGGCGGTGGTCAACTTCGCCGGCCCGATCGTGTTCTGTGTGGTCTCCCGCTACCACGGCGGGGCGTTCGTGGTCTTCTCCGGCACGCTCCACGACAACATGGAGATCGCCGCGGTGGAGGGCTCGTACGCCTCGGTGATCGGTGGGGCGCCGGCGGCGGCGGTGGTATTCGCCGGTGAGGTCAACCGGCGTACCGCCGCCGATCCCCGGGTCGCCGATGTCGAGGCCCGCCTGGTCCAGGCCGTGGAGTCGCGCGCGGAGGCGGACGCCGCGCGGTTGCGCGGCGAGCTGGCCGCGGCGCGCGCGGCGGTGCGCTCGGAGAAGCTCGGTGAGGTGGCCGACGAATTCGACACCAAGCACAGCATCGAGCGGGCGCAACGGGTCGGCTCGGTGGACACCATCGTGCCGCCCGCCCAGCTGCGCCCCTACCTGATTGACGCGGTGCGGCGTGGGATGGCCCGAGCCCTCGCCGAGGACACCCGCAAAGGAGGCTGAGTTTCTCAGCGAATCTCACCCGGTCGCGTGAGTTGCGTTGAGAGACTCAGGCGGTAGGGTCGGCTCAACCGCGCCCCGGAATTCCGGTACTCGGGATCGGAGCAGGCGCTGGGAGGAGTCGTTGTGTCCCTGGTGAAGTTCGATGTCGACGGAGATCTCGGGTTCCTCACGGTGGACAATCCGCCGTTGAATCTGATGTCCCAGGGCGTGATAGATGGATTCGAAGAAGCGGTCAACGAAATCAGTCAGGCCGATATCCGCGCCTTGCTGATCCGCGCCGAGGGGCCCCACTTCATGGGCGGCGCGGATGTGCACATCTTCGAAGGCAAGTCCGCGGCGCAGGCCCGGGCGATGTTCGCCAGGGCGCTGCCGGTGTTCGCCCGGCTCGAGGAACTCCCGCTGCCCACCGTGGTGGCGGTGCAGGGGCTGTGTCTGGCCGCCGGCCTGGAGGTGGCGCTGACCGCGGACATCGTGGTGGCCGCCGAGTCCGCGCGGTTCGCCCAGGTCGAGCGGCACATCGGCACCAGCACGCTGCTCGGCGGGGCGCAGCGGCTGGCCGAGCGGGCCGGTTCGGCCAGGGCCAAGCAGATCGTGTTCGACGGCGACCAGTACAGCGCCCAGCAGTTCGCCGACTGGAACATCATCAATCACGTCGTCCCGGACGACCAGCTGCACCCCTTCGCGGAGCGGCTGGCCCGCCGGTACGCGGCAGGCCCTACCCGCGCCCTGGCCGCGGGGAAGGCTCTCATTCGCGGGTACGTCGACGGCGGGATCCGCGATGCCGACCGGGCAATCCTGGAAAGCGCGGCGCCGCTGTTCGACACGGAGGACATGCGAGCCGGGGTCCGGACCCTGCTCGAACTTGGTGGACGCAACTTCCTGGGGAAGGTCAAGTTCACCGGTCGCTGACTCATCGTGACCGAATAGAGTCATTTCTTGCCGCTTCGAGATGACGCTGTGATGTGTGGCTGTTAACGTCCGTTCGTCGTCGCCAGTCCCCGTCTGATCTGGTAATCCAGCCTCCTGGGTTGGGCGGGGCCTGGCGACGCGGAGGCGTGTGGCCGCCCGTTCGCCCTGGGGAGCGGGAAGGGCGGCCACCACCGCGTGTAACGAACGGCGGCGCTCCACCGATGAGGAAGTACCTCACGCCGCATCGGCTTAAGGAACGCTATGTCGGACACCGCTCGCCGCTCGCTCATCCTCCCCGCTGTGTATGCCGCCGTACTGATGGCGGCGATCATCCTGGCCGCCGCGGTCACCCTCCTGCTGAAGCAGCAAGATGTTCCCCAGAGCGCGCCGCGAGCGGAGGCTCCCGCGGCGGTCGCACCGGCGACTCCCGCCAAAGCGGTCACCGTGGGCACGCCCCCGGCCGCCGCGACCGGCGACCAGCGATTCCTCGCGGCGGTGCGCCAGAATCCCACGTTCACCAGCTACACCGATGCTGAACTGGTCAGCCTCGGCCAGCGGGTATGCGCCCTGTACAGCAACGGCGCGGGCTTGACGCAGGCCGCCCAGCTCATGCCGAACCTGGCGGCGAGCGATGTGGCCGCCTTCGCGCGGGACTCGGCGGGGACCTACTGCCCCGGCCGCTGAGCCGTGCCGCCGATCGCGGCTTGACTGGTAGGTCGGTTTCGGTTCAGCTGGTCACCAGGGACGCAACGGCCGCGACCGACTCACACGTTTCGGTCGGCGTGACCGACGTCCGCGAAGCTTACGAGCTGGCGCGCCGGCGCGGGTACGAGATCGTGCATCCGCTGACCGAGGAGGCGTGGGGCGTCACCAGGTTCTTCGTCCGATCCCCGAGCGGTGCTGTGGTGAACATCGTCGGCCACGACTAGTCAGCACGTCGGCCACGACTAGTCAGCACTAATCGGGGCCTATCAAGCGCCGGCCTCGGGCAACTTCCCGGTCAATCTCGTCCTGCTGGCGGAGGATCCGATTTCTGGACGTCTCCAGCGCGGCGATCGCCCGGGTGATGGACTCGTCGGAGCGGATGAGGGCGGCCTGGCTGCGGTCGATCGCCTGTTGAGCTCGTTCGGTCGGGCTGGCGTGCGACACGCGCAGCCTGCTCGCCAGGTCGTCGAGTTCCTGCTCGCGTTCGTCGGCCCGCCGCTCGCGTTCGTCCGCTCGCTCTTGGCGTTGGTCTGCCGCCGTCTCGCGGGCATCGGCCCGGTCTTCGCGTTGGCCCGCCGCCGCCTCCCGGGCGTCGGACCGCTCATCCCGACGATCCGCTGCCTTCGCTCGGCCGTCGGCCATCTCGTCGAGCCCGCCCACCGCGTCTTCAGGTGTGCGCTTGCCGGCACCCATGGTTCACCAGGTTAGGCCGCTGGCTCGAGCCCGACAACGATGACTCGACCACGCACCCTCGAGCGATCGGTCGCACCGGGGCGCTCGCGGTACGGAGAACGTGTCCGCGCGCCCAGAATGCTTCACGTTGATAAATCTGAGTGCCATCGGAAATGCAGGGCTCAGTTGCAATTAGGAAGCTCCGAGTTGATATTGCGGTGCGTCTCGATCAGTGCGCCTACAGTCCTAGCGGGGCGCCTATCAGCTTAAGCCTGAGAATTCATAGACATTACACAGGTTTAGGCTGTAAGCAGACCAGACTCCCTGGTCAAGTGAGATGTAGCGGGCAAGTCCGCGCCGAGGTGGATCGGCAAGTCGCGCCGACCATCTTAAGAATCAACGTTATGTCGGCACAAACCTGAGAAAGTGCCTAAGCTTAGCGGCCGGTGATTTGCACAGGGTTATCTCAGCTGCTATCAAATGGAGGTCAGATTTCCAACCCCGAAGGAACCCTGAACAATGAAGCGTGCAATTCGAATTCTTGCTCGTGGGGCGGCGCCGATGGCGCTGGCCATGGGTGTTGTCGGTGCGCTGAGCACGCCGGCACTGGCAGCCCCGGCCAGCGCGGAAGCTCCCGCCGCGCTGTCCACCGCCGCGTTCTCGAGCCCGCTGCCCACCTGGGGCTACAACGACAACAGGCACCACACCAACCGCGACCAGTGCCGTCGGTCCGGCGGCCACGACATGTTCGACCGCAACCGCCATCATTTCTACTGCCACGGAGGCAGGGATGACCAGGACTGGTTCTAGATCGTCTGCCGGCTGAACCGGTAGACCAGGCTTGAACCGACCGGGCACGTGCGAATCCGCACGTGCCCGGTGTCAGTTCAACGGGTGACCTCCCTGGCAAATTGGCGTGAGACCCTCGCGAACTCGGTGGTACAACGACGTCGGACGAGCCGTTGTGCCGGTGGCGCAGCGGTCGGCCGACGAGGTGGCGACGACCCGGGGGTGCGCGATGACTGAAGTCACGACCAAGACGCTTGTCGAGGCAGGGATCACTCGGCAGGGAGTCTTCATCAGAGACGACGGAACCCCTTATCCCGGCGGGCCGTGCATCAGCCAGGCCGTCATCCGAGGTGACACCGTTTATCTGTGCGGCGTCGTGTCCCCGCAAATCTGGCGTAATCCGTCGAAACCGACGTTTGGCGATGTCCAGGCCCAGACCACACAGGTACTGCAGCGCATCGACGAATTGCTCGCCGACGCCGGCACGAACAAGAGCAAGCTCTTGACCGCACAGGTCTGGCTAGCCGACATGAGCTTAATGCGTGGGTCGACCCCCGCAACCCGCCAGTGCGCGCCTGTGTCGAGGCCCGATTGACCCACCCCGAGCTCCTCGTGGAAATCATGTGCACCGCCGCCCGGTGACGCTCTGACCCTCTCTTACGCAAGATCGCGGACGTCCCAAACGTGCCATGCGAGCGTGCAGGCTGCTAGAGAAGACTTTGAGCCCGTACCGAGGTGAGGGGGCGTACGTCGGCCCACCTTAGGAGACCGGAACCGCGGCCGGCCCATGGTGATGATCGTTGATCTAGCCTCTGACCAGGCCTCGCGCGATGACCAGGCGCTGGATCTGGTTGGTGCCCTCGAAAATCTGCATGATCTTGGCCTCGCGCATGTACCGCTCCACCGGGAAGTCCCGGGTGTAGCCGTAGCCGCCGAGCACCTGCACGGCGTCGGTGGTCACCCGCATCGCGGCGTCCGTGGCAACCAGCTTGGCCACGCTGGCGAGCTGGCTGTACGTGCGGCCGGCGTCGCGGCGGCGTGCCGCGTCCAGGTAGGTCGCCCGGGCCGAGCCGACCGCCGCCGCCATGTCGGCGAGCAGGAAGCCCAGCCCCTGATGGTCAATAATCTTCTTGCCGAACGCGGTGCGCTGGTTGGCGTACTCCACGGCGGTGTCCAGCGCGGCCTGGGCCAGGCCGGTGGCGCAGGCGGCGATGCCCAGCCGGCCGGCGTCCAGCGCACCGAAGGCGATCGGCAGCCCCTGGCCCTCGGTGCCGAGCAGCCGGCCGGGTTCCAGCAGGGCGCCGTCCCAGTACGCGGAGGTGGTCGGGATGGCATGCAGGCCCATCTTCTCCTCCGGCTTGCCGAAGGACAGCCCCTCGACCACGCCAGGAGCCAGGAAGCAGGAGATGCCCCGACTGCCCGCGCCGGTCCTGGCGAACAGCGCGTAGTAGTCCGCCTTGCCGCCGTGGGTGATCCACGCCTTGGTGCCGGTGATCCGGTATCCGCCGTCGGTGCGCTCAGCCTTGCAGCTCAGCGCGGAGGCGTCGGAGCCGGCCTGTGGCTCGGAGAGGCTGTAGCCGCCGATCATCGCGCCGGTGAGCATGTCCGGCAGCCAGCGCTCCTTCTGCTCCTCGGTGCCGAAGCTGGCCAGCGGGAAGCAGGACAGTCCGTGCACGCTGGTGGCCACCGCGACCGCCGCCCACCGGGCCGCGAGTTCCTCCAGAACCTGCAGGTAGACCTCGTACGGCTGGGCGCCGCCGCCGTACTCCTCGGGATAGGGCAGCCCGAGCAGGCCGGCCTCACCGAGCACCGCGAACAGGCCGTCGGGGTAGGTCTCGGCGCGCTCGTGCTCCTCGACCCGGGTGCTGAGCTCCTTGTCGCCCAGTTCGCGGGTGAGCGCGAGCAGGTCCTCGGCTTCGGAGGTGGGTAGCAAGCGGTCAACGGCCACGGGGACTCCAGCTGGAGGAAACGGTACTACTGGCGGTACGTCAGTACCGGTTAGAGTAGCGGATCGACGTTTGGGAAAGTAGGCGACGTGACCGATGCCCCAGCGATAGGCCCGAAGTCCACGGGTCGCGGCGCCGCTCGCCGGTCCGAGCTGTTCGACGACCTGGTGGAGCTGCTGCTCGGCGAGGGGTTCGGGCAGGTCACCCTGGACGATCTGGCGGCCCGGCTGCGCTGTTCGAAGCGGACCCTCTACGGGATCGCCGGCAGCAAGGAACAGCTGGTCCGCGCGGCCGTCGTGCATTTCTTCCGGCGGGCCACTGCGCGGGTGGAGGCGGCCCTGGCGGCGGAGTCCACGCCGGCCGCGCGGCTGTCCGGCTACCTGCATGCGGTGTCCGCCGAGCTGGCCCCGGCGTCCCCGCGGTTCTTCGACGACGTCGCGGGGTTCCAGCCTGCCGCCGAGGTCTACGAGCGCAATACCCGGGCGGCCGCGCACCGGGTCCGCCAGCTGATCGACGAGGGGGTCGCGGCGGGGGCGTTCCGCGAGGTGCATGTTGCCTTCGCCGCCGACGTGATCACCTCGGTGATGGTCCGGATCCAGCGGCGCCAGGTTGCCGGTTCGACCGGACTGGCCGACGCGCAGGCCTATGGGCACCTCGCCGAATTGCTGCTGCACGGACTGGCTCGATGAGCGGCGCCTGGGCGGTCAGCCCAAGCTGATCACTCGTGCCGGGCACAGCCGGGCCGCGGCGCTCACCGCCCGCTCCTGCTCGGCCGGCGGACGCGGGTTGGTCAGCTCGACCAGACCGTCCTCGTCCTGGTCGAACACCGCCGGGGCGGACAGCACACACTGGCCGGCTCCGACACACGAATCCCGGTCGACCGAAACCTCTATGCCGATCACCTCACCAAGCCACCGGCAGCGCGTGCACGCCGTAGACGACCATGTTGTTGCGGAACTGCAGCTCCTCGGCCGGCACAGCCACCCGCAGGCGCGGAAAGCGACGCAGCAGCGCGGGGTAGGCGACCTGCAACTCGAGCCGGGCCAGCGGCTGGCCGAGGCACTGGTGCACGCCGAAGCCGAACGCCACGTGGTGGTTGGTCTCCCGGTCGAAGTCCAGCTCGTCGGGGTGGACGAACTCGGCGGGGTCCCGGTTGGCCGACTCGTTTGCCGCGATCACTCCCTCGCCGGCGCGGATTGTCATCCCGCCGATCTGGACGTCCTCGGTGGCCACCCTGCGCCGCCCGATGTGGGTGACGGTGAGCAGTCGCAGCAGCTCCTCGACCGCGGCGTTCACCACCGCTGGCTCGCCGTCGCGCATCCGCACGGCCTGCTCCTGGTGGCGCAGCAGGGTCAGGGTACCGAGGCCGATCATGTTCGCGGTGGTCTCGTGGCCGGCGATGAGCAGCAGCAGACCCATGGACGCCGCTTCGTCGCGGGTCAGCTCGCGGGTCCGGACCCGGCGCTCGGTCAGCCGACCCAGCAGATCGTCGGTGGGCTCGGCCTCCCGCCTGGCCACCAGCTCGACGAGGTAGCCGCGCAGCTCCTCGTTGCGTCGCAGCGCCTCGTCCGGCTCGGTGGTGATGTCGAGCAGGCTCCTTGAGTGCTCCTGGAAGAAGTCGTGGTCGGCATACGGCACGCCGAGCAGCTGACAGATCACCATCGACGGCAGGGGCAGCGCGAACGCGTCCACCAGGTCGGCCGGCGTAGCGCGCGCGGCCATCGCCTCGAGCAGTTCGTGCGTGACCCGCTCGACCATCGGTCGCAGCCCGGCGATGTGCCGCACGGTGAACTCGCTGATCAGCATCCGCCGGTACCTGGCGTGCTCGGGGTCGTCCATCGCGATGAACGATCGGGTGCTGCGCCGGCGGACCAGCTGGGCGGCGGAGGTCGGCGGATAGCCGGCCTTCTCGGTGTCCGAGCTGAACCGCCGGTCGGCGAGCACCGCGCGGACATCCTCGTAGCGGGTGATCAGCCACGGGGTGCTGCCGTCCCACAGTGCGACCCGGGAGATGGGCGCGCTGGCGCGCAGTCGGGCGAGATCGGCGGGCGGATCTAACGGGCATCCTCGGGGCATCGGATACCTGGGCGGGTCGATCTCGTCATCGCGCCGTTGGCTGGCGATCGGGTTGGTGGTAGTCATCTGGCGCCCCCGAGGCTGTCCCATAGGACGTTATATATGCTAACTATGTAACCACTTGGGGCGGTCCGGCCACCAGCGCTCTCCCTCGGTCTGGTGACGTCTGGTTCAGCGCGGTTCGAAGCTAGGTCGACGGGTCGACGGGTCGACGGGTCGGCGGTCCAGGGTGGTCGGCGCTGGCACAATCCAGCCGAGATCCTGTGAGAGCCGGTGAACTTGTCAGCCCGACGTGGTCCGTGCCGGCTCGGCCGAGGGCCCGCGATGAGTTCCGGCCGGGTCGCGGGTCTGTTCTGGTGTCGTAGGACGCGTCGTACGACACTGCCCGGCACGAGACACCACGGAGGACACCATGACGACCACGCCGGACGACCCGATCACCGTGCTGCCCGGTCGCCCGCCCGTCGCTGACCTGGCCACCTGGCAGGCCGCCCGTGACGAGCTTCTGGTCCGCGAGAAGGCCCATACCCGCGAGGGCGACGCTCTCGCCGCGGCCCGCCGCCGGCTGCCGATGGTGGAGTTCGACGGGACGGTCGAGGTCGTCGGACCCGACGGCCCGGTCCCGTTCCTGGACCTGTTCCAGGGCCGCGACGAGCTCGTGGTCTACAAGCACATGTGGTACGACGGCGCGCCGCACCAAGGGCAGTGCGAGGGCTGCACAACCACGGCCTGGCACGTGAAGGACGCCGTCTACCTCAACGCCCGCGGGGTGTCGTTCGCCGTCCTGACCTCGGGTCGTTGGGACGAGGTGGCCTCCTACGTCGAGTTCATGGGCTACACCCAGCCCTGGTACTCGGTGCGCGACGTGGACGCGCCGGTCGGCGGCAGCATGGGTTCCCTCACCTGCTTCCTGCGCGACGGCGACCGCGTGTTCCTCACCTACTCCACGACGGGTCGTGGCAACGAGCCGGTCAACGGGTCCTTGGGCCTGCTCGACATGACGCCTTACGGCCGCGGCGAGGCGTGGGAGGACAACCCAGAGGGCTGGCCCGTGATCGGCGATGTCCGCGAGGGGCACCCGTCCGAGGGTGGCGGCCAGGCTTGCTGGTACTGGCGCTCGGACGCCGATGGGGTCGCCACCTGGGGCCCGACCAGCCGGCCCGTGCCGCAGTGGACCCGCCCCGGCGCGACCCCCGTGGAGACCCTCGGCCGGCACGGCCACCAGCACTGACGCGCCTTCGTCGACGGCGTCGGCAAAGGTGTTAGGTGCCGGGCGGAACCTCCGGACGATGCGAGGGTCCGTCCGCGCGCTCGGTCGGTGGCAGCTCAGCAACCGCCTCACCCGCTGACCCAGTTCACAGACGGTCTCTCAGGCGCATATGCGGACCGAGGGGGAGCCCGGGCCGCATGTTGCCGGCACGCTTCGGCGGTAAATATCGCTTCACAACGTGTCGCACGGCTCCGTTGCCGGTCCTCGCGACTCTTACGCTGCGGTTGGTCCATATGGACCGTTGGCCAGACCAAGTGGGGGAGTTCGGTGCCGGTGCAGCGCTTGTTGGGTGGTCGGGGCGTCAGTCGTGGTCGCCGCGCCGGTGTCGCGCTGCTGGCCGTGTTGACCGCCGTGTTGGCCGCGGTGCTCAGCGGGTGTGCCGGGGGTGCCAACTCCGCGCCGGCGGACGGCAACGACCAGCTGACCCTGGTACTGCCCTGGTACGCCGACCCGGAGGGCGGCGGGTTCTTCGCCGCCCAGACGCAGGGCCTGTACCGGGACAAGAAGCTGGACGTCACGCTCCAGCCGGGCGGGCCGCAGGTCTCCGCCACCCAGCTGGTGGCCACCGGCCGGGCGCAGGTCGGGTTCACCGACGCCGCCGGCATCGTGCAGGCCCGAGCGCAGGGCATCCCGATCATCGCGATCGGCGCGCTGTACCAGAACAACCCGGTCGGCGTGATGGTGCACGCCGACACCGGCATCAAGTCGTTCGCGCAGATGGCCGGGATGACCTGGGTGGTCCAGGCCGGCCAGCTCGGGCCGGCGTGGATCCAGAAGACCGCCGCGGTGAGCTTCCAGACCCAGCAGTACCAGGGCTCGATCGCCAACTTCCTGAACAACGACCGGCTGGTTCAGCAGGGCTGGCCGACCAACGAGGCCTACCAGGCTCAGCAGGCCGGCGTCCCGGTCACCTTCATCCCGTTCTCCAGCTCCGGGTTCAACCCCTACAACGACGTGTTCTTCACCTCCGAGTCCTACCTCGCCTCCCATCACGAGCAGCTGCAACGGTTCCTGGCCGCGAGCATGCAGGGCTGGCGGGACTACCTGGGCGACGTATCCGTGGCCCGGGCGGCGAACCAGGCGCTGCTGGCCGCGAACAACCAGCAGACCATGCAGAGCATCTGGTACGCCTGGGACAAGCAGCGCCCCTACGTGGTCGCCGGGGACGGCGCCAGCAAGCTCGGCGCGATGACCGTCCAGCGCTGGAGCACCTTCCTCGACCAGATGCAGCAGCTGGGCGAGCTCCCGACCCGCCCGTCGCCGACCGAGCTGTTCGACGACTCGCTGCTGCCCCCGATCGGCGCGCCGGCGCAGCTGCCGCCCCCGCCGTCCGGGTCGTACTGAGGTGGCGGCGCCGGTGGCCCAGCGGGTCGAACCGGACATCGCGCTGGTGGAGTTCGCCGCCGCCGACAAGGTGTTCGCCAACGGATTCCGCGCGCTGGACCCGATCGACCTGAGCCTGGCTCGCTCCGAGATCACCGTGCTGGTCGGGCCGTCCGGCTGCGGGAAGACCACGCTGCTGCGGATGGCCGCCGGGCTCACCGCGCCGTCCAGCGGTCGGCTCACCCGCCGGACCGAGCGGATGTCCTACGTGTTCCAGGATCCGACCCTGCTGGCCTGGCGGTCGATCCAGGCGAACGTGGAGCTGGTGGCCCGGTTGCAGGGCGTGCCGCGCGCCGAACGCCGGGAGCGGGCCCGGCGAGCCATCGAGATGGTGGGGCTGGCCGGCTTCGAGAAGGCCTACCCGAGGGAGCTGTCCGGCGGCATGCGTATGCGGGTGTCGCTGGCTCGCTCGGTGACCAGCGAGCCGGAGCTGTTGCTGATGGACGAGCCGTTCGCTGCCCTCGACGAGTTCAACCGGGAGAAGATGGGCGACGAGCTGCTGAACCTGTGGCGCTCGCGCGGCCTCACCGTCATGTTCATCACCCACTCCATCTCCGAGGCGGTACGACTGGGCCACCAGATCGCCGTGCTGGGCACCCAGCCGGGCCATCTGGTGCGGCTGTTCCGCTCGCCCAGCCCGCCGGCCGCCGAACTCGCCGCGCCGCGAGACGACACCGCGCTGCGCGAGCTGCGGATCCAGATCTCCGAGATGCTGGGAGGCGCCCGGATATGACCCGTTCCACCGCGCCGGGCCGGTCCCGACTGCTCTGGACGGTGCTGCCGCCGGTCGGCGCGCTGGCCGTCGGGCTGGCGGCCTGGCAGCTGGTCATCGCGCTGTTCAACATTCCCGGGTACATGCTGCCGTCCCCGGCGACGATGTGCCGGACCGTGCTGGCCGAGCTGACCATGATCAGTGCGCCGACCTGGGTAACCATGGGTGAGGCCTACGTCGGCTTCCTGCTCGCCGGCATCGGTGGCGTGCTGGTCGGCCTGATCATGTCCCGTTGGCGGCTGATGGAGCGGGGGCTGTACCCCTACCTGATCGTCCTGCAGACCGTCCCGATCGTGGCCATCGCGCCGCTGTTCGTGGTCTGGCTCGGCCCCGGCGCGGTGACGAACACCGTGGTGGCCGCCATGATCGCGCTGTTCCCGGTGGCCGCCAACACGCTGGCCGGGCTCAAGTCGACCGACCGCAACCTGGTCCAGCTCTACACCATGGCGGGCGCGCCGCCCCGGGTCCGGCTGCTGTCGCTGCGGTTGCCCAGCGCACTGCCGGCCATCCTGACCGGGCTGCGGGTGGCCGCCGGGGCGGCGGTGATCGGCGCCATCGTCGGGGAGTTCGTGGCCGGGGTTGGAGGCGGCCAGGGCGGGCTGGGCTACGTGATCACCGAGAGCGCGGTGCGGCTGCGCACACCGGAGCTGTTCCTCGCGGTGCTGGCCGCCTGTGCGGTGTCCCTGCTGCTGTTCGGCGCGGTGGTGCTGGTGGAGCGTCGATTGCTGAGCCGGTGGCACGAATCCGCGCTGCCGGCCGAGGAGTGATCCGGAGTGATCGCGGATTACGCCGTGAATCCGCCGTCGATGTTCAGGTTGGCGCCGGTGATGTAGCCGCTGTCCGGGCCGGCCAGGAACGATACGAAAGCGCCGATCTCGCTGACGTCGCCGAACCGGTCCAGCGCCATCGCGGCGAGCATCAGCGGCGCGGCGGGGCCGTCCGCGGGGTTGGTGTCGGTGTCCACCGGCCCTGGCTGGACGTTGTTGATGGTGATCCCCTTCGGCGCCAGCTCCCGGGCCAAGCCCCTGGTCAGGCCGGCGATGGCGCCCTTGCTGGCGGCGTAGACCGAGATGCCGGCGAACGGCACGCGCTCGGCGTTGATGCTGCCGATGTTGATGATCCGGCCGCCCGGGCCGAGGTGTGTGAGTGACTCGCGGATCGTGAGGATCACCGCCCGCACGTTCACCGCCAGGATCCGGTCGATGTCGGCGGTCGCCATCTCGTCGAGGGTGGCGAAGGCGCCGCCGCCGGCGTTGTTCACCAGGATGTCCAGCTGCCCGTACCGCCTCACCGTCTCGGTGACCGAGGCGACCACGTCGGCCTCCACGGCGCTGTCCGCGCGGATGGCGGCCGCGGTGCCGCCCGCCGCCGCGATGTCCGCGACCACCTGGTCGGCCTGGTCCTTGGAGTTCGCGTAGGTCAGCGCCACCGAGGCGCCGTCCGCCGCCAGCCGCTTGGCGACGCCCGCGCCGATGCCGCGTGAACCGCCCGTGACCAGGGCGACCTTGCCCTCGAGTGAGCCAGCCATGGAAATCTCCTCGCTGTTAAGTTCTGTACCGACAGGTATGAATCTAGGCGGATCGGCGGAGGCGGTCAAGTGGCCGGGGGCGGCTGGGCATCCGTCGCTTCCGCCGCGTCGGACTCGGCGTCCTTCGCTTCGGCCGCGTCTGGCTGGGCGCTCGTCGCCGCTGCCGCGTCCGCCAGCACGGCGTCCCACCCGCGCAGCGTCATCTCGACCACGCGCTGCAGCTGGCGGCGGCTGGCTCCGCCGGTAGCCTGGACCGCGATGCCCTGGATCACCGTGGTGATCCAGCGGGCGAGATCGGCGGGGTCGGCGCCGCCCGGCAGGTCCCCCTCCTCGCGCGCCCGGACCAGGCGGGCCCTGACCGCAGCCTCTCCGGCACGCCGCCAGGAGGCCAGCTTGCGCCGCACCGGATCATTGTCCGGCGAGCTGACCAGAGCGCCCTGCACGCCCAGGCAGCCCCTTGGCGTCCCTCGGCCAGTGGTCGCGTCCACTGCGCCGCGGAGCAGGTGCTCGACCACGGCGCGGGCGCTGTCTTGCTCCAGCGACTCGGGACCGTAGCGGGCCGTCCGCCCCGCGTAGCGGTCCAATGCCCGCCGGAACAGCGACTCCTTGTTGCCGAAGGCCGCGTACAGGCTCGGCCGGTTGATGCCGAGGGCCTCGGTCAGCTCGGAGATCGAGGTGCCCTCGTAGCCCTGCCGCCAGAACACCCGAACCGCGCGGTCGAGCGACTGGTCGACGTCGAACTCGCGAGGTCGTCCGGTTCCCATCGTGGCCTCCGCCGGTCGTCCGCCTAAGTCCCTTGAAATATACCGATCGGTACAGCTTGGCGAAATCATGGCCGAGGGCTTCGAGTAAGTGATCATGCCCACGCCCGGCGTGTTGGCGGGGTTAGCGGCCGCGCGCGGTGCAGTATCGGTCCGCTTGTGGTTGGCCGCGCCGCCTGGCCAGCTGGTCGGCGGTGCCGTGCCGGTCTCCTGGCCGCACCGAGCTCGTTGGAGTCGAAGATGTCTGACACGGTGCACCGTTCTCCCGGTCGAAAGGCGCGTCGAGGCCGTGCATCGGTGGTGGCGTCCCGATTCGCCACCGGAGCGCTAGTGGTCGCGTTGGCGGTGGGATCCGCCGCTGCCGCGCGGTGGGCGGTATCACCCGCGCCGGGTCATGTGATCATCGCGCCGGCGGTAACGATCAACCAGAACATGCATCTCGGGGTCACGCCGCCAGCGCCTTTGCCCGTACCGCCGGCCTCGCCGACCCCGTCCGTGCCGGAGCCCCAGGTGGTGCCGGTGCCGGCGGGCGCGCCGGTGCCGGGCCCGGCGCCGGTGCCGGCGGGCTCGCCGATGCCGGCGGGGGGCTCGGTGGTGGCGGCGGATGCCCGGTCGGCACTGGCCGCCCTTCCGGTGAAGGGTCCGGCGCCGCTCACCGGCTACAGCCGAGCCGCGTTCGGACCGGCCTGGGCGGACACCGACCACTCCGGCTGCGACCAGCGAAACCAGGTGCTGGCCAGGGACATGACGGCGGTCCAGCTGCGGAAGGGTTCCCGGTGCGTGGTCGCCTCCGGGCTGCTGCTCGACCCGTACACCGGCAAGCAGATCAACTTCGTGCGTGGCCAGGGCACCAGCGAGGCGGTACAGATCGACCACGTGGTGGCGCTGGCCGACGCGTGGCGGACCGGCGCCCAGCAACTTGACCCGCAGACCCGCGCGCAGATGGCCGGAGACCTGGTTGAGTTGCTGGCCGTCGACGGGCCAACGAACGGAGCCAAGCGGGACCGTGACGCGGCCGCCTGGCTACCGGTGAACAAGGCCTACCGGTGCCACTACGTGGCCCGCCAGGTCGCGGTGAAGACCAAGTACCGGCTCTGGGTTATTCCCGCCGAACGCGACGCCATCGACCGGGTACTCGCCGGCTGTCCGAGTCAGCCGCTCCCCACCGCCTGATCCCGCCGCCGCGGCCGGTGGTTGAGAGCGCCGACTCGGTGTGCCGCGGTGCCGACTCGCCCTGACAGA